>PAWM01000013.1 GCA_002714185.1 Flavobacteriales bacterium | reverse complement strand
GACTACTGAAGCCTTTACAGCTACTAAGAATATGAATATCGTTAAGTAATTTTTATCGATAACATAAATAAGAAAAGCCCCTTGAATGGGGCTTTTTTTTTAAATGATTTTTATAAATCGATCTTTATTTAATCTAAATCTTTTGCCATATACTCCATTTTTTGCTCTTTTCCCTGCACTTATAACCATGCATATTTGGGATTTAACAGGTAGTTTAAGTAGTTTTTTAATTTTGTATGAATCAATACCTTCCATTGGACAACTATCATAGCCAAAAGCTCTTAATGAGAGCATTAATGTTTGACAAGCTAATGCAGTTGATTTATGTGCCCAAACTTTCATGTCATTAAAAGAAGTTGGTTCACGAGGTATTGGACGTTTTAGACCAATAAAAAAAGTAGATATTTTTTTAATTAATCCAAATATACCTAGGAAGCCTTGATTATAGGCAAGTGGTACAATTTTATTATAATATGTTGATACAGCTTTGGGTAATTCTTTTTCTTTAAAAAGATCAAGCATAAGTTTAGTATTAAGTCTCCAGTTATCTGGTCTAGCAACACAAACTATTAATTCTTTTGCTGTTGAAGCAGCTGGTTGACCTAAACAATAATCAATTAATTTTGATTTTTTATCTATATCCTTTACCCAATAAAATTCCCAAGGTTGTAAATTAGATGAATTAGCAGATAAAAGTGATAACTCTAAGCATTTTAACATATCACCCTCATCAACTTGCGAATCATCATATATTCTTACACTTCTTCTACTTTCAACAACTTTTATAAATTCTTCTTTATTTGTTTGAGTAGCTTCTTCAATATATGTATTTGAATCTTTAAATAATTTATTTAAAATAGGTTCATTAGATTTAGACATAAATAATTCATTAAATTAGACATTATTAATTTTTTAAAAATATGAAGAAATTACTATTTATCATTTTATTTTATTCAACATTTATTTTTTCTCAAGTAGAATATAAATATGATTCTACATCAAATAATTTACCATATTGGGTTCAAGAAATGTATTCTAGTCAACCTGATCCAGGAAAGATTGAATTGTTATATAGTGATTATTATAAGACAAATAAGTTTATAAAAAATAAACATACTCAATTTTATAAGAGGTGGAAACGGTCACTATCTATAGAAATAATTAAAAAAAAAAATCAACAAGATAATTTGCTTGTTAGTGGTCAAGAATTATCCCAGTGGCAATGTATAGGTCCATTTGATTTTGATAGAAATGCAGCAAGCACTTCATATGCTGCTGGTGCAGCACATTTATATACCATTGAACAATCTATAAGTAATACAAATACTCTATATGCTGGAGGAGCAACATGTGGTCTTTGGAAGTCTGTAAATAAAGGATTTAATTGGATTCCATTGTTTGATACTCAATTAATGATTAACGAAGTTTATAGTCTTGAAATTGATTATTTAAATGCGGATATTGTATATTTTTCATCAGGGAGTTATTTATATAGAACCATTGATGGAGGTAGTTCATTTGAATTATTATATGAACTTAGTTTTATTAAAGATATTATTATGAATCCTGAAAATAATGATATAATATATATATGTAGTGAAGATGGACTCTATCAGTTAAATATTAATAATAATCAATTAATTACACTAGTTGATGGTGATGTACTAGAATTAGAATTTCATCCTACTCAAGTAAATATTATTTATATAGTTAGAAGAAGTAATAATAAAACAGAATTTTTAAAATCTATAAACTCTGGTGAATCTTTTAATGTCTTTGACAATGGATGGCCAAATCCTGCTTCAGGAGATGAGCAAAGAAGGACAGAGATTGCAGTATCAATAGATAATCCAGATCGAGTAGTTGCACTTGCAACTGGGACAGCTAATGGTGGAAGTGGGTTATATGGATTATATGTTAGTGATAATGAAGGTGAAAGTTGGGAGTTTCGTTGTTGTGGTAGTCAACCAGGTGGAATTCCTTCTGAGGATAATCAAAATTTAATGGGTTGGAGCCATGAAGGTTTAGATGATGGTGGTCAATATTATTATGATTTAGCTCTTGCAATAAATCCAAATGATGCTAATAATATTCATGTTGGAGGTGTTAATCATTGGGTCTCATATGATGGTGGGTATAATTTTATATGTCCTTCTAAATGGAGTTGGGCAGCTGATTCAGAAAATACAAAATATGTTCATGCAGATTTACATTATATAAAATATTATAATAATGATTTATGGATAGCATGTGATGGCGGTATTTTTTACTCTGATAATCAAGGTGACACCATTCATCAAAGAATGTTTGGTATTGCAGGTACTGATTTCTGGGGTTTTGGATCAGGATTTTCTGATGGAAATGTGATGATTGGAGGTACATATCATAATGCTACTTTATTAAAAGATAATAATACATATATACAAGGAGATACTTTATCTAACACTGGTGAATTTGGTGGTTGGGTATCAATATGTGGAGGAGATAATTATAGAGGTTTTGTTAATTTTGGAGATGGAAGAAAAGTCTATTTAGACGAATGGGGATCTGGTGGCGGGTATGAATTGTCTGGTGACAGAAATATTCCTCTTGAAGGATTTACTATGAGTGTATTAAGTAATGCCTCATATACTACAGGTGAATCAAGTAACTTAGAATTTGACCCAAGATGTTATAATATTTTATATATTGGAAATGGTGATATTTTATACAAATCATTCGATAACGGTTATTCATCAATTCCATTATATGATTTCTCAGAACAAGTAACCTCCATTGAAGTGGGATGGGATAATCCAAATATTATTTATGTTGCTACATATGCTGGTTATTGGTCTGAGAAAAAAATATGGAGAAGTGATAATGGTGGACAAAGCTTTATAGATATTACACCTTCTTTTCCAGGGATAGTAGCAGATAATTGGATACCATTTGATATTACAGTGAGTAGTGAAAATGCAAATCATATTTATATTGCAAGATGTCCAAATAGCTTAAATTATAATAATTATGAAGGAAGTAAGGTCTATCAATCTATAGATGGAGGTAATACATGGTTAAATATTACTGGAGCTGGACTTTCAAATGAAAATATTACTAATATTGAATATCATAGAGGTAGTAATGGTGGTATTTATCTTGGTACTAGAAAAAGTGTATATTATAAAAATGATTCTATGACTGAATGGATTCTATATAATAACGGTCTTCCTCTCAGCACTTACTCTACTCAACTTGTTCCATATTATAAAGAAGCAAAATTGAAAAATGGAACAAATAGAAGTGTTTGGGAAGTTGATTTATATGAGATAGCAAATCCATATGCACAAATAGCAGCTGATAGATTAACTATTAATTGTATTAATGATACTGTTCAATTTGTTAATCACTCTGCAATGACTAATAATAATGCAACATGGTTATGGGACTTTCCCGGTGGGAGTCCATCAAGCTCTACAGAAGAAAATCCAAAAGTTTTCTATTCAGAAGAAGGAGAATATGATGTAACACTTTCAATCTCTGACTCTTATGGAACGGACAGTCAAACTATTTTAAGTATGATAAACTATACAAACAATCCACTTACTATGGAAGGTTTTGATTGTAATGGAAACTGTCAAGAAGGTTTTGTTAGTGCAATATTGATTGCAGAAGATTCTTATGGAGATGGATGGAATGGTAATTATTTAAGTATTATGGTGGATAGTGTATTATTAACACAGTATACTCTTTCAAATGGCTATTATGATCAATATAATTTATGTATTCCTTCAAATGGAGAATTATGTGTTGAAATTATTGTTGAAGAAGGTGGATGGCCTGAGGAAGTTAGCTGGGAAATTAATGATATTAATGGAAACATGATTGTTAATGGTAATTCACCTTTTTATGATGAATTATATAATAATTGTCCAATTTATGGTTGTACTGACATTTATGCTATTAATTTTGATTCTGAAGCAAATACAGATGATGGAAGTTGTTGTTTTGGATCTTTTTACAACATAGTGATGGAAGATAGTTATGGAGATGGATGGAATGGAAATATATTAAGTATTGATAACTTTGAAATAACATTAGAAGAAGTGTCTGAGAGTGAAGAAATAATTTGTCTTCAAAGTGAAGGAACTTGTTTTAATGTATCTTGTGATGGAGGTGATTGGCAATACGAAGTTGGATGGTATATATATAATACTGAAGGTGATTTAATTATTTCTGGAGGAGCACCTTATGTAGGTTGTTTTTTAGAAGGGTGTACTGATGTATCAGCATGTAATTTTAATCCAGAAGCAACCTATGATGATGGTAGTTGCTTATTTGATTGTACTGGTATTGAGATGATTGATTTCTCAGAAAAAAATGAAATACTATATATTACTGATGTAATTGGAAGAAAAATCAATACTATTAAACCTGGCCAAATTTATTTAGTTAATACAAAAAAAGGAGAAACAAAAAAAAATATATCATTTAAATAAAATCATTTTTGATATTTTTCCACAAGTGGATTCATAATATAAAACCATAGTGGAGGAATGAATGAAAGCAACATGCAACCAATATACCCTGTTGGTAATTCTGGAGATTTTTCTAGATGATTTAAAATTTGATATTTTCTTGAAGCTTTTATATGGTGATTAGAATGACGAGTAAGTTCAAATAACATTAATCTACTAAACATGTAATTTGCATTCCAGCTATGCATTTTAGTAATTTTTTCATATTTACCATTATGCAACTTTTTTCTTAATAAACCATAATGTTCAATATAATTAATTAGTTCTAATTGGGCTATACCTAAAAATGATACAATTAAAAATGCAATAAGTACATTAATTCCAAATATTAAATAAATAACAGATAATAATGTTAACTGTAACAAGGTAAATCTGGTCATTTGATTTCGAAAATTAAAAAAATAATTTGCGGTACCATTATTCTTTAATCTTGTTATTTCAAGATTCCAAGCAGATATATATCCAAAAACCATTGATCTTATAATAAAAATATAAACATTCTCATTTTTTCTAGCAGTTGCAGGGTCTTCTAATGTGGCGACCTTTTTATGATGACCTCTATTGTGTTCAATAAAAAAATGTGTATTTAAAGTGCTTAGCAAAAGTAACTTAGAAAGAAGTTGATCAAATTTATTAAATCGATGACCAAGCTCATGAGCTACATTAATAGTATGGGCACATAAGGCCCCCATAGAAATAATTCTCCCAATCTTTTCAGTTGTGGTTAAGTCAATAGAAAAAGTATGTAAAAAATAAAATAGAAAATAGTACTGAAAAGGAAAAACAAGAAAAATTATGTAATCATAAATTTTCTTGTTTATTTTATTTTTTTCATTATTTATTGATGTATTTGAATAATTAGGTTTAGAGATAAGCTCTAATAATGGAACAAAAAAATACACATAAAATACTAATGTAAATGTCCATATTCCTGATGAGGAAAAGCTTATATATGCAAAAATGTATAATGAAAATGAAAGAAGATATCTCAATGCAACTATTGACATAATAAATAATTAATTAACTTTTTATATTTAATATAATAAAATGAATCTTTATTATAAAACAATTAAGCTATGAATAATAAAAGTATATATGAAATTAAGTTGAAATCAATTGACAATAAACCTATTGACTTAAATAAATTCAAAAATAAATATATATTATTTGTAAATGTTGCTTCGTACTGTGGATATACAAATCAATATATTGAACTCCAAAAATTATATAAAAATTATAGTAATTTAGAAATTATAGGACTTCCATGTAATCAATTTTTATTTCAAGAACCTTTTTCTGAGAAAAAAATAATCAATTTTTGTTCAATAAATTATGGTATTACATTTTTAATGACTAAAAAAATTAAAGTTAAAGGAAAGTATCAACATGATATATATAAGTGGTTGACTAATAAAGATTTAAATGATTTTAAAAACTCTATTGTTAAATGGAATTTTCAAAAGTATTTAGTTGGTAAGGATGGTAAATTAATTGATTATTTCTATTCTAAAGTTATGCCATTATCAGATGAAATCACTAAACATTTAATTTAACGATTATCATCTTCTTCCATTAAATCATTATTTTCTAGTTTTGCTTTTTTCTTTATTGGGTCAAAATCTAATTTACCAAATTTATATTTTAAATTTATGTTAAATGAGCGAAATAGTATTTCATAATCTCTATTATTAATAAATGTATTACCATTTGACATTTCACCAGAAATATTTGTGTCAAATGATTTATATTTTGATAAAGGATCTACCATACCAATACCAAATGATCCTCTTTTATTTTTAAACTCCTTTTTAAATCCAAAACTCATCATTGAAAAACTAGGTCTTTCACCTTGAACTGTTTGACGAGGAGAACGAAAAAATGTTCTACTTTCAAATTTATATCCTTTGCCTAAATTAATATTAGCACTTAAACTATATTTATAATTTAAGCTTCTTCTAAGTAAATCTACATTATTTACAGAAGTTGACATATTATAAGTGTAAAGGTCAAATGAACCTCTTACAGTTAATACCTTTTTAATAGTACTTGATCCGAAAAAATTAAACCCATATGAATGATTATCACCAGTATTAAAGTAATTAGTTTCAAAAATATTATCATCAATTAAATAAGTATATGCTTCAACCGCATCATATTTTAATTTATAATACAGTAAATAACTAGTCATTAATCCTGGTTTAAAACTTGTATATCCTATTTCAAACTGATGAGATTTTGATGGAATTAAGTCAGGGTTACCTGTACTTATATTATTTAAATCAGAAATTTCAGTATTAGTATTTACTCTTTGAATATCTGGTCTTTGAATTCTATTACTATATGTAACTTTCAAAGTTTGAAACATATTTAATTTTTTAGAAAAGGTAAAATTTGGAACAATATTAGTATAAGTATTTTCAAAAGCAGCATAATAATTATCATAAGAACCTTTTATTTGAGTATTTTCATATCTAACTCCAAATAAAATACCAAAATCACTGGGTAGTGAGATTACAGAAGATAGATATGCAGCTGTAACATTTTGGTCATAATAAAATATATTTGTTAATGAGTCTAAAGGCAACCAACTAATCAATTCAATATTTGACAAATCTGTTGAATAATCATTTGTTGTATATCTATTAATTCTTTTTAATCCTAATTCTAATTTATTTTCATTTCCAAATGGATGGATATAGTCAATTTGTCCTGTTAGTTCGTAACCCTTACCATCCATAATATTATCTATTAATACATCTTCAAAATCGACTTGTTCAATTGACTTGTTATCATTACGAATATTCCAGCCATACTGAATACCAATTGACAATTCACGGTCTTTATATTCTTCATAAGATTTTGTATAATTAAGTGTCATTTCATAATCTGTATCAATATTTAGTGAAGTATCAGAAATATAATACTCGATTGGAGTGGGAATCATCCAAATTGACTCTTGATATGTAACATTTTCACCAGATTCATTGGATTTTCTATATCCACCAAATTGTAAATTAGAAGTTATGCTATTATACTGATTTATATCATAATAAAGATCTAATGATCCTCTATAACCTAACCAATTTCCAACAAAAGATCCATTTTTGGTTTGATTACTAATTATAGAGCCTCCAACATCGTATACTGTGTTAGACATACCTAAGTTTCCATCTCTAGGCCATCCGTATCGTGCACTTCCACTAGCACTTATTCCAAATCTATTTTGACCTGCATTTAAATTAAATGATGATCTATTAACTCTAGTTCCTGTACTTGTATTAATACTTGTATTAAAACCTTTAATATTTTTCTGATTTGTAATTATATTAATAATACCTGCATCACCTTCTGCATCATATTTAGCACCTGGACTAGTAATCACTTCGATTGATTTTATTTGCTCAGCAGGTATTGTTTGTAAAACATCGGAAATATTATTATTGTTTAAAAATGATGAAGACTTGCCGTTCAGTAAAAATTTAATATTTTCTGAGCCCCTTAAAGAAACATTATCATTAATATCCACCGATACTAAAGGAGCATTTCTTAAAACATCAATACCATCATTTGAAGATTGTGTAATATCATTTTCTACATTATAAACTATTTTTTCAATCTTGTTTTCATATATTGGAGCTTCAGTAGATAATTGAATATCTTCTAGGAAATACGTGTCAACAGCTAAATAAATATTTTTTAAATTTTTATTTAATCTTTTACCTGTAGTTTCAAATTCAACATCTGTAGTGATATAGCCATTATATTCAATTTTCAAGATGTATTTGCCAATTTCTAATTCATCAAAAATAAATTGACCTTTTTCGTCGCTAATTGTTCCATTAATAAGACTTCTTTCATTATCAATCAATTTTAATAATTTTATACTTGCATATGGTAATGATAATTTAGTTGCTTCATCTTTAATTAAACCTGATACTTTACCAAAAATTTCTACAGAATTACTACTTCCACCTTTCATTGATCGATAATTATTATTTTGAGATAGTGAAATAGAAAATACACTTATAAAAAAGAAAAAAAGAAACTTATACATTTTAAATTATTTTAATAATTGATGTTAAATTTTTTATATATAAAACCTAGTAACCATGCTGGTCCAATTAGTAAAAATTGAATATCCTTTAAAAAAGATGGCTTTTTTCCTTCAATTTTATGTCCTATAAATTGTAAGACCCATGCAAAAACAAATACAAAAATACTGATATATAGTAAAAATGTTGTGCTAGAAATATTTAAATTACTTAATAAACCATAGTATCTACTATGATCAAATAAATGTATTACATAATAAATATCTATCAACACAAAAATTGAAAACACAAACATACCTAAAAATATATTCAATGATAATCTTAAATAAAATGTTAATCCAAGTAAAATGACTATTGTCCCCCAATGACTTAGCCCATTTAAAAAATCATTATTAAAGATATCTAAATAAGAGTGTGGTATTAATGATAATAGTGAAATTATACTCCAAAATATAAGTGGTATACAAATCCAGTGTATTATTTTATTTGTTTTATTTTGGTGACTTTTCCCATATTCATCAAACCATTCTTGAATTGTTTTCATTATAATTTTTTAAGATGTTTCTTTAATTTATCAATTAACTCAATATTATCAGGATCAACATTATCTAATTCGGCCAATCTTATTGAAATCCAATCAACAAGATGTAAAAAGTAAAAATATTGCTGGATATAAGTACTATTATTTAGTTTTAATTCGACAATACTTTTAACATTTTTCTTGATTGATTTTATAGTTAATGCCATTCTTTTAATATTTCTATCGAATTGATTATTAGATGGATTAATAAAAATAGGAATGACACAAGAAGTTTTTTTAATCCAAGGAACAATTTCATTATGATTCATTTCAGGAATTAAATTATAGCAAGCATGCTTCTTGGCATTTTCATTTAACTGTTGTTTAAATCTAATAGCAACACCTTCATAATTAGAATAAGTATATATAAAAGGCATATTATTACCTATATCCGATGCAACTTTGTAAGAAATATTAATTATTGATTCTTGACAACTTATTAGGTATTTTCTTGTTTCTAAAAGATTATTTTCTAATTGATTAAAATATTTAGAAAGAATACTTTTATTAATTTTGCATATTACAAAGAGTATTTGAATAATTGAGTAACAAAGCATTGCTCTCGGGGCACGACCACTTGGGATAATTACATATGGTATTGAGTTATTTATAGCAAAATTTTGCATTTCTCCACCTGACCATATACAAAAAATCTTACCATTTTTATTATTTGCTTGTTGTAATGTTGATAAAGTTTCTTCAGTATTACCAGAGTATGATGATGCAATAACTAATGTTTTATTGTTCACAAAATTAGGTAAAGTGTAATCTTGATTGATAATTATAGGTATATCTCTTATTTCCTCTTTTAAAAGATTTTTTACTATTACCCCACCAATTGCTGACCCTCCTTGACCTAGGATTATTATATTCTGAATATTATTTATTTCATTTAAAGATATGGATTTTGCAATACTAAGTGCATCACTGATATGATTAGGAAATTCTTTTATATAATCCTTCATTACCATATTTTAACTCTTTTTTCTGGTGCTAAATACATTTCATCTTCTTCGGTGATTTCAAAAGCATCGTAAAATGCCTGAATATTTTGCAAAGGTACATATCCACGATACATACCTGGCGAGTGAGGATCTGTCATTACACGAGTTCTAAGAGCTTCTTCGCGCATTTTAGTCCTCCATATTGTAGCCCATGAAATAAAAAATCTTTGTTTTTGAGTAAAACCATCTATTAAATTAATCGAATCATTTTTAGATAAGTAATATTGTAAACCATCATAAGCAGCATTAACTCCACCTAAGTCTCCTATATTTTCTCCTAATGTAAACTTACCATTAATAAATAGGTCAGGTAACACCTCAATTTTATCATATTGAGATGCTAATGAATCTCCTAATTCATTAAATTTTTTAAAATCATTTTCTGACCACCATTTAACTAAATTACCATCTCCATCAAAATCTGCTCCAGAATCATCAAATGCATGAGATATTTCATGACCAATAACCGCACCAATCCCACCGAAATTAACTGCAGGGTCAGCTTGGAAATCATAAAAGGGTGGCTGAAGTATACCAGCAGGAAAAACAATTTCATTATTAGATGGACTATAATATGCATTAACAATTTGTGGGGACATGTACCATTCTTCTTTGTCTACTTCCTTGTGAAGTTTACTTATGTTTTCTTGTCTATTCCATATTGATAAATTCATTCTATTTTCAAAGTATGAACCACCATTACTTAAAGGTAATATTTCTAATGATGAATAATCTTTCCATTTATCTGGGTAACCTATTTTTACAGATATTTTTTCAAGTTTTTCTATAGCTTTGATTTTAGTTTGAGAATCCATCCAAGATAAATTTTCAATTCTATTTTTAAATGCAATAATAATATCATCTATCATACTTTTGGCTGTTTTCTTAGCCTCTGGTGGAAATTTCTTATCAACATATAATTTACCTAAAGCCTGACCAATTGACCAGTTAATTGATGCAATAGCTCTTTCATATCTAGGCTTTTGTTCTTTTACACCTCTTAATGTCTTAGAATAGAATTCCCAGTTAACATATTCTATTTCTTCAGTTAATAAACCTGCAGAACTATTAAGAAGACCCCATTTTAAATAAATTTTCCAATCATTAATAGAATTTTGATTAAAAATACTATTTAAGTGACTAAAGTAATTTAAATCAGATATAATAACAGTGTCAAGATTGCTTATTCCAATATTTAAAAAATAATTATCCCAATTAATCATTGGTAAAATTTCTTTTAACTCTAAAATAGATTTAGGATTGTAAGTTTTTGAGGGATCACGTCTTTCTACTTTATCCATTTTATGTTTTGCTATATCAGTTTCAAATGATAATATTTTTAAAGCATATTTTTGTGACAATTCACTTCCCAAACCTAGAAAATTAAACATTTTCTCAATATGTAATAAATATTTATTTCTAATATCTTCAAAACTATCTAGTAAGTAATAATCTTTATCCGGTAAGCCTAATTCTCCACCATATAAGTAGGCTGAATGTATTTTACTATTTTTTTTATCTGCACCAATATAGATTCCAAAAAAATCAGCTCCGCCCCCATATACAGATGCATTTTCCATATATTGTTGTAATGTTGTTACATCATTAATTTTATCAATTTTATTTATATACGGTAAAATTGGAGAAATTCCCTTTTTATTCCTATGTTCAATATTAATTAAACATTCATACATAGATACAACTTTTCCTTGATCACTATTAGAATTAATTGACTTGTCCTTTAATGCATCTTCTAAAATTTCTAATACATCTGCATCAGTTTTTTTTCTTAATTCATAAAAACCACCCCAAACACTATGATCATTCGGAATTTTAGCTGAATCAATCCAATTACCATTAACAAATTGATAAAAATCATCTTTTGGAGAAATAGATTTATCCATATAATCTAAGTTAATACCATTTGATGCAAATTGATTTTTCATAATATTAGTTTTAATCGGTTTTGAAAAATAAAAAATAGAGAAAAGACAAACTAATATTATTATACAATATAATGATGTACTATTATTTATATTTAACATTTTTAATAATTATTTAAAATGTATTTTTTATTAACATCACCATTTTTATATATTTCAAATAATAAATTTCCCTTTTTTGTATCTCTTCCTAAAATATCAACCGTTTTTATAATTTCAGATGTATTTGGATAAATTTCAAAAACACTTGTTGTTTCAGATCTAACATCAAAAACAATTTTTCCAGTTGCAACACCAGCAGTAAACGAGTTTATATTATTATTGTTTTCATCATAAATAATAATATCATTATTTGATGTAAAATCTGCTACAGATGCAAAAATATAGCCTGTGATTGGGTCCTGAGAAATTGCATAATAATTATCAATTAAATTATCAACAACACCGTCCTCTTGATTGTTAAGTAAATTAAACTTATACATTTGAGTTTCTGTACTTATTTGATAATAAAGATTTTCATCTCTTATCATTGAAACTCCACACCCACTACTTACATTAGACAAAGAGAATGTTTCAGTATTAAAATCTGTTGATATAATAGAAACTGAGCTACCATCCCAATTTTTATTATTAATAGTATAAATTTTATCATCTTTTAATAACATATTGATTGGATTTTTTCCATCTTCACCTAAATCTAATTCTTGAACATATTCTAAAGAATTTAAATTAACAATTCCAACTAAACCTTTGTAATTACCCCATTCATAAGCATTATTAATTGCTATATATAATTGATTATCTTTAACTATCATACTTTCAGTTGACCACTGTGGTCCTTCCATATTTTCACTACTAAAATCAGATACAAATGATAAATCATCAATTGAATATACTTCTAAATAAGAATCAAAAATAATAGGGCCAAATGTAACTAAATCATAATCTCCTTTAGATATAAATAAATATTCATTATATACAGCTATCTTTCTAATCCCTGGAACTTCTTGTTCAGCAATAAGTTCATAAGTATCTAAGTGATATTTTAATAATTTATTATCTGCAGCGACAAAAAAATATTCTTCATTAATAATTAAATCAGAAGCAAATTTTGCACTATCAATTTCAATTACAGTGTTATATAAATTGGATTGATAGTCATACACCCCAATTGTGACTGGTTCAATAATTTCATCTGTATAAAAATCAACATACCCTTCATTAAGTAGCAAAACTTGATTTATATATTGATTTTGGGCAATAATAAAATTTGTAAGTAGTAATACACATATAAAATATTTAGATTTCATAATTTTTATAATTTATTTTTATTAATTAATACGTTTTAGTTTATCTTCAGCAAAGAAAAATGGTAATAAATCTTTTGCTTTTGCAATTTTAATAATTTTTTTTGTATCAAAAAATAAAATTTCAATATCTGATTGCTGTTTTTTTTCATATTCCATTAATACTTGTCTACAAAGTCCGCAAGGTCCAACAGGGTTGTGTAGTTTAAAATTTTTTGGAACTGCTGTTATTGCAATTTTTTTAATTAATAACTCTGGATATATTGATCTAGCTGAAAACAATGCAACCCTCTCTGCACATACTCCACAAGGAAATGAGGAATTTTCTTGATTGTTACCAATAATAATTTTATTATTTTCTAATATTAAAGCAGCACCAACATTAAATTCTGAATATGGTGCATATGCTAATTTTGATGCAGAAATGGCTTTATTTATTAAATTTTTGTCTACTTGTGATAAAAGATTAAAGTCTGTTATTTCATCATAATTTATTGATATACATTTTTGCATATTTTTATAGTAATTTTAAATAAAGATACTTATTACTATTTTGTAAATTTATATATATGAATAGATTTATTGTTATTATATTATTTACACCTCTATTAATATTTTCACAAAATGATACACAAGAAATAACATTTAATGAGGGCTGGTCAATATTTTCAACTTATATTGTTCCAGATGAGAATTCATTGGAAAATGTGTTTTCTTCAATTATTGATGATATAGTTATTATAAAAGACCAGAATGGTAATGTATACTGGCCTGAGTATAATTTAAATTCAATTGGTAATCTTACTATTGGCTCAGCATATCAAATCAAATTAAATAGCACACAAACTCTTGTTATTAATGGAACTAAAGTTAATTGTAATAATGTAATTACATTAAATGAAGGTTGGAACTTAATTGGATATTTGCAATCTATAAACACTCAAATAGAGCTACAATTTTCCTCTATTCAAGAATATTTAATTATTATTAAAGATGGAGACGGAAATGTGTATTGGCCACAATATAGTATTAATACAATTATAGATTTAGAACCTGGTAAAGGTTATCAAATAAAATTATTAACAAATACTATATATAACTATGAATGCTTAAATAATTGTAATAACTATAATTATAGTTGTGATGGAGGATCATGGCAAAGTGAAATTTATTGGGAAATTCAAAATCAATCAAATGAGTTGATTTACTCAGGAGGTGCACCAGATTATGGAGAGATTTGTTTGAGTAATGAATGCTATACAATTATAGTTACTGACCTTTATGGTGATGGTTGGCAAGGAAATGTCTTAAATATTGGAGGATTATCATTTATTAATGAAAATTTAGATGGTTGCTCAAACTGTGGATTAGAATCACAAACTTTTGAAGTTTGTTTTCCAATTGAATTAATAGAAGGATGTACAGATTTATCATCTTCAAATTATAATGCTGATGCAAATGTAGATAATAACTCATGTGAATATGTATCTTCAAATCTTGATATGGAATTAATTTCTATTTATGAATATGATGAAATCATTAATGATATATGGGGATATGCAATTAATGATAATGAATATGCTTTAGTTGGAACAAATGATGGTTTTTCAGTAGTTGATATTACAAACCCTCAATCTCCGATTGAAGTTTTTTTTATTGAAGGATCAACAACTATTTGGAGAGATATAAAAACATGGCAAAATTATGCTTATGTAGTATGTGATAATTGCACTGATGGTTTACTTATAATAGATTTAAATGATATGACAGGTCAAACATATTCATTTACAACTGATTTTTTTAATAAAGCTCATAATATATATATTGATGAAAATGGCTACCTATATGCTTTTGGAGGTAATCCATATGGTGCAATGATATTAAATTTAAATTATGACCCTATGAATCCAACTTATGAAGGGGAATTTGATGATTACTACCTACATGATGGAATGGTAAGAGGTGATACTTTATGGGGAGCTGCTATACAGGAGGGAGTTTTTGCTATTATTGATGTTAATGATAAATCTAATCCTTCTATAAAATCTTCTCATCCAACTTCATCAAATTTCACTCACAATTGTTGGATTTCAAATGATGGAAACACTTTATTTACAACAGATGAAGTATCTGGGGCTTATATAGGTGCATATGATGTGTCAGATATATATAATATAGAAAACACTGACTTAATACAATCTTGGAGTGAATCTAATAATGTAGTTCCACACAACACACATGTTATCGGACATTATCTTGTAACATCATATTATAGAGATGGTGTTACTATCATAGATGCATCAGATCCTTATAATTTAGTTGAAGTTGCGTATTATGATACATCTCCTCAATTTGAGGGTGAAGGGTTTGAAGGGTGCTGGGGTGCATATCCCTATCTTCCATCAGGTCTAATATTAGCTACTGACAGACAAAATGGATTACATATTTTAACGACGCCTTATTCAGAACAATTTAATGATTAAAAACCTCTTTGTTTTTTTATGTGTTCATAGGCATCTTTAACAGATTGAAACTTTTCTTTAGCTAATTTAAGAACATCATTACTTACATCCTTTAGTTTATCAGGATGATACTTCTTAACCATTTTTCTATATGCTATTTTAACATCATCGTCTGATGCAGATTTTTTAATTCCTAAAATTTCATATGAATTATTAATGTCTTTATTTTTTGAGAACATTGCTTGAATTGACGAAAAATCATACTCATTAATCCAAAAGTATTTTGAGATTTTTTTAATAATATTAATTTCTTTAATATCAATATGTCTATCACTATTTGCTATTGAGAATAAAAAATGAATAATTTGCAATCTAGTTTTATGATTCACATTTTTATTTATTTCTAAACACACAGAACGAACAGATGGAAATTCCTTATGTTTGATTTCATTGAATATTTTAAAATATTGATCTGCTTTAAATTTTCCAAATGATTGAATAAAGAAAGCTCGTACACAATCAAGTTCTTCTTNTTTAATTGAACCATCTACTTTAACAACCATAGCAGAAAGCAATAGCAATGATACTTCAAAAGATGTCTCTCTAGACTGAAAATTTTTACTAATGTATTTTCCTAATTGATAGCCAATAAGTGCACCAATAGGCCCACCATACATCCAACCTATTCCTCCACCAACCCACTTAGCATAATTTCTTTTCACTATTTAATAATAAATTTTTTATTAACTGACCCATCACTATAATAATAAAACATAATACTTGAATTATTTAATGAATTAATTGGTTGACCCATAATGTTTGTAATACAATTTAATTCTTTAATAATTATATTATCATCAATTGATAATGCATCATTATTATCAACGTAACCATCAGGCTGATCACAACTAATGATTATACCATCATTAGCATTTCCAGTACCATTATTATCCCAATCCATATACCATATTGATTCTAATGTTCCTAAACAGTCACATTCTCCAGGATTAATATATTCGCATGAGCCATCGTCCTCAGTTGCTTCTATATCATAGTTGCAAGCTGATAAATCAGTGCATCCATAATCACATAAATCAAATGTTGATGAATCAAAAATGGTCGGTGTCCATGTTTCAGGAAAGTTTGGATCATCTAAAGATATAAGAGATATAGTTCCATTATCATTTAATGATGCTGTTGCTAAAGGTGTTCCAATTCCAAAAGCATCAATAAATAATGAACATTCATTTGAACCTTCAATTGAATCATATGAAATCATTATTAATGATAGACAGTCATTGTCTTCCTCAGTAAAATAAAGTTTACCTCCAGATTCATACAGTTCTAGCCATGCAAATTCTAAATTAGTTCCTGGAGCAATAAATGACCATTGACCTAAAAAATCCTCACAGCCTTCATTAGTTGGTGTGTTACAAAGCTCTAAATCTGGCAGTGTATTTAATGGACTCATTGAAATAACTTCACCTTCTGGATCTAAAATTTGTAAATTACCGTTGTCTAATAACTCTGCAGTTATTTCTGATGGCCCATAATCTGGATCTTGTATTTGCATAACTCCGTTGCCTATATATATATATTCAATTGACCAGTAGTACCAACAATTAAAAAAATCATCTTCAAGAAATGAGTAAAACCCGATAACATCCTCTGTAATTTCAACATATTGATCATTATCATAATCATCCCAAACACCTATTGCTGGATTATCATTAGAAATATCACAACTATTTGATATTAAATTACCATCCAGAGAATACCATAATGCACAACATCCTTCACAGTAATCATCTACACAATATGCTCCTTCAATATCAGGACCTATTGATATAGAACAAGGAGAGACAAAACATACAACTCCATAATCATTACACTCTGTAGGAATCGATGCATCTGGGTCATAATCACATGCAGTTATATCCATACAGCCAGCACATGACTCATATTCACACATTAAAGTATCATCTAAACCTAGTTCATTAACTAACTCTGGTGTCATATTTAGAGTTATCTCTGCATCATAATTACATGCTTGTTGTCCTGGGTATGGAGACCATTCTTGGTTTCCATTATCCACACAACCAATACAAGAGAAGTCACATGAACCATCATCAATTGTTGCTGTTACATCAAAATTACATGCCCATTCATTTGTGCAACCATATAAAATTTCACAAGTTAAACAACAAACCTCAGCAGGCATAATCGGCTCTAAGGATAATCCTGGTATATTAAGTGCATCAAAACAACCATAACCAGCAGATAATAAATATGCAATGCCATCAACACACCCATTAATATTGATACCCAAACCAGCTAAACCTCCTTGTAAAGCTAAATCATCATCATAACAACCCTGTGAAGCTAGAAAACTATTCCAACTAAATGGTTGACCACCTGATATAATAGAGTTAATATAATAGATTAAATCATCAACAAGAATATTAAATTCAATAATTTGGTCCCATGGTATATTATCCCAATCTACCAATGTGCTAAGACCTAAATCTTCCCAGACAGCATCCCAATCAAAGTTTTCCCAATCAGATAAAATAAAATCTATATCTGTCCATAAAATTTCTCCTTCTCCATTCCAATCATCGTCTTCATCACCCCATTCTTCACAATCATAATTAGACAATATTGAATCTATGTATGATTCATAATCAACAAAATCACTATTATCTATTGTCTCTATAATTATCTCCTCACCATTACATTCAAAAATAAATACATCTTCCCAGTTATTGTCATTATCGTCTTCTTCACCACCAAAATCATCATCTTCATCATATTCATAATCATTATCCTCATTAAAATCAGAACAATTAAAATTTGGGTCAATAAAATAGTCTATATATTCTTCACACATATTTGCATAACTCGCAAAAATGTCACAATTATCAATTACACCATCATCATTAACATCATTAATGATATTTGAAATTAAAGTACCATTACATTCAAATTCCATAATAACTTGAGACAATGAAATATTAACAGTTAAAAAAAACAGAAAAGTAATAGATATATGGTAAAGTTTATTCATAACATTAAAATTTAAAACAAATTTACATAAAATAATTTTTGTTTAATTATTATCAAGATCTATTCAATTAAATATAGACTTATAGATTATAATCTTTTTTTATTTCATTATATAATAACACACTTTTTTTATCTAAAAAATTATAACAAACAATTGTAGTTATTGAAGAACTAACTTGTTTATTATTATTAAATAATATTGATAAAATATCAAAACTCTTATTACCAATTCTAGATATTCTTTGTCCTATCATTAATTCTGATGGGTGTTTTAATTGAGAGATATAATCTATTTTAATTGAGGCAACAATAAGAGATTTTTCATTTAAATTAATATTCCATCTATCAAAAAATGTTCTCCTTGCATTTTCAAAATAAGTTAAAAAAACTGCATTATTGACATGATTAAATGCATCCAAATCTCTAAACCTAGTACTTATTTTAACTTTAAAATAAAAATCTTCAATTGTTAAATTTTTCATCATAAAATATATTTAAATCTTAAACAGTTAAATTTACAAAATACTTAAAGTTAGTCATTTGTAATTCATGATAATTATCATTATATTTATAATTAACCCCCGTATATTAGAATAGCACATGCCGAGAAATAAAACATTTAATGAAGATGCTGTTATAGAAGAAGCTATGCATCTTTTTTGGAAAGAAGGATTTCATTCCACTTCTATTCAAGACTTAGTTCATCATCTCGGAGTTAATAGAGCTAGTTTATATGATACATATGGTGATAAAGAAGGTTTATTTAATAAATGTTACCAATTATATAAATCATTATTAAAATCTAAGTTTGATGAATTATTTTCTAATACTCTAGATTATAAAGCTGCATTTAATAATTTATTTCAATTTGTTATTAATGAAGTATGTTTAAGTAATGGAAATAGAGGTTGTTTTATTTCAAATACATATTCAGAGTTACTGCCAAGCAAAGATAAAGATGTTTATAAAATATTAAATGATACTAGAGATTTCTTAACTAATTTATTAAAAGAGAAAATAATTTTAGCAAAAGAAAAAAAATGTATTAGCCAAAACACGGATGTTGATAAACTTGCTGTATCAATATATTCATCTCTTGTTGGTATCACAATTTTATCTAAATTAGATGTAGATAGAAAAATTTTAATTAATTCATTAGATCAATATTTAGATTTATTTAATTAAATATTATTTATTTTTTGCTCTAAAAGGAGATTTAGTGAATTAGTAAATTTAATTTTTATAGGCTTAGAATTAAGCCATAGCTTAACTTTATCTATTGCAGTAGCATCTAATGAATCTATTGATGAAACACCTAATTTTTTTAAGGCTGCAACATTACATATTTGTTCGTATTGACCTTCTACAGGAACTACCAATAGTCTTTTACCTAAATAAATGACTTCCGATGAAGTTTGAAAACCAGCATTGCAAATTACTCCTGATGAACACCTAATACTTTCTAAAAAAAAATCTTCACTAATAGGATAAAAGGTAATGTTATTTATATGATTAATTTGACACATGTCTTTAGAAAAAATATGAAATTTTATATTATTAAAATTTTTAAAAAAATTTATGAGATAATTATCCTCAAACCATGGGAGGTAAACTGTAACATGAGAATTTGATTCCACAACACAATTTTGTATTTTATTTGAAATAATTGGTTCAGATATATTTTTACCATAAGATTGATAATGTAAACCTATATAATCATTAGTTGGGCAAAAATACTTCATTACATACTCGCCAAGTATATTTTTATGGTCTGGTCTTGGCACATTAGTTTCTAAAAAAGAAGCTTGATGACTTATATGAATAGATGGAATTTTATATCTTAAAGATCCCCATGCAGTAATTGGATCAAAATCTGTTACAATTAAATCATAATCTCTAAATGGGATTTCTTTCTGTTGATTATAGGATGTTAATAGATCTAGATTTAATAAAGTCTGCAAATAGTCAATTTTACCATTTATAATTGAAAAAGTAATACCCTTATTTCTATATTTAATTGGAAATTTTGGTATTAAACTATAATTTTCACCTGAAATTATTACATCAACATTTTTTGAATATTTTTGTAGCAAATTATATATATAGTGTCCACGGCTTAAATGTCCATTACCAGTGCCCTGAATACCATATAAAATTTTCATCATTAACAAATTAATTAATAATTGACATATAAATTATAATTTTAAGTAAAAAAAAAATTATGAAAAAAGAAATTTGGCTTTTTATTTCTGCATTCGGTATTATGTTCGCAGTATTTTCTTGGCTACAAGAATCTCACTTAATAGCAGATTCTACTAATTTAGGTGCTACTAAAGGATTTATTGCTTTATTTACTGGATTTGTTCTTTATTTAATTTTTAGAAAAAGTTTATAAAAAAAGCCCCATTCAAGGGGCTTTTCTTATTTATGTTATCGATAAAAATTACTTAACGATATTCATATTCTTAGTAGCTGTAAAGGCTTCAGTAGTC
>PAWM01000012.1 GCA_002714185.1 Flavobacteriales bacterium | reverse complement strand
GTTGTTTTCTTTGCAGTTGTTTTCTTTGCAGTTGTTTTCTTTGCAGTTGTTTTCTTTGCAGTTGTTTTCTTTGCAGTTGTTTTCTTTGCAGCTGTTTTCTCTTTTCCTTTAACTTCTTCAACTTTGCTTTTCGGCTTTTTACCTACAGATATTGAGTCGACTTTTATTTTTGTTAACATCTGTCGGTGACCATTTTTAATTTTATATCCTTTTCTTCTTTTTTTCTTAAAAACTATAATTTTATCGTCTTTTAGATGTTCTAAAATAGAAATATTTACCTCAGCACCTTCAACAAGTGGGTTCCCCAAAGTAATAGATTTTTCGTTTTCAATTAATGAAATAGTTTTAAAGGTTAGTTTCTCACCTTTTTTACCAGAGATTTTGTTAATGTAAATCTCTTGATTTTTTTCTACTTTTAATTGTCTTCCATCAATATTAAGTACAGCAATCATTGTGTTTAAAAATTTTTTAAGGAATGCAAATATAGTAAAACAAAGTATTTATACAATAAAATCTCATCTAATCTATTTTTTTATAATTCATTATAAATACACCTGATAGAATGATAATTACTCCAATTATCTCATGAGTATTAATTATTTCGTTATCAATTGTCCCCCATAAAATTGCAAAAACAGGTATTAAGTATGTTGTAGAAGAACCAAATAATGCAGATGTTTTTTGTATCAAATAATTAAATAACACAATTGCAAGAGAAGTACATATTCCACCAAGAATAATAATGTAAATAAATGGGGTGAAATTATGATTTATCTTATTTAAAGAATAGCTTAAATCATTATTAAGTATAAATATTACTGGTATAATAAACGAAATAAATGATGATATTACTGCTATATCTAAGGGTTTTAAAGAATATAATTTTTCTTTTATCGTATTAATGCTTAAAGCATAAAATAGTGTTGCAAGTATTATCAGCAAACTGTATTTTGTTTGTAATATGTGTGTATTTGTTGGTAGCAGTAATATATAACTGCCTGCTAAGCCAATAATTATACCAATAAGACTTTTATTGCTCCATCTATTTTTGTAGATAATTAACCCCAATAAAAAAGTAAATATTGGTGTCAATGAATTTAACATACCAGCACTTGCGGAGTTTATATAATTCTGAGCATAAGCAAAAATAATTGCGGGCAATACAGTGCCGATTAAGCTTACAATCAAAATGGGGATAATATGATTTTTTTTAGTTTTTGAATACTAAATATAAAAAATGGAGATAGGCTAAAAAAAGCAATTATTAATCTATAAAATGCTACTTCTAAATAACTAAAGTAGACTAGGCTTTTTTTCATTAAAATAAATGAAGAGCCCCAAATTATTGACAAAATTAGTAGTAATACCCATTTTTCTATACTATTTTTGTTCATATAAACGTTATCTATGTTAAATAATAAAAATTTAAAGTTATGATTAAAAGTCTTATAAAATTATTTTTATGTTGTGCAATTAGTTTCTCATTTGCACAAGATACTAAATATATAAATGTAAAGATTGAAGGGCTGCATTGTGCTTCAGGTTGTGCTAGATATGTGCAAACAGAATTAAATAAGAATGAAGGTATCAGTGCCTTAGTTGATTTTAATAACAAGCAAGCAATTATTGAATATGATTTAAACACATATTCTGATGAACAAATTGTTAGTATGATTAACACTTACCAAGGTGGAAAAAAATACAAGGCATCTCTTGTGAAAAAAGAAGCTGACAGCAAAAATTCTGCAGCTTGTACTAAGGGGCCTCAATGCTGTAAGAAAACCGGCAAATCCAATTCTAATTGTGATAATAAATCCAAAGGATGTTGTTCTTCGGCTAAATGTTCAAAAAAGAAATAAATTGAATTATTTGCAGCTATATAATAGTCTGTCAAAAATAACTCTTATTCTTATTTTTTCTGTTATATGTGCAGGCGGATTTGTACGTATGACAGGATCAGGTATGGGATGTCCTGATTGGCCAAAATGTTTTGGGCTATGGATACCACCAACGGATGCATCGGCGTTACCACAAAATTATAAAGAAATCTATGCTGATAGAGGTTATGATGTTCTTGATTTCAATGTTTATAATACATGGATTGAATATATTAATAGGTTATTAGGTTTGGTGTCAGGCATATTTTGTTTTTTTTTGCTTTTAGTGTCGATTTTCACCCGTGTTAAGTGGTTAATATTTTCTACTTTTTTATTAGTTATTTTAATGGCTTTTCAAGGATTGATGGGAGCAAAAGTGGTATACTCTGTGTTAGAGCCGTTTAAAATAACCATTCATATGTTTATTGCATTACTTATAATCTCATTGTTACTTTTTCTTTACAGAGCGACTATAGAAAGGATTATTTCCTATAGTGATTTAGCAAAAAAATGGATTGTTTTAGCTATTTTGATTTCATTAGGTCAAATTATTTTAGGTACTCAAGTCAGAGAAGCCGTCGATATTTTAATCAAAGATTATGATAAAGTTTCATTAATTGCATATTTACCAAGTGTATTTAGCACACATAAAATAATTGCATTGTTAGTATTAATTTCTAATATTGGGATTGTTTTTTATTATAGAAAAAAATGGGCTAACTTCTTGCCTGAAATTTCAGGAATTATATTTATAGTTACATCACTTATCCTTACTGGTAGTTTAATGTCACATTATGGTTTAATTGGTATTTTGCAATTATTACATTTAATTTTTGCTGCCTCTCTACTTATATTGCAAGTGTCTATTCTTTTAAAACAGTCTTCTCTGCCCACTGTAAAGTTTCCATAATCGTAATTATATCTTGTCTTATATAATTGATAATAGGTTTTAAAGAATCAGGGTTGGGGTTAACATGAAAGTATAAAGCACCTCTAATAAAATTATTAATACTATCAGTAAGGTGAAATTGTACAGATGATGCTGTTGAACCTTTTATATCATAAAGGGTGCCAAATGTATAATTTGTAAAATTGACATAGGTTTTTTCATTTATTGCATCTGCTTTTACAGTATGTTTATAAACCATATTTCGTGATTCCTCTAATAATTTAAATAAATCTCCTTTTACATTTTTGTATGTTAAATGAATTGTAGCATTGTGTTTTGTGTATTTTAAATCAATCCAACAATTTTCTTTTGAATGTACTTGGAAATAATCTGCTATGTTAAACGAAAAAGGACAGTTTTCAGGTGAAACTATGGTATTTTTCTTTTCGGGTAAATCAATTCTTAGATAACCTCTTGGTTTTGGAGAATATCTTTCTTTACAGCTTGCAATTAAAATAATAAATATTATAAACAACAAATGTATTTTTCTCATTTTTTCAACTCTATTTTAATGGAAATAATTCTTTTTTTATTAATTTTTTCTATTGTAAATTTAAATGTATGAAAATCTACACATTGCCCTTCTTCGGGCATTTTTTCTATTCTTTCTAAAATAAAACCAGCAATTGTATCTGATTCACCTTTAACTTCTTCAAAAATTTCCCCATCAATATGCATAATTCTATAGAAATCATTTAAGGAAGTTTTCCCATCAAAAATATATGTGCCATTTGCAATTTTAGAATATATAATATCTTCTTGGTCAAATTCATCACTGATATCTCCTACAATTTCTTCAATAATGTCTTCCAAAGTAGCTATGCCAGATGTTCCTCCATATTCATCCACTACTATCACAAGGTGCATTTTTCTTTCTTTAATTTCTTTTAGTAAGTCATCAATCTTTTTACTTTCTGGTACAAAAAAGGGTTCTCTAATAACTGATTGCCAATCATAATTTTTGATATCAAAATATGGTAATAAATCTTTTATATATAGTATGCCTTTTATTTGATCAATATTTTCTTTATAAACGGGAATTCGAGAATATCCAGAATCTAAAATTATATTTATCACTTCTTCAAAAGAACTTTTCATTTCTAATGCTACAATGTCTATTCTAGCTTTCATAATTTGCTTGACATCTGTTTGCCCAAATTGAATAATTCCTTCAAAAAATTTTTTTTCTTCGTCTTTCGTGTCGGAAGTAATATTAATAGCTTTAGTTAGTTTTTGTGCTGATAGCGAAGATTTTTTTCTAATTGTATTATTAATCAAATTTGTAGATTTTACGAGTAAATTAGATAGAGGGGATAGTATTTTTTGCATAAATATTAATGGTATCGCCATAATTTCAGCTACTAACAATGGATTCCTATTTGCATAAGTTTTTGGAATCACCTCTCCAAATAATAGAATCAAAAATGTAGTAAGTAGAATTTGAAATATAAAATTTAAAATTACATTATTAAATGAAATATAATTTGTAAAAATTAGGGATGAAATAATAATTATAGCAATATTAATAACATTATTTGCAATTAGTATTGTTGCTAGTAACATTTTAGGTGATTCAATTAATTGAATAATTAGTTTGTGTTTTTTTGAATTTGATTCTTTTAATTTATTCTTATTTGAAGGAGACAAGGAAAAAAAAGCAATTTCAGAACCTGAGACTAATCCAGAACCTATTAAAAGCAGAATACAAGAAAAGAAAGGGGTTATAAAATTATAACTAAAAAGATCTGAATCCAAAATAATAAATTAATTAACAATTTTTTCGTCTTCAAATGGAAGAGGGTCGGCATTATTATTGTCACCGCTATGATTACTAAAGGGAGTTTGATTTGAATCCTGAACTGAAACTTCTTCCTGTTTGCTGGGTTGAGGTGGGGAGTAACTGTTCGATTCATTACTTGAAGAATCTCGCTTTGAGCCAAGCATAGTCATACTATCGCCTTGTACATCGGTAGCATATTTTTTAATACCTTTTTCATCTTCCCATGACCGAGTTTTTAATTTGCCTTCAATGCACACAGAATCACCTTTCTTTAAAAATTTCTCGGCTACTTCAGCGGTTCTTCTCCAAAGAACAATATTATGCCATTCAGTATTAGATACTTGTTCTCCTTCTCGATTTTTATACCTTTCGGTGGTCGCTATTGAAAATTTTGCCATTTTTGTACCATCAGGCATTTCTCTTATTTCAGGGTCTGCCCCTAAATTACCAATTAGTATTACTTTATTTAATGATCCTGCCATTTCAAATTAATTTTCTCAAAAATATTAAGTAAATATATAAATAAATTTTATTGTTTAAATAATTAAATGTTCTTTATGAAAATACTTTTCAATTGGTTTAGGTAAAGGATACTTATTAATATCCTTTATCAGTATTTTTTTTGAATTTTTTTTAGCATTGATATTATTAATTTTAATATCCCAAAATGAAATTATTAATCGTTGGTGGGATAATATATGATTAAATTGACATTGAAAATTTATATTTAATATTTTAAATTGTTTAGTAATTATATGTGATTTTAATTGATTGAATGTTATTTTACAATCTGTTTCAATTAGAGGTAATTCATATAGTTTATTCCATATATCTTTTGAGTTTCTTTGTTGAATGATACATTGTTTTTTTTGGTTTATAAATAAATAATTTAAATATCGTGTTTTTATATTTTTTTTTGGTTTTTTTACTGGGAGTTGCTGGACATTTCCTAATTTAAAAGCTTTGCATGTTCTTTTTATTGGACAGGTAATGCATGTAGGATTGTTTTTTTTACAATTAAGTGATCCAAAATCCATAATTGCTTGATTATATTCTCCACAACCAGTTTTAGGAATTAACTTATCTGCGATATTTTGAAATTGTCTTTTACCTAATGATGTATTGATAGGTGTATCAATATTATAATATCTACTTAAAAATCTATATACATTTCCGTCAACAACAGCTTTTTTTTCATCATAACATATTGAACTTATTGCAGCTGCAGTATATTCTCCTATCCCTTTTAATTTAATTAATTCATCATAGCACAAAGGAAAATTATTGTTATAATTTTGTGCTATTGTTTTTGCAGTATATAGCATATTTATAGCCCGATTATAATAGCCTAATCCTTGCCATATTTTTAAGACATCTTCTTCCTTTGAATTAGCTAAAGATGAAATGTTAGGAAATTTTTTAAGAAATTTTTTATAGTATTTAATTCCAGTTTTAATTTGGGTCTGTTGAAGAATAATTTCAGAAACCCATATGCAATAAGGATTTTTTGTTTTTCTCCAGGGTAAATCTCGTTTATTAGATCTATACCATTTAATTATTAGATTCGTCAATTTTTTTAATTTGGAATAATTAGTCTAGAATTTAATAAAAATATTATATTTGGCTTCAAATAATAAAAAATTTGTTTGTAATGATTAAAGCAGATTTAGTTACTCAAATGTCTTTAAAAACATGTGTAGAAAAAAAAGTAATACATTCTATCTTAGAGACCTTTATGGATACCGTTAAAACTTCTTTAGAAAAAGGTGAAAATGTGTATTTACGTGAATTTGGGACTTTTGCTGTAAAAAAGAAAGCTGCTAAAAAAGCTAGAAATATTGTAAGACATAATGGTGGCTATATTACTACCACTATCACTGTTCCAGCTCATGTGGTTCCAAGCTTTAAGCCTGCAAAAAAATTTATTAATAGAGTAAAAGATAATAATCCAATCTGATTATTTAATAGTAATTAATTTAGGAAATAAAATTAAAATTATGCCTAGCGGTAAAAAAAGAAAAAGACATAAGATGGCTACTCATAAACGAAAAAAACGTTTACGAAAAAATAGACATAAAAAGAAATAAGTGAAATCATTGATAATTGATTTTGTTCAATGTGTTTTACTTTGTATTTTATTTCTTCTAAAGATAAAATGTAGTGAATACTGAATTAGTAATTCAATCTGCAAAAGAAAGTATAAATATTGTAGTTTTAAAGGATGGAAGATTGATGGAATTGCATCAATTACCTTTAGGAAAAAATATTTGTTCTGTCTTTGACATATATTTGGCTCGTGTTAGAAGAGTCGCATCTTCATTAAATGCAGCTTTTTTAGACATTGGTCAAGATAAAGATGCATTTTTACATTATCATGATCTTGGCCCATATTTTAATTATTCTCGAGATTTTATTAATCAAACTATTCAAAAGAAGACATCTAAATGGAATCAATTAAAGACTGATTTCAAAGAAGCATTACCTAAAGACGGTGTAATGGAAAATGTGTTAAAAAAAGATGATACTGTTTTAGTTCAAGTTTCGAAAGAACCTATTTCTACGAAGGGCCCTCGAGTAGTTTCAGAAATTTCATTAGCAGGTCGTTTTCTTGTATTAGTTCCTTTTTCAAATAGAATTTCAATTTCTCAAAAAATAAAAGATGAAAAAGAAAAGAAAAGGCTGGGTAGATTGATAAAGAGTATTGTCCCAGAAGGTTTTGGTGTTGTTATAAGAACTGTTGCTAAAAATAAAAAAGTAGTTGACCTTGACACAGATTTAAGAAATTTAATTCGTAGGTGGATTGATATTCACAAAAAATTAAAAGGTGCTAAAACTCCAAAATTAATTTCAGTAGAAAGAAGTAAGGTATTATCTCTTTTAAGAGATATTTTAAATGATCAGTTTACTAAAATTAGTGTAGATACAAAAGAATTATTTGAAGAAGTACAACTATATCTACAAAAATATGTTCCAGAAAAAGAGGATATTGTGAGCTTATGTAGTGCTAAAAAATCTTTATTTGAACTTTATAATATTGAACGACAGATAAAGTCTTCATTTGGTAAATCTGTTTCTATGAAAAAAGGTGCATATTTAGTTATTGAGCATACAGAAGCAATGCATGTAATTGATGTTAATAGTGGAAATAGAACTAATAAACATGATACTCAAGAAGAAAATGCACTTGAAGTAAATTTACAAGCGGCCGCTGAAGTAGCTCGTCAATTAAAACTTAGAGATATGGGAGGGATTATAGTGGTTGACTTTATTGATATGCATTTAGCAGAGAATAGGAAAAAGTTAACGGAGACTTTGAGAGAGCATATGAAAGATGATCGCGCTAAGCATAAAATTTTACCACCAAGTCGTTTTGGACTTATTGAAATAACTCGTCAACGTGTTCGTCCCCAAATTACTATTAAAACAAGAGAAGCATGCCCTTCATGTAAGGGTACAGGTGAAATTGAAGCACCAATTGTATTAATTGATCAGATTAAGGAAAAATTGGATTATATTTTACTTCATCAAGTGATGGGTAAAATTATTCTTCGAGCTCATCCTTTTATTATTGCATATTTAAAAAATGGCTTTTTATCTTTTCAAATGCGTTGGTCAATTCAAAATAGATCTATTTTATTGTTGGAGGAAGATAACTCATACTCTTTATCTGAATATGTTTTTTTAAATAAAAAAAGAGAAAAAATTTCAGTTTAATTTTTTTTGAAACCAAAGATACATTAAAGGTATAGCAAATAAGATTAAAAAAAAGATTCCAATTTTATACCCAATAACTACATTTTGTTCTTCAGAAAACCAGCTTAATGAATAAATTAATATTAAAAATCCTCTTATTATTGTGTTAATTGCATTAAATATAGTATTTGATCGACCAATTAAATAATTAGGAATAGTTTCAAAAAAATAACTCATTCTAGTAATTCTTACACTAGCATTTGTTAATCCCACAATAAAAGAGGTTATAAAAAATATATTTAGTTCTTGATGTGAAATCATAATTAAAAATGCATATCCAGTAAGTATAATTAAAAAAATAGAATAGGGTATTTTTTTTATGTGCTTAAGTATCTTTGCTGTTATAATACCTGCAGATAATGCACCTACAGCATATACTAAATCTGCTAATGAAAAAGTGATTATATTCTCATTTAAACAATTTTTAACAAATAAAGGAAGTAAAGTAAATAATTCTACAATAAGGAATGCAAAAATAGCTTGAGAACAGATTCCGTAAATTAGTATTTTTTTATTCTTAATTAGGAAAGAAATTGCAATCTTAATTTCTCTTAATGTTGAATAAAAATTAATTTTTTTATACTTTTTCTTGGGGACGTAGTTGATAAATAATAGCAGAATGAATGTTATTAAATACAGTATAGAATTTAGTATTAGAATTTGACCCATATTCAATTTAATGACTGAAAGGAATTCTAGCTTAAAATAGTTGATTAAATCTTTACTTTCAGATAGTAGGATAGCACATAGTAAAGCTGATATTATTGTTGTAGCTTGAAAAAATATTTCAATAAAAGAATTAATTGTAACATATTGTTTTTTACTTGATATTTCTTGAGCAATTGCATAAAGGTTAGGAAAGAATATTGTGTAATAAAAACTGCAAATTGCAAATGCTAAAAAAAATAAAAATGAGTTGCCTTGGTTAGAAAAATAGATGGTTAATCCACTTATAAAAAATATAATGCTGCATATTAAATTTATTAGTAGAAGAATTTTTTTTCTATTATAAAAGTCAATTATAACACCTGCATACAATCCCCAAAATAACCCGATAAATGTAACACCAGCATATAATAATGAAAAGGTAGAGCTAGCATTTAAATTATCGGTAAAGTACCAGGGAATTGATATAATAGTAATGCCTTGTGCTAGGCTACAACTAAAAATAGCTATTAATAAAAGTATTATTGAATTATTTTTTTTCATCATTATTTATTTAATAAAAATAAATACATTTAATAACTAATTTAAATTATTTATCTTCATTATATTCTTTATAATTTAATTTATAATAACTATGATATCAATTGATGAAATTAAACAGTTTGAAAAAAGATTAGAAAAATTATATAATCATCTTAAAATAGAAGAAAAATTAATTATTGTAAATAAATATGAGCTGAAAACGCAAGAAAATAATTTTTGGAATAATCCAAAAGAAGCGGAATTAGTAATGAAAAAAATTAAAAAAGAAAAAATATGGATTGATGGATATAATGAGGTGAAATTGTCTATTGATGATTTAAGAACTTTATATGATTTTTTTTTAGAGGGAGAAGTTGCAAAAGAAGAGATTGTTGAAAATTTTAACTTAACTAAAAATTTATTAGAAAAAATAGAGTTCAAAAATATGCTTAGTAGTGATGAGGATAATATGAATGCTATCCTAATTATCAATCCAGGTGCAGGCGGCACTGAAAGTCAGGATTGGGCATCTATGTTAATGAGAATGTATTCAATGTGGGGAAATAAAAATAATTATATTATTAAAGAATTGAACTTACATATTGGTGACACTGCGGGAATAAAGTCAGTTACATTAGAGTTTGAAGGCGATTTTGCCTATGGATATTTAAAAGGAGAAACAGGAGTACATCGATTAGTAAGAATATCACCATTTGATTCAAATGCTAAAAGACACACATCTTTTGCATCAGTATTTGTTTATCCTTTATTTGATGAAACTATTCAAATAGATATTAATCCTTCTGATTTAACTTGGGAAACATTTAGAGCTGGCGGACCAGGAGGTCAAGCAGTAAATAAAATAGAAACTGCAGTCAGATTAAGGCATGCACCATCAGGCATTATTATAGAAAATTCTGAATCAGCATCTCAGCTTGATAATAAGAAAAAAGCATTATTATTACTAAAGTCACAATTACATCAAATTGAACTCGAGAAAAGACAAGCTGAAAAAATGAAGATAGAAAATGATAAGAAAAAAATAGAATGGGGTTCACAAATACGTAATTATGTTCTTCATCCATATAAAATGATAAAGGACTTACGTACGAATATAGAAACAGCAAATGTGCAAAAAGTACTTGATGGTGATTTAGAAATATTTATTAAGGAATATTTAATGATGCAAGGTCAAAATAATTAAAATACACTGTATGAAAATTTTACACAATCCAAGATGTAGAAAAAGTAGAGAAACTTTAGAAATTATAAAAAGTCAGAATATGAACTGTGAAATTATACTTTACTTAAAACATAAGCTTACAAAAAAAGAAATGAAAAAAATCATAAAAATGCTTAATATCAATCCGCATGAACTAATTAGAAAGGAAGAGGAGTTATATAAAAAAAGATTTAAGAATAAAAAGTTAAGTAATGAGGAATATATTAATATAATGTGTGAGTATCCGATATTAATGCAGCGCCCTATTGTCATTAAAGATAATAAAGCAGTATTAGGTAGACCTCCAATAAATGTATTAGATTTGTTTAATAAAAAATAATTTTGAATATGAGAGAAGAATTTGATAGTCTTGGTAGAGTTTTAGTTCCAAAAAATAAATTGTGGGGTGCTCAAACACAGAGGTCAATAGATAATTTTAAAATAGGAGCACCTGCCAGTATGCCTGTAGAGATTATAGAATCATATGCGATTTTAAAAAAAGCTGCAGCATATGCAAATTGTAAGCTTTCTAATTTATCAGAAGAAAAAAAAGAGGTTATAGAGATAGCTTGTAATCAAATAGAATCAGGTGCTTTTAATGAACATTTTCCATTAGTTATTTGGCAGACAGGTTCAGGTACTCAAACAAACATGAATGTAAACGAAGTAATATCAAATTTAGTGAAGCAGAACTGTGGATACAATATTCATCCTAATGATGATGTTAATATGTCACAATCCTCAAATGACACATTTCCTACAGCAATGCATATTGCTGCATATAAAATGATTATTAATAAAACTCTACCGTCTTTAGAGAAATTAAAATTAGCATTGTTTAGAAAATCAGAATCTTTTAATACTGTAGTGAAGATTGGAAGGACACATTTAATGGATGCTACTCCAATTACTTTAGGTCAGGAGTTTGCTACGTATGTAAGTCAGTTAGATAATGGTATTAAATCATTAAAATCTACCTTAATTCATTTATCCGAATTACCAATAGGGGGTACTGCTGTAGGAACTGGTGTTAATGCCCCAGTAGGTTATGACGATGAGGTTGTCAATAAAATTAATGATTTTACAAGTTTTTCTTTTCAAGTATCAAACAATAAATTTGAAGGCATTGCTACTCATGATGCTTTTGTTGAAACACATGGTGCATTAAAGCAGGTAGCGATGTCATTATATAAAATTGCTAATGATATTAGATTATTAGCTTCTGGGCCAAGATGTGGGATTGGTGAAATAATATTACCAGCAAACGAACCTGGTTCTTCAATTATGCCAGGAAAAGTCAACCCAACTCAATGTGAAGCTATGACTATGGTGTGTGCACAGGTTTTAGGAAATGATACAGGAATTAGTTTTGCAGCTTCTCAAGGGCAATTTCAATTAAATGTATTTAAACCAATGATTGCATTTAATTTTCTTTTTTCAGCAAGAATTTTATCAGATGCATGTGTTTCATTCGCAGAAAAATGTATTAAAGGTATTCAGGTAAATGAAATAAGAATCAAAGAAAATTTAAATAATTCTTTGATGTTAGTTACTGCTTTGAATTCTCACATTGGGTATGATAGTGCTGCTAAAATTGCAAAAGAAGCATATTCTAAAAATATAACTTTAAAAAAAGCAGCTATTCATTTAGGCTTCCTTACTGATCAAGAATTCGATAAATTAGTTGACCCTAATAATATGCTTAATCCAAAATAAATAGAGTAACAGATATCAAAAAAGTCCGTTTTAAAACGGACTTTTTTGCTGATAAAACTAACTTATAGAAAAGTTAGTGAGTTATTCAGTTTCAGAATAAATATACCCCCATATATTCATTTGATGTTGCAAGTATACAGACAAAATTGTCATTCTAATCAAAAAAAATAGATTTCTTGTTAACATTATAATGTTAACAAAGCTTATTTTTTATAGAATATGAGGTGAATTTAAAATTTTCTATTTCGTTGCTAAAAAGCTAATATAAGAATCATGTTATCTATAAATTAATTATTTAAAAAGTTGCTTTTTATGATTTATATAATTTTTTTCAATTAATTTGTATAATACAAGTCTAGTACTTTTTATTTAAGTGCAATAATTTATATGTTTTTAAAATTATTTTATGGTTGATTTGGTAGGTTATTTTTTATTTGTTTTTGCTGGTTTATTTTTTGGTTTATTTGGCTCAGGAGGCTCCATTATTATTATCCCTATTCTTATTTATATTTTTAAAATAAATAGTTATGAAGCTACCACATATTCTTTATTATTAGTTTTCCTTATTTCTTTTTTTGGCTCTATTAAACATTTCAAAAGTAGAAATATGCATATAAGTAAAATATTATCATTTATTGTCTCAACTTTATTGTTTACTGCAATTTCAAGAATTTATATTTTTCCAAATATTCCAGACTATATCAAATTATTAAATATTTCAAAGGAGAGTTTATTAATGATTATTTTTTCTATTGTAATTTTTATTTCCGCACTTTCTTTATTTCAATCTCCCTTAAAAGCTGTTAGCAGAAATTATACTGTTGTATTATTTTTAACAGGAATTTGTGTTGGTTTACTCACCGGAATTTTAGGTATAGGTGGAGGGTTTATTATTCTTCCTGCCTTAATTTTATTTGCAGGTATGGGAATAAAGCAGGCCGCATCGTGTACCTTATTTATTATTATGCTAAATTCATTATTAGCAATTATGTTAGAAATCACTATTTTTAGATTTGATTTCAGGTGGGATTTTATTGTGTACATATTATTGTCGTCTTTGATTGGTGTTAGTATTGGTATATATTTACTTAACAAGATTGATGTTAAGATCATTAAAAAATTATTTTCATATTCACTTTTGTTACTATCTTTATTGATATTATTTATTGAATTATTTTAATTATGTACATAAGACAAGTATATACTGATTGTTTAGCTCAAGCCTCTTATTATTTAGAGTCAGATGGTGAAGTAATAATTATAGATCCTATTAGGGATACTGCACCATATCTTGATTTATTATCTAGTAGAAATGCAAAATTGAAATATATATTTGAAACTCATTTTCATGCTGATTTTATTTCTGGACATCTTGCTTTATCGCGTTTAACTAATGCTGAAATTGTTTTTGGGCCAGGGGCAGAAACAGGCTATGAAATTATATCATGTAAGGATAATGATGAATTTACCTTTGGTAAGTTAAAATTGCGGGCTTTACATACTCCCGGGCATACTTTAGAGTCAGTATGTTATTTATTGCTTTCAGATGATGATTATCCAGAAGCTGTTTTTACAGGTGATACATTATTTGTTGGTGAAGTTGGTAGGCCAGATTTAGCAGTAAATTCTCATTTAAAATCATCAGATTTAGCAAAACTTTTGTATGATTCTTTGCATAATGTATTATTAACATTACCCGATCATGTTACTGTATATCCTGGACACGGTGCTGGTTCAGCATGTGGTAAAAATATTAGTAACGAAACAACTTCGACAATTGGTGAACAAAAAAATAATAACTATGCTCTTCAAAAAATGTCTAAAGAAAATTTTGTTTCTATGATTTTAGACGGTATTCCTGAAGCTCCAGCATATTTTAAACATGATGTTACATTAAATAAGGAAGGTTATATTTCAATATCTAAAGTTCTCCAAACAAGTTTAAAAAAATTATCTTCAATTGATGTCCAAAAAGGAATTGATAGAGGGTGTGTTTTATTAGATGTGAGGATGCCTAATGATTTTGAAAAAGGGTTTATTCCTTCATCCATTAATATTGGTAAGACAGGTATGTTTGCACCTTGGGTGGGTACATTAATTGTGCCAAAATCAGAAATTATTATTATTTGCTATCCTGAGGAGGAAGAGGAAGTGATTTCTAGATTAGCAAGAGTAGGTTATGAAAATATTATTGGTTATACTTATGGTGTGAATGATTGGTTATTTTCAGGCAATAAAATTGATATGATAGAGTCACTTAATCCTCAGGAAAATCTTTTCGTTAATACAAGTATTAATGTGTTAGATGTTAGAAAAAAAAATGAGCTATCTGTTGGATATGTAAAAGACTCTTTACATATTCCTCTGAGTCAAATTCAGAAAAAGCTAGTTGAATTAAATCAATCAGAAGAGTATTTAATATATTGTGCAGGAGGTTATCGCTCGATGATAGCAGCTTCTATCCTCAAAGCTAATGGTTATAAAAAAATTAAAAATATTTATGGAGGTTATCGCTCGATACATCAAATGCGTTTAAACAATTAATTTGAATTGTAAAAAATATATTAAATTGCATATATGAATTATTTTAAAAATATTATTTTATTCCTTTTTATTTCTTTGTTATTTAGTTGCGGTGGTGATGGTGAAGATGGAGAAATATTCTTAAGAATTAGATCAATTTTAACACCCATAAATTTCAGTATTGAAAATCCAGATATTCCTCAACCTATACAATATGATGTATATTATAAAACAAATCCCGGCAGTTATCCTTTTACATATATAGATCATAATAATGTTTCACATCCATTACCAGGTGAATTTAGTGTTATTGATATTATAGCTTCTCCTGGTCAAAGTGGTAGTCTATTTAAATCGGGTGAAGATGGTGATGATATATATATAGATTTAATTTTATTGTCAACAGGACCAATAATAGAAAATTTTGATTATTTTACAATTGCTTCATCTTTGGATTATTACGAAGAGTAATTTAAAATAAAATCCCGAACCTTAATCCTGTTCTAATTCCGGCATTTTTTATTGCATTTTCTATGTCTGCAGATGAAATCTCATTTAGAGTATCAAAGTATATGGTTTCAAATTCATAACCTATAAAAGGATTAATAGTAAAATTACCCATACTTAACTTTAATCCTGTTCTTATAAATGGAATAAGGCTATTATACTGTTGGACTTGAATATCTGAAGAGCTATCTTGATTAAGATTTAAATTTTCTAAAATAGCATAAGTACCAAGACTGGAATAGATTCTGAAGAATCCTCGTTGCATTAACACATATTGAATAGCAAGACTGGGAATTAATCTTCTTTCTACAAGTTTGTAATTAGCAATATTGTAATTAAGTTCATTTGAATTGTATTTTGAATTAGTTATAGCATACTTTACTCCTAAGACACACCATATTTCGCCTATTACTAATCGCCTTCCTGTAGTCCAATCAAGTGATATAGAATTGTTTCTCAACTCATAATTAACAGATTCAAATTCACCATTCATTAACGGTATTATTGTTTGACCAGTAGTAAACTGGCTGCTACCAGAAACACTAATACCAATTTGACTAAGATTAATTAGCGGTGTGAGTAATAATATAAAAAAGTATTTTTTCATTTTCTAAAAAAAGAGTCGACCTGTTATCATAGGCCTTAATTGTGCTTCATCAGTTTGATCTTTAATTAACATTTTTTCATCAATTTCAATTTCATTAAAATATAATCTCAATTCTGGTCGGATAAAAAAGTGTTTTACGGGGTTGTATTCTACAGCTGTAAATAGATAATAAGCAAATCGCCGTTCTATATGTTCATCAACCGGAATAGAAAAGTATGGATTTGCACTCGCATTGGTTTGGTTATCAATATAAATAAATCTACTGCTAATTTGTTCAATTTTAAATTCACCACCTATCCCAATTGCTGGTTTTACACCACCGAAATCGGTAAAATAAAATAGTCGTGTATTATAATTAATATAGTCACCTCTTGTTTGATATGGGGTCATTGGAGCCCCAGATTCAAAATAAGCATCACCGTCTTTGATATGTTTTCTATTGCTCCATCGTCTAGTAAAGTGAATACCTACTCCAAACCAGCCAATTTTATATTTCATCAATGTTTGTGATATACCTAAATTAAGAGATGTTATTCTTTGCTCATATTCTACTGGTCTAAAGTTATCAACATCAGTATTTGGCTCATCAATATAAAATGGATCCATATGAACCCAGGAGTCATAAGTTGACCAAAAACCTATTTCACCTCTAGTATTTTGAGCTATTGATTCAGAATTTAAAATCAAATAAAATATAAAAATGTAGATTAACTTTTTCATTATACATATAAATATATAAAACCTTGTATTATATATACACTTTCCCCGAAATTAATTGGTGTCAATATTTTTTTTGTCAGGTGCTATTATTGTTCTAGTTTCAGCTTTAAATTTAATTTCTTTTTGTCGATTATTTTCTTCATCTAAATCAATTATTTTCCCTCTATTTTGTTTGCTTACATTTAAGATATCTCCTTTTTCAAATTCTATAGCATTTTCTTTTATACTTTTTAAACTATCTTTTGAAATTAACTTCATATTTTGTTCAATTAAATCTAAGCCTTTTTCATTTAGATCATTATGAATTTGAATACTTCGTTTTATATAGCTTTGTGAACCAGCAAAAACTCTTGCAAGATTTTCTCTATCTTCTGGTGATAATTTATCTGCAAATTCATATAATTCTATTTGTTTTAATGACCACATTGTTATGCGTAAAGCTTGTTGTGAAATAATGTGTACACAGTAATTTGAGTCGTTATATGTTAGCATTTTTAATGCATGTATTGTATTATCAGGCACAACTAAAAATAAGTGATTTTTTACATCTTTATGGCTCGCATATTTAGACAATTTATTTACCTGGTCTTTGATGTATGTTTGAAAATTGCTTAGAATATGAGTTTTTAGAGGACTTTTTGCATCAAATACTATATATTCATTACATATTTTGATGACATTATCAGGTTTTTTATCATGGTGCCATTCATCTACATATGTAATTGCTTCTTCTTGACAAATTAATTTAATTGTATTATTTATATTTTCCTCATGATCTTGCCATGTTTTTCTTAAAAGTTCTTCTTTTTGTATTGAGTCTTGTTCTTGTTTTTTTCTTATTGCCTCTTCTCTTTCTCTAGCATTATTTTCAAATTGTTCATATTTAGCAATTTGCGCATCACGGACTGAATCTTTAGAATGTTCTTCTTGTTTCATTTTATTCAGTTCATTTGTAAGCTCTATATTTTTTATTTTTAAAGGAGAAAGAACTTCTTTTTCATTTTCAAGGATTTTAATTTTTGTTTTAAGATTTTCAGACATCTTAAGTTCTGCTTTGTTATCAATTTTTAAACTAGTAATTTCAGATTCTAAATAATCTATTTTGTCGTTTATTTGATTGTATTGCTCTAAGTATTGTTTGATTTCGCTTAAGGAGATAATAGTATTCTTCCAATAGAAAATTCTATTAAAAAGAGATGTATTAATTATTTTCTTTATTTTTTCAATATAGGAATTATTCATATTTCATAAATATATATTATAAAAACCTAAAAATATATAATTTTATTTAAATTAAATCCTTGTAAAATTTTTGCTTAGGTTTTTATCATTAAATATTATGAGTAAAAGATTCAAACAAAAAATTCCAAAACAATTCAAATTAGATTTGCATGGTGTAAAGCATGCAGATGTAGAAGTTTTAGTAGAAAACTTCATTTTTAAATATCAAGAAGATTTACCTATAAAGATAGTTACAGGTAATTCTAATGCTATGAAGAAAATTGTAATAAATGTATTGAATAAACATAATTTTAGTTATTTAGACGGAGATTTTTATAATAGGGGGTACATAGATGTATTAAATTAATTTTATATATTTAATTACTTTATTTATGAGAAAATTAGTGTTTTTTTTGGTAGTCTTTTTATTATCGTTTGTTAGCTGCGATAAAGGTTGTACCGATTCATCAGCTTGCAATTATGGTATTGAAACAGAGGATTGTATATATGCAACTTATGAAGAATCGTTACTAGTGGGTAACTGGATTTTAACTTCAATGCAAGATTCTTATGGTGCTTGTATTTTTTCAATTTCTGTAAATCAGGATTGTGAATTAAATGACACTTTTAGTTCAATTAATTTCATATTTAATGACGATAAAACATGTCAAGTGCTTACAACACCTTCTAGCTTCTCAGACCCTCTCCCTCAAGCTAATTGGTCAATCAATCTATGTCAAAATAAGTTAGTTTTCACTACCCCAGCTTCCGGGTATGATAATTATATATATCCTAATTATTCCCCTTTTGGATCGCAGGAAATCATTTCATTAACTAATGATATTTTTATATCAGAAGATTTAGCTGGGAATATTCTCAGTTGGCAAAAAATATAAATCCATTATATTTTTATGATATCTGTTGATAACATGTCTCTTTATTTTGGTGCTCAAAACATATTTGAAGGTATTTCTTTTATGATAAATAAAGGAGATAAAATCGGCTTAGTTGGAAAAAATGGTTCTGGTAAATCAACTTTATTAAAATTACTAACTAGTAACCTGGAACCAAATAAAGGAAAGATTTCTAGATTTAATGATTTAGTTATTGGATATCTGGAACAAGATATTGATTTTATTGATCAGTATACTTTAATTGATGAAATGAAAAAAGTATTTAGCAATATAGAATTATATAAAAAAAAATTAAATGATATAAATAATGAAATTGCTATAAGAAATGATTATGAAAGTAAATCTTATATGGATTTATTAAGCGAATTATCTGTTGTTGAAGAGTCATTAAGAATGGAGGGTGGATATGATGTTGATTTAAAAATTAGTCGAATTTTAAAAGGTTTGGGATTTACAAGTAAAGACTTTGATAAACTGACATCAGAATTTAGTGGAGGTTGGAGAATGAGAGTGGAATTAGCAAAAATACTATTAAAAAATCCTGATATTATAATTTTAGATGAACCAACAAATCATTTAGATATAGTCTCAATCATATGGTTGGAAGATTGGTTAAAAAATTATTCTGGAGCTATTGTGCTTGTTTCACATGATAAAAATTTTCTAGATGCAATTACAAATAGAACAATTGAATTAGCATTTTCTAGCATTAATGATTATAAAGCAACCTATAGCAAGTATTTAGATTTAAGAAAAGATCGTCAGGAAAAGCAGCTACAAGCAAAAAAAAATCAAGAAAAATATATTGAGCAAACAAAAATGTTAATCAATAAATTTAGAGCAAAGAAAAACAAGGCAGCATTTGCTCAAACTTTAATTAAAAAATTATCAAAATTAGAGGTTATTGAAGTTGAGCAAGAAGATTATACAAAATTAAATTTTAGATTTCCTCCTGCTCCTCACAGTGGTAAGGTCACATTTAGAATGAAAAATATTTATAAAAGTTATAATGACTTAGAAGTTTTAAACCAAATTAATTTAGAAATTAATAAAGGTGAAAAGATAGCATTTGTGGGCAAAAATGGAGAGGGTAAAACAACACTTGCTAAAATAGCTGTGAATGTAATTGATTTTAAAGGTAGAACAGAGCTGGGCTATAATGTCAAAATAGGTTATTATGCTCAAAATCAAGTCGATTTTTTAGATCCTGATAAAACTGTTTTAAAAACAATTGAAGATTCTATGAATGAATTTACAAAATTAAAAGTAAGAGATATTTTAGGGTCATTTTTGTTTTCTAATGATGATGTAGATAAAAAAATATCTGTTTTATCTGGAGGTGAAAGAGCTCGAGTATCTTTATGTAAATTATTACTTTCACCGGTTAATTTTTTAATTATGGATGAGCCCACTAATCATTTAGATATAATATCTAAAGATATTTTAAAAAAAGCTCTAATCAATTTTGATGGTACTTTAATAATTATTTCACACGATAGAGATTTTTTACATGGCCTAACAAATAAAATTTATGAATTTAAAAACAAAGGCATAAAAGAACATTTAGGAGATATTAATGAATTTTTAAAATTGAAGGAATTAGAAACTCTTGAGGGTTTAAACTTAAAGAATAAAACTAAAACTATACATAATAAAATTGATAGTTCTCAGAAAATATCATATGAAAAAAGAAAAGAAAGTGATAGAATGATTAGAAAATTGGAAAAAAGAATTAGTCAAATCGAAAAAGAGATTACTAATTTGGAGACTGCAAGAAATGATTTAGATGAGAAATTAGCTAATCCAAACCTATTTAAGCAGTTGACAAATAAACAAGATTTTTTTAAGAACTATGATTCACAAAAAAAAAAAGATACAAGAGATGGAAAAAAAATGGGGTGAATTAGTTGAACAATTAAATACTTTTAAAAAAAATGTTGAAAAATAAATTTTTTTTTTTAGTGTTTTTAACCTTTTCTACTATAATGGTTTCTCAAAATTTTGGAGTCAGAATGGGCTTAGCAACAGCAACAATTACAGGCAATAATGATTCATATGACTTTGATTTTATAAATTCATTTTCTCCTGGGTTTCAAGCAAGTATCTTAGGAAGATATGTTTTGTCGGATGTCATAATTTTTAAACCTGAATTAGTATATAGATACTATACTGTAACACAAAAAGAGGATTTTGATTTATTTTCAAATCTAGAATTTGATCAAATATATAGTGTAGTATCCGCAGATATCAATTTTGATATCGAATTAACTGATAAATTTTCTTTTATTTTTGGTATGGGTTTAGATTTTATGTTAAATAAAAAAAATATTATTTATTTTTCTGAAAAGCCGGAGGAAAATATAGTTAATTTAAATATTAATCCGATTGATTCTCGCTTTGACCCATTCACCAATATAGGTTTATGTTATAAAGTAAATAAAAATCTTTTACTAGATCTTCAATATCGTCATTTATTAGATAATTGGGGCACCAGTAATGAAGACTTACCAAGTCAAATTGCAAGTCCTAGTAATGGAAGTGTTAAAATACATATGATAAATGTAGCTATAGCAATTTTATTGTAAATCTAAAATTTATATCCAACTGTAAATGAATTAGAAACCAGTCTTAAAAAATTATCGATATTTATCCCTGGTAGATATGCATCTGTCACATCTGTATTTAGTAAGGGTGTTATAGATGCAGTTGAACGAAATGTGAGGTATAGGCCTCGTTTTCTATCTATGCCAAATCCGAATACTGCTGCAACATCCATATCATTCCATATCCATGTTTCTTCTCCATTTAGTGTAACATAATTTTGGTCATCAGTAAATGAAAAATCTTGTAGCCCATCTGGCGAACTTGTACCGTTTATTAATTGTGAGACTTGTCCTCCAAAGTGAATATTAAATCCTCCTAAATATAATTTCATTACTACCGGAATTGATAAATAATTTACATTGACAGTTCCACCAGGTGTATATGTATACATTCCGTCTAAAAATAAAAATGTGGGAGGATCATTATAATTTAAAGATTTATAATTTGCTTCAGCACAAATACCTAGTGGACCAAATTTTAAATTATATCTTATACCAGCCTCATACCCATCAAGCGGATCGAGACCATCGTAATAACCGTTTGTATTATCGTAAACACCTGTGACATTAATTCCGGCATGAAAACCAAAACCACTTCTTTTTTGTCCCGCAGAAAATAATAACATTCCCATAGTTAAAGTAACAAATAATAGATATCTCATAGTATTATTTTTAATATTAACTCAAAATTAAATATAAAAACTTCATTCCAAAAATAAATTCTTTGAATTATTGAATTTCATATGATGAATTTAAAGTTAAAATTAGTTTGTGTTTAGACTATTTTTTTTTTATATAAATATATATAAATTAACTATTTTTGTAAATCTGTAAATATTATTTTGAATATGTATTTATGCTTGATTCATGTAAACATATAATTAAATTTTTTTTTCTTTATTTTATATTGATGTTACCATTAACATCTTATGCTCAAGATAATTTTCCAATTAATGGAGTTCGTTCAACTAATCAAATTACTTATGCATTTATTAATGCAGATATTTATATCGATTATAATAAGATTATTAGTAATGCTACATTATTAATAAAAAATGATAGAATTCTTAAAGTAGGGTCCAATATTAAAATTCCAAATGATGCTAAAATTATTGATTTAAATGGATATAAAATTTGTCCGTCTTTTATAGATATATACACCGATTATGGTCAAAAAACTAATTTTTCTGATATAGAATTATCTTCATGGAATTCAGCACTTAATACTGAATTTAATGCCATAAATAATTTTGAAATTGATTTAAATAAAGCAGAAAGTTTTATCAAAAATGGTTTTGGTATTGTTAATTCTTTGAATAAGGATGGTATTATAAGAGGTTCTTCAACTTTAGTTTCATTATCTTATGACAAGCCACATTCTTCAGTAATAATTGATCAATCTGCACTTTGTTTGTCATTTAATAAAGGAGCATCAAAGACAAAATATCCAAGTTCCTTAATGGGGTCAATTGCTCTTATAAGACAGGCATATTATGATGCTGATTGGTATGATGGTCAAAAACATATTTATAATAATTCTTTAAGAGCATTTAATATAAAAAGAGATTTGCCAAAAATTTTTGAAGTCAGTAATTACCAATCAATTTTTAGAGCAAATAAAATCGCCAATGAATTCAAAGAAAAATATATAATTAAAACTAACGGAGATGAATATAAGAGAGTTGAAGAATTAAAAAATTTAGATATTCCATTAATTGTCCCTATTAATTTCGATAAGCTTAAAATTAATACTGATCCTTATGAAAATTTAAATATTTCTTTAGCTTCATTAAAACATGCAGAAACAGCTCCATATAATTTTTCAATCTTAGTTAATCATGGTATCGATGTTGCATTAACCTTAGATGGGTTAGACTCTTTTTCAGATTTTTATAAAAACCTGAAAACTATAATTTCTACAGGTGTGAATAAAAATGAAATATTAAAGTCACTGACTTATAACCCAGCTAATTTTTTAAATGTCTATAATCAGACAGGATCTTTAGAAAAGGGTAAAAAAGCTAATTTTTTAATTTTTAGTGGTGATCTTTTTTCAAACAATTTTCTCATATATGAGAATTGGATAAATGGTAAAAAGTTTGTGGTGAATAATAAAAACATTCAAAAACTTATAGGAAAATATAATTTTTTTATTGATGGAAATAAAGGAAACGAGATTAGTTTTTTTGTAAAAAATAATAAAATATGTGCTCAAGCTGACACCTCAAAAAAAGAGAGTATTGATAATATCAAATTATTTAATAAACAAATATCCTTTATTAAAAATGGTATTTTTTTTAATGGTACTTTTTCGGATTCTTTAATTTATGGTGAGTTATATGATTCCTTAGGTCATTGGAATACATGGCAGCTAGTAAAATTTAGTACAGATAATAAATTATCTCCTTCTAATCCCGATTCAATTTCAACACATAGTAAAATACTATATCCAAATATGGCTTATGGTCTTCAATCTAATCCTATTCAGCAATCAATTTTATTTATAAATGCTACTGTATGGACGAATGAAGAAGCTGGTATTGTTGAGAATTGTGATGTTGCTATACAAGACGGAAAAATTCTTGCGGTAGGTGAAAAAATAAATTTAAATATTTTCAAATCACCTTCAAATGTTGTCTTAATCGATGCTTCCAATAAACATATTACTTCTGGTATTATAGATGAGCATTCTCATATTGCTATAAGTCGAGGTGTTAATGAAGGAACACAAGCCGTAACATCAGAAGTTAGGATTGGTGATGTGATTAATTCGGATGATATAAATATATATAGGCAGTTAGCGGGGGGTGTAACAATTGCTCAATTATTACATGGGTCAGCAAATCCGATTGGTGGTCAATCAGCAATAATTAAATTACGATGGGGTCAGTCGGCTGAAAATTTAAAGTATCATTTAGCAAAACCATTCATTAAGTTTGCTCTTGGTGAAAATGTCAAACAATCAAATTGGGGTAGTCAATATAGAACTAGATTTCCTCAAACAAGAATGGGGGTTGAGCAAATAATATATGATGCATTTGTACGAGCAAAAGAATATAAAGAAAATAATCAAGCATATAGAAAAAATAAAAAGCTTCAAAAACCTAGAAAAAATTTAGAACTAGATGCTTTAGTAGAAATTATGGATGGAAAACGATTAGTTACTTGTCATTCGTATGTTCAGTCAGAAATTCTAATGTTAATGGACATCGCTAATCAATTTAATTTTAAGATTAATACTTTTACACATATACTAGAAGGTTATAAAGTAGCAGGGCAATTAAAATTACATGGAGCAAATGCTTCGACTTTTTCTGATTGGTGGGCATATAAATATGAAGTAAATGATGCAATACCTTATAATGCAGCTTTATTAATAGATGCTGGTGTCAATACTGCAATAAATTCAGATGATGCAGAAATGGGAAGGAGATTGAATCAAGAAGCTGCTAAGATAGTTAAGTATGGACATGTTTCTTATGAAGAGGCTTGGAAATCAGTAACTTTAAATCCTGCTAAAATGTTACAAATAGATCAGTATGTGGGTAGTCTAAAAGAAAATAAAGATGCTGATATTGTTATATGGTCATCTAATCCTTTATCGATGTATTCAAAGGTGGAAAAAACATTTATTGACGGAAGGTGTTATTATTCTATTGAGCAAGATTTAGAACATAGAGAAATAATTAAAACTGAAAAATCACGACTTTTAAACAAAATGATCAAAAATCAAAAATGATGAAATATAATTTCATATTATTTTTACTTTTTACCCAATTATTAATTGGGCAAAACACAGTTACAAATATCCTATTAGGTGGTGTTGCACATATTGGTAATGGAGAAGTTATTCAGAATTCTACAATTATTATTGAAGAAGGTAAAATAATTCAAATCGGTCATTCAGATACAATTAATTTAAATATATCTGATGCTAAAATATTGAATGTTAAAGGGAAACATATTTATCCGTCTTTAATTTTACCAAACACTACCCTTGGTCTGGCAGAGATTGATGCAGTTAGAGCAAGTCGTGATGAAAAAGAAGTTGGTCTTTTTAATTCTAATGTTAGATCACAAATTGCATATAATACCGAGTCAACTGTTGTAAGTACAGTTAGAACAAATGGTATTTTGCTAGCACAAGTAACTCCTAGAGGTGGTGTTATAGGTGGAACTTCTTCAGTAATGAAATTACATGGTAATAATTGGCAAGATGCAACTTATTTGCAGGACGATGGATTACATATTTATTGGCCAGAAGAATTTCATCGAGGTCATTGGACACATAGTCATGATTTTACCGCTAAAGATAAAGAGGATGATAAGGAAGATCATAAAAAGAAAAAAAGAAAAAAGACGATTATCGAATTGCATGAATTTTTTGAATCAGCTCAGCAGTACAATTTATTAGCAAATAAAGAAATAGATTTAAGATTGGAGGCTATGCAAAGTGTATTTTTAGGAGATAAAAAGTTATATCTACATGCTAACACTGTTAACGGTATTAAAGATGCTGTTTTATTTGCAACAAGTTACGGGATTAGAAATATTGTTATTGTAGGTGGCTCTGAATCATGGAGAATTACAGATTTTATACTTAAGCATAATATTCCAATTATACTTGGACGTATTCATAGTTTACCTAATCATCAGGATGAAGATATTGATCAGCCTTTTAAAACACCCAAAATTTTAGCGGACGCTGGTATTGTATTTTGTTTAGATTATCATGGAGATATGGAAAGAATGGGCTCTAGAAATTTACCTTTTTTAGCTGGAACAACTGTTAATTACGGATTTAGTAAGGAAGAAGCATTAAAGTTAATTACATTAAATCCAGCTTTGATTTTAGGCATTGAGGAGAGAACAGGCACTCTTGAACAAGGAAAAGATGCTAATCTTTTCGTTTCGTCCGGTGATATTTTAGATGTTGTTTCTAATAATGTTGAACACTTATTTTTATTAGGCCGACAAGTTCCTCTTGAAAATCATCAAACAAAACTTTACAATAAGTATTTAGATAAATAATTGTATTGTGAATAAAGTATTTTTTTTATTATTAATCCCAATTATTGGATTGACTCAATCAAGGTTTGACAGTAACCCTATTCACTGGAAGAAAGAACATGTTTCTGTAGGTTTTTTTAACCATAATACTGGATATAGCTTAGTTTCTTACTCAAGAAATATTTTTCGAAATAAAAATTATGAGAAACATACTGAATACTATGTTGCATTTGGAACAAATATATTTCAACATACGATATCATTAGGATTAAAAAAATATCTTCTAGAATCTAGTCTAAATAAAACATTATATACTTCAATTGCAACGAAGGGGGTTTATAGTTTAGGTAAATGGGAAGATTATATCGCACCATGTATTTCAATTGGTATGGATATTCCTATGGTTAATCATTCTAATTATTATGGAAGCAAATTAATTGGCTCACATCCTTTCATGTGGATATTAAAGCCATTTCATTTGATAAAAAATTATATAAATAAATTAGGAGTTAATTTTGCATCAGTTCCACAAAAAGAATTTATCAATTTGGGTATAAGCACAACTATAAGATATAAAGATAGCAGTATTAGATTTATAACCATCCCTTATATTAATCTAAGCTATAGATGGTAGTTGATAATTGCGAAATAATTAATTTAGGCTTCAATCGTTAAAATCTTCCCAGCACCATTGTGCAGGAAAAGTTTCATTATTATATCCATTTGGTAAAGAAAAGGTAGCACCTTGGTAATTAGGAGCACCAACATATAGAACCATTCCTAATGGCCATCCTGAAAAATTCTGCGAATACATATAAACTGAATAACATTGATTAGTTGGAATACATTCATCTAGTGAATAAGGCATACCATCTCCTTCTGCACAGCCACCGCTAATAAGCACCTCTCCATCTTCATTTTGAAATTCCCAATATGTAGTTCCCCAATAGTCTTGTGCACAATCAAATGTAAACCAAACAGTCCCACAATTTATTTGATTACCATCACAATCATAAAAAGCAGATGGATAGTCATTACAATTATTCTCAAAACAGTAATAACAAATATCATTATTTGGTATTGTTGCATTAGGGTTGAAGTTACATGCATTTGAATCCATACAGCCCATTATTATAGGATCTTCATCACAATCTCCATTAATTTCTATACACTCGCCATTACAGTCATAAAGATCTTCGGGATAGTCATTACAATTATCCTCGTAACAATAAAAACAAGTGCTATTGTTTGGTATAGTAGCATTTGAATCGAAATTACATGCATTTGAATCCATACAGCCTGTGCATGATGAATTATTTCCATCACACACACCACATTGGTCATATTCTGCATCACCACCACAATCATTGTTGCAGTCTAGATCTACTATGCAGTTACCATCACAGTTATAAAGATTTTCGGGATAATCATTACAATTATCTTCGTAACAATAATAGCACATATTATTGTTTGATATTGTTGCACTAGGGTTGAAGTTACATGCATCTAAATCAGTACATCCGACTTGACAGTCTCCTTCATCCCATTGATATATTGAACAATTTAATTCATCATCACATTGACCATTCCCTAATAAACTTGCTAATACACATTCATTATCACATCCAATAATTTCGTTATTATTACATGTCGAAGTAGCAATAGTTTCAATTTCTGAATAGATGTAAGAAAGCTCGTCTACTATTAAAATTTTAGCATATGAAACAATAACATAACTTGTTTCTTGTTCTAAATTATTGAAGTTAGTTGTGAAATTCTGTTCAGTATATACACCACTGTCATATTCAGATTTTTGATCCCAGAAATTTTCAAATGAATTTTCATTATTTTGAGGAAAATCATCTTCTTCAAATGGAAAGGATTTTATACAATGCCCATAATTAATTACGCCAGTGTATTGATTGGTAGTAATTTGTCCATTTATACTTATTGAATTAGATGATTCAGCACTTCCACTATAACATATGATTTCAAGACCATCTATAGGATTATTTTTTTCAAGTGAAGTTTCACAGCTGAATAAAAAGATGAACACACTAAATAATAGAAGATTTCTCATATGTAGTTGAATATAAATTAAATATGAGGGCAAATTAATAAAATATATTTAATTTAAATAATTGATTGTTTTATTATTAATTTTGTCTTTAATATGAAGAAGTTATTATTATTATTTTTTTTACCACTGATTATAATATCTCAGGAAGAGGTTAGTGAAGAGAATAAGGAAAAGAGAGATTTTGTATTTACTTTATTAGAAGTTGAAAATGTGCGCCCTTTTTTAGAAACTAAAGGATGGAATACTCTTTCAGCTGCATCTGTTTTTGATGAATATGGAAATAATGTGTTTAAATATACTTTTTCTAAGTATCAAGATAGGGTAACAATTTGGGATTATGAAGAAATTGGATTTGAAAACAAGATTAATATAGAAACAGATAAATATTTCTATAATTTCTTTTTTCAATTAATTCAAAATTCCGGTTATACTGTACAAAGTAAAACAATAAATGAAGCACAAGTAGAGGAAATTTTATTTGAAAAAAATCCGCTATCGATTTTATTTAAAAGTAATTTAAATTCTTCACGAGATCATTCTATTGAAATAACTAATATCAAAGACGAAACAAAGAGAAAGCAAATTTTTGAGGCAGCCGCTATGAAGAGACAGCAAAAAATAGCTGCGATTCAATTACAGTTAGAAAATATATTATTAACAACTTCTGAATTAATAAGTATTGAAGATTATAATGGTGCACTTGATGAAATTACTTTAATACAAGTTGTTATTGATTCAATAGAAATAGATTATTTGGGTGAGATAGACATAGAATATTATCAAACTATGATGGTATCTAAATCTAATGAAATAGAAGAATTAAAACGTATTAGTACTATTGCATTTTATTTAGATCAAGGAAGTAATTATTATAATGCTGAAAAATTTCAATTATCATTAGACTCATATCAAAAAGTATTAGTTATTGACTCAACTAATGAGATTGCTTTAATTAAAATAATTGAATTAGAAGAAATTTTAAATATTGTAAATAATAGAGAAAAAGTTTACTCCTATAAAAATCTCGATAAAAATAGTTATCAAACTGTTATATCTCGTTTAGAATCTAAACTTAATACTGTTATCGATGAAAGCAATAATGGTTATGTTAATTTTTTTCTATCAATTTCATTTGATACCTTGGGTAATAATCTAACTACTTTCAATATAAATGAAAATTCAAAAATTAGTGAGATTCATAAAAACAGTATATTTCAAGTGTTAGATGAAATAAAAAATAGTCTTCAGGCTACTAAAATAAAATCACATTATGTGAAATCAGAAGAAACAATTAATACTACCATTGATTGGAATACCAACAAATACCATGTTAAGTATTCTGAATTTAATATAACTCCTCCTCAAACTCGTATTATAGAAAATAAAATTAGAAATAAAGGTCTTTATGGGAAATATGAAATTTCAAAAAAGAAAAAACAATTAAATGGTGTTAATACTTATAATGATTTAACGATTTCAAATTTTCAGGTTGAAGGTAGTCCTTCAGATGCCCTCTATTCTTTAATTATTCCAGGATTAGGTTCTCAAAAAACCACTTATGGGAAATATGGAAAGAAAACACTACAAAGGTTAATTCCATTAATAGCTATTACTGTGGGAGCAAAAACAATTTCGAATAAACAATATGAAAAATATTCTTCATCAACAAACTCAGCTGATTTGAGTCTTTATGGTGAGTCTGCAGACTTATGGCATCGTATTTATTTAGGTGGATTAAGTTTGTCAACTACTGTATATCTAAATGATATAAGGAGAGCTTTAATAAATGGCTTTAAAAATAAGAAAGTAGCAAATGATCTTATTTATGAAATTAAACAGAGTCCAATTTCTATTGAAAAAAGAGATATAGTTTTAGAGAATTAATCCATTGACATTTCAATTTCACTAGAGACAGTGAAATTTAATAACATTACTTTATTATTATAAGATTCCATAGGTCTTGTATATATACGAATATTATTTTTTTCTAGCATTATTTCCTCAGAGTCTTTCTGTTGAGTATTTTTAAACCCTTGTTCTATAAAACAATCATTAATTTTTGATTTTAGATAATCATATTTAAAATCAAAATTACCTACATAAGCAATTAAGATAGAATGTTTGGTTAATGAAGCATCTGTATTCATTATTGTATCGACAACCATTTCTTCAACATAGTATTTTTTCTGAACTTTCTCAGTTTTAAATTTTTTCAAATGATCATCATATTCATAATAAAGTGAAAACTGAAAATTATTGTCATATGCATATAGCTTTTCCAACACCGCATACGAGTCTAGATAATAACCTTTAATTGGAATGTCATCAATCATTAATTCTTTATTTTCATAACTTGAATCAAGGTATTTTTTTGAAAATTTAAATAGATTATTAGCAGCTTCTTTAGTTTTAATTTTAGGAAGTTTTAGCATTTTTTCTTTATTATATAATTCGTAAATAATATTTTCAGTGAATCCATCATAATCTTCATAATTAGATGTAATTGTATTATCTCTAAAAGGTAATCCTGTAATTAAAATATTATATACTTCGTAAGATGTTAATATCCAGTTAAGTTCTAGCTCATTAATCATCTTGTTTTCTGTGTTAATAAAAATCCAATCCTTTCCATCCTGAACAAATGCCCCTTCACCAAAAAAAGGTAGAGCATTTTCATATTCAGGTTCTATAATTTTATTATTGTCAGTATTTATAAATCCAAATTTCCTATCTTCTTCTATTATGCATAATTCATTATAAAAAAATAAAGGTGACTTATATTTATTTCTAATTAAAACCTCACCTTCTTTATTTAATAAACCCCACCGATTATCTTTTTCATAAGATGCTAACCCATTTTTAAAATGTGTGATATTTGTCCATTTTCTGTTCTTGATGACTTTGTTATTTTCAGTATTTAAATAACCACATTCTTGTTTTGTTATATATGCAAACAAATTTTCTGTTGGAAGAAGAAGCTCAGTATATCTCTCCTTTTCTTTGATAATAAAATCACCTTTATCATTTATTGCACCTTTCTTGCCATCTATTTCTACAATTGAGTGACCGTTATAAAACCATGTGGCTTCATCGTATATGCGTTCAATTATTACATCACCTTTATTGTTAATGAAACCCCATTTTCCATTGCTAGTATTTTTAAATTTTGCTAAACCTTCATTAAAGTAGCCAGAAACTAGTGCACTATCTAGCACAATCACCTCATTCATTTCTTCATCAATATATGTTAATTTGCCCACCTCAGTCACTACGAGTGACAAGCCTTCATTGAACAGGGAAGCTTGTACATAATTGGTTTTAATAGTTTCATAATCTCCGTTTTCTATGTATTTTATAAAAGTAATTTTACCGTCATCTTCATAATAGTAGCTAAAATTATTGTACATAATAGTAGCAGGTTTTTTTTCTATTTCAAAATCTATTATTAGTTCGCCATTAAGATTCATAAATCCATAGTCTTCATATTTATATTCTTGTACAGGAATCAATATGTTTTCATATTCAAATTGAGATTTAAGAAAATAATCACAAGAAGTAATTGTAAATAAAATTATAATTGATAGAATAATTTTTAAAGAGAGTATTTTTTTCATAATTAATTTTTTATAAAACTTATTGTAATGTAAAACTAATTGGTACTGTAAAACTTATCATAACAGGCTTTCCCCTTTGTTGAGCAGGAATTAAATCTGGAATAGAATTTACTAATCTTAGTGCTTCGGCTTTTAGGTGTTTATCCTGACCTCTAACAACTCTTGCATCAACTATTTTACCTTTTTTATTAATATTAAAATTAACAATAATTCTTTCAGAAATACCCATTTCTTTACAGATCGCAGGATATGCAAAATTATCTCTAATATGATACATGACTCCTTTTTGAAAACAAGCTTGTTGTTCTTGGATAGATCCATCTGAATCACACCATTTAAATAATGGAGGATTTTCTACTATATTAAAAGAGAGTATTTCTTCTTCTTCCTCTTCTTCCAAGATTTCAATAATCTCTTCTTTATCTGTGTCTGCTTCCTCGATATCTAATTCTTCGTTAATATTAATCAAATTCTTTTCTGACAAAATATTTTGTTCTAATTCTTTTAAATTTTCAGCAGCATTCTTTATTTTATTTTCAAATATTTTAATTCGCTCTTCTTCTTCAGAATGATTATAAATCTTAATAAAATGTTTTTGATATGAATTTAAGATACTATTAAAAACAATTGTGATATATTTATTTTGAAAAATAGTTTCTTCCCTTTGGTCGGGGTAAATTTCTTTATTAATAATTTTATAGCCAGAAGATTCAATCAATTGAAAAAAATCATTATAAAATGAATTATCAGTTTTTAAATTAATAATATTTTGATATTTTTCACTCTCATATTCAGAAATTATTAATTCATCTGAGTAGCGTTCGAAGGAATATTGAAATATATTATTTTGTTGTTCGTCAACTATAGATCTTGCTGATGTTGTGTTCCATCTTTTACTCTCTAAAAATGAGCGACTATTTTTTAAGTCTAATAATTCAAACAAAAGCTCTACTTTTTGTTTATGCTCAGAACTCATATCTTCTTGTGAGAAGATAATAAATGGTATCAATAAGAAGAATAAAATTTTTTTCATATTTCAAATATAAGTGTTTTCCATTTGAAAAGGAAGTTACTTAAAATACTTACTATTAATACTATACTATATTTTTATTAACTTTTAAATAGTTAAAAATTTANATNTGAGTAAAATTTAATACTATGAAGAAGACAATTTTATTTTTTGTTTTAATTTTTACTGTTATCTTTTCTTTTTCTCAAAGTGGTTGTACAGATGAAGATGCATGTAACTTTGATGTGGATGCTACGATAGATAATGGATCTTGTGATTATTCTTGTATAGGATGTATGGATGAGGGAGCATGTAACTTTGATGCAACAGCTATATGGGATATGTCTCCTCAAGAATCTGAAGTCTGGACGGTGTGTGATTATTCCTGTATAGGATGTATGGATCCATTTGGTTGTGATTATGACCCTATAGCTACAATTAGTGTTTACTGTGATTATGAAACTTGTCAAGGCTGTATGGTCCCAGATGCTTGTGATTACTGTCCAGAATGTACAATTCCATCTTACTGTGAATGGTCCACTTGTGCTGGATGTATGGATCCAGCTGCTTGTGATTATGATCCAGCTGCGACTATTGCAACTGATTGTTTGATTTATGAAGGATGTTATGGTTGTTCGGATTCTTCAGCTTGTAACTATGAAGGAGAGGAAATTACAGTTAATGATGGTTCATGTGAGTATTTATCATGTGCTGGGTGTATGGATCCATTTGGTTGTGATTACGATTCTGGAGCAACTATTCCGTATGAGTGTGATTATTCTTGTGTAGGATGTATGGATGAGGGAGCATGTAACTATGATGAAACAGCTGTATNGGATATGTCTCCTCAGGAATCTGAATTTTGGACGGTGTGTGATTACTCGTGTTGGGGTTGTATGCAAGAATTTGCATGTAACTTTAATCCTGTTGCATATATTGACGATGGTTCTTGTGAATATACATCTTGCGGAGGTTGTATGAATCCAAATGCTTGTGATTATGATCCAGATGCAACTATTCCAACTGAATGTTTAGTTTTTGAAGGATGTTATGGTTGTTCAGATTCTTCAGCTTGTAACTATGGTGGTGAGGAAATAACGGTTAATGATGGTACTTGTGACTACTCTTGTATAGGATGTATGGACGAGGATGCATGTAACTTTAATCCTGTTGCAACAATTTCAGCAGAATGTGAGTATACATCTTGTGCAGGTTGTACCGATACTACTGCATGTAATTATGAAGCGAATGCTACAATAAATGATGGTACTTGTACATATCAAATACAATGGTATAATTGTGATGGAACATGTTTGGATTTAGATGGTGATGAAGTTTGTGACATAGTAGATGATTGTATTGATGAATTAAATGATTGCGAAATATATGGCTGCACTAATCCTAGTGCTATTAATTATAATCCAGATGCTACTATAGATGATGAATCTTGTTTCCTTGTAGTAGAAGGATGTATGGATACATATGCATGTAATTATAATTCTAGTGCAAATACTGACGATGGTTCTTGTTACAATAATAATTTAGGTTGTGGCTGTGATGAGCCAGCTCCAGAACTATATTATGATTGTGATAATAACTGTTTAGTTGATGCTGATAATGATAATGTTTGTGATGAATTAGAAATACCTGGCTGTACCAACCCTAGTGCTATAAATTATAATCCTAATGCAACAGATGAAAATGGGTCTTGTGATTATATTGTTATTGAAGGCTGTACTAATCCAGATGCATGTAATTATGATTTATTAGCAACGGAAGATGATGGGTCTTGTGATTATTCATGTCTATGTTTCTCAGACACAGTTTTTGTTCCAGTATTAGATACTATTGTACTTATTGATACTGTTGAAGTGGAGATTATTATAACAGAGTATTTAGATTGTTCTACAGGAATGCCTTGTGGTGCAGCAATGGAAGAATTGCTCGATAAATCCAAATTTGATGGAAAAATTTATAATCTTCTTGGACAAGAAATAAATAGGCGAGAAGGTATATATATTGAGGGAGGTCAGGTTAAGTATAAAATCCAATAATTATTTTTTGATTTAAAATAACATATCATAATAATTTAAAATGTAGCCCCGCTAGGAGTCGAACCTAGATCTAAAGTTTAGGAAACTCTTATTCTATCCATTGAACTACGGGGCCATTTAATTGTATAGCAAAATAAAGGAAATTTAATTACTTATTTTACTATTAACCCAAAGTTATCACCTCTTTTGTCAGCTCCTACAGATGTTATGTTATTTTCATAAACTACTGCATTAACATGACCAATATTATTTCTTGTTATTATTTTGTGTCCCATATTAGATAATATTTGTAGTAATGAATCAGAATATAATTCTTTTTCAATGTAAATATTATCAGGTTTCCATTGATGGTGAAATCTAGGCATATCTACTGCAGATTGAATATCCATATCAAATAAAATTAAGTTTAATATAGTTTGAAAAACAGATGTAATTATAGTGGAACCTCCTGGCGAACCTAATACTAAAAATAAATTATTATTTTTTTCAATTATTGTTGGTGTCATTGAACTCAACATTCTTTTTTCTGGTTCAATTTCGTTTGCATAGGAACCTATTAATCCATATGTATTTGGTTCTCCTGGCTTAGAGCTGAAATCATCCATTTCGTTATTAAGTAAAAAACCTCTATTGTTTACAAATACTTTAGATCCATAGTTAGTGTTTAATGTAGTTGTAACTGATACAGCATTTCCATCTTTATCAATTATTGAAAAATGAGTAGTTTCTTCACTTTCCTTATAGTTGAGTTGTCCGTGTGATATTTGATTTGATGGAGTAGCATATTGTGTATTTATTTCTAGAGCTCTTTTTTTATTATAGTCAAAATTTAAAAGTTTTTCTGTAGGTACATCAAAATAATCATTATCTCCTAAATATATAGATCTATCTGCATATACTCTTTTTTCAATTTCAGAAAGTAAATGAATATAATCAACACTGTTATGACTAATTGAATCTATATCAAAATTTGATAACATCATAATTAGTTGTGATAAAGCAATACCACCGCTAGATGGAGGAGGCATGCTAATTAGTTTATAATTGCTAAAATTTAAATTAATAGGATTTCTCCATATAGATTTATAATCTTCTAAGTCTTCTAGTGTAATAATACCATTTTCACTTATTGTTTCAATTATACTTTCAGCAACTTCACCTTTATAGAATCCATCGCACCCTTTGTCTCTTATAATTTTCAGTGTATTAGCTAAATCTAATTGTTTAAGAGTGTCATATTCTTGCCATTTATCATTTTGAAGATAATTATTTTTTGGATTATATTTTATGAAATCTTGTTGATAATAATTTAATTTATCAGCTTGTCGTTTTGTAATTGGAAAACCAATTTCAGCTAGTTGAATAGCATAATTAAATAATATATCAATATCTATGCTACCTAGTTTCTTGTGTGCCTCAAAGATACCATCAATAGTTCCTGGAATACCAACAGATAGAGAACCATATGTACTTAAAGAATCAATTATTTGATTATTGTCGTCTAGATACATATTTTTAAATGCTTTTTTTGGAGCTTTTTCTCTGAAATCTAGTGCATATGCTTGTCCATCTTCCATGCGACAAATCATGAATCCACCACCACCAATATTGCCGGCATTAGGTAGACATACAGCAAGTGCTAGTTGCACAGCAATAGATGCATCTATTGCATTACCTCCATTTTCTAACACTTGAATACCTATTTTTGTTGCCTCTGGGTGTCCGGATGAAACAGCACCAGTATAATTATGATTTTTATTACAACCAATAAATGTGATTATAAAGTATAAACACAAAAGTGATCTCCGTATTTTCATAAATTGTTTATTCAACAACAATTAATTTTCGCTTATTGCCTTCTGAGCTAATTAATTGTAAATGATAAATACCACTAGTAAATGTGCGGTTAAGTTTTATTTGATTGTCATTTTTATTTCTAAAAGATGTAACCAGGCTCCCTTTTGCATCATATAAATACAAGTCATAATACAATTTTCTTGGATTATTTAACTCTATGGTTGCATAATCAGTAAATGGATTCGGGTATACAATAAAATCGATTGTATTTGATAATTCATTTATGCTTATTGGCCATTCTACAGCAACATCAATAAACTCCGTTGATGAACAACCTCCTTCATTGGTCTGTGTTAAATAGACTTGAGCGATGCCCTGAAGATTCCAAGTGATATCAACACTATTATTAATACTACTGCCGTTAATTGTACCCATTGATGAATTTTCTATACTCCATTGATATTCGTCTCCATCATCTCCATCAACTACATAATATGTAGAGAGATTTCCAGTTATACCTTCACTTGGACCATTTATATTGATTATAGGGTTATTGAATACAGTTATTGTAGTACTTTCAGACATAGCTTCACATCCATTTTCATCAACAGCTGTCACCATATATACCCCACTTTCATTAATAAAATTTAGGACATTGTCATTGTCATTTAATATAGCTCCTGACAATGTTTCAGTCCAAATATAATTATCAAAACCACTGGTCGCAGTTATTGATGTGGTTTCATCTTCACAGATAATTGAATTTGAAGGTGAAATATTAACTTCTAGTAAATCAGGTTGTGAAATACTAAATTCGTCAATAATTACACATCCGTTATTATCAGTTACAGTAACTAAGTAGTCTCCTTCAGTTAGTGCATTTGGATTAGCTAAATTTCCATTAATATCAGTATAGATATCTGTGTAAGGAGATGCACCACCAGAAACAAAAATTTCTATATTTCCATTATTTCCATTATAGCAAGTTACATTATTAACATTTAGTAGTTCTAAGTTAAGTGGATTGGGGTCACCAACAATAAATGCAGCTTGTGCTTGACATCCATAATTATCAATAACTTCTAGAGCATATGCTCCAGCATCAAGGTCTAAAATATCTTGTGTCGAAGATAAAAATGTGCCAAATTGATCGACCCATTGAAATACATAAGGTGGTGTTCCTCCTTGAATAGAGCTTGTTAATGACCCGTCTCCAAAGCCTTCACAGGAAACATAGTTTAAGTATTCAATATTAATTTCAATTGGAGCAGGTTCTTCAATGTCTACAGTTTGTACAATTACACAGCCATTACTGTCAGTTATAAATGCATTATATGAACCACCTGCTAAATCTCCAACAGCAAATACACCATCACTGGATGATAATTGTTGTCCACCCACATTTAATGTATATGGACCTGTTCCCCCTGTTGTATACATAACAAATGCTCCATTTCCACCACCAGGACAATTTAAGTTTTCTATATTATCTATAAAACTTAACATATCGGGAAGTCCATCACCATCTTCATCAAGAAATGCACAGCAATTTTCACATTGATCAGTAGCTAGAGGATTAAAATTACAAGCATCTCCATTTTGACAGCCAATAACTTCGATTTCATCGCATACACCATCACCATCGGTATCATTGACACATTCTTCGTTGCAATCTAAGTATGCTTCGCTAGGAAATAAACATTCCCCAGAGTCAGTAGCTAGAGGATTAAAATTACATGCTTCATCATCTATGCAGCCATTTATTTCTTCTTCATCACATACACCATCTCCGTCACTATCATTTAGGCAGTTTCCATTACAATCAAGAAAATATATTGGGTACTCGCAGCAATCTAGGATTCCGTTATTATCTAGGTCATTGCAATCATCTGTAGCCTCAGGACTATAGTTACAAGCATCAGTATCTGTACAGCCAAACACCTCATATTCATCGCAAACACCATCAAAATCAATATCGTTAATGCATCCATTACAATCATATATAATTGGATTTCCTTCTTGCACTGCTTGATCGTTAATTAATTGACAGTCGTCTATTCCATTGCCATCAATATCACCTAAATCACTATAGCAGTATTCACAATTATCTTCTTCTGTTGCAAGCTCATTATAATTACAAGCATTGAAGTCTATGCAGCCTAAAATTTCATCATTATCGCAAACTCCATCTTGGTCTGAATCAGGTTCTATAGCATTTACATAAATCATCATAACTTCAGATTCACAATTATATGCATCAGAAACCATCACAGCATAAGTGCCAGAACATGCAGTTGTTAAATTCCCGCCGGTTAAAATAGTCTCTATATTACCATCATCATCTACAAGATTATATTCAACCACATATGGTGGTTGACCGTTGTTAATAATTAATTCAATGACACCATCGCAAATTGCTTCACAACTAGCATCTTGAGAATCAAATTCCACTGTAATCTGACTGTAGAAACAAGATCCATCATCATCTGTGCATCCTAGGTCTGGGTCAAAGTTACAAGCCGTTGGGTCAGTACATCCTGGTATCTCATCGTCATTACATACTCCATCATTATCAATATCGTTATCAATGACCTCTCCATTTTCACATGTATCACATATTTCTTCTAAGTAAGTACATGTTTCTATAGATTCAGTCGCTTCAGAATTAAAATTACATGCAGTTGCATCGGTACATCCTTCAATTTCTAATTCATCACAGGTGCCATCCCCGTCAGAGTCAATCAAGCAGATTTCATTACAGTCATAATATTCCACTGCATATTCACAGTTTCCTTCGTCAGTTGCTTCAGGATTGAAATTACATGCAGTTGTGTCTTGGCAACCTGAAATTTCATCTTCATTACATATTGAATCGTTGTCAATATCATTATCAATTATTTCTCCATTCTCACATGTGTCACAAACTCCATCTGTATATGTGCACAAATTATTTTCCTCAGTTGCTGTTTCGTTATAATTACATGCGGTTACATCAGTACATCCTTCAATTTCTAATTCATCGCAAGTCCCATCTAAATCTGTGTCAATTAAACAGTTGTTATTGCAATCATAAAATTCATTTGGGTAATCGCATTCTCCGCTATCAGTTGCAAATTCATCATAATTACATGCTGCTGAATCTTGACAGCCATTAATTTCAAATTCATCACAAATATTATCTCCATCAGCATCATTTATACAAGTTCCGCTACAGTCATATCCAGGAGAAGGGCTTCCAATATTTGGATTGGTGTCATCACAGTCATCTCCATTAAAATCAATACCTGAAATATTATCATTATCAAAATCCCCATCATTATTATCAATATTATTGTCGATGTAGCCAATTTCACTGTCGTTACAAGATTCAAATGAGAATAGACCCAAACCATCAAAACCTAGTCCATCTCCGTCGTTATCTAAATACCAAATGGTTGGAGCTATACATGAACCGTTATCACATTGAGCTTCTTCATTGTAATTACATGCACTTTCGTCAGTGCAGCCGAATATTGTTAAACAGGACCCATCATCTATAGAAGCTTCAGGATTAAAATTACATGCATTTATATCGGTACATCCAGCACAGCTTTGGCCCTCCGTAACATATGTGCATGAACCGTCTTCGTCAGTAGCATTTGGATTAAAATTACATGCTATAGGATCTTGGCATCCTTGTATTTCATCAGAGTCACAGATTTCATCTTCGTCAACATCTGATTCACAATCACCATTACATTCACCTAATGCATCATATTGACCTACACAATCATCCACATCATCACATATTCCATCTTCATCAATGTCTGCATTACAAGTTCCGCCACATACTCCTATTGCATCAAGAGTGTTACCATTACAATCACATTCACCTTCAGGAATATCAGCACACCCACATTCAAAAATATCATCAGGGCCATTACATACTCCACACACATCATATTGACCTACACAATCATCCACATCATCACATATTCCATCTTCGTCAATGTCTGCATTACAAGTTCCGCCACATACTCCGAGGGCATCATATTGACCTACGCAATCATCCACATCATCACATATTCCATCGTTGTCTTCATCTAAATTATCCGGGTCATATGGACAAGGGTCTGTATTGTTATCAGCAAGAGGAAAGTCATCTGAACCAGGGTAGTCACAGCCAAATTCTACTGGTATATTTTCACCTAAACCATCAGAATCAGAATCTAAGTACCAAATCACGCTATTGTTAGGATTATTTTCAGTATCAGGACAAGGGTCGTCATTGTTAGTGACAAATCCACTTACTTCTTCATCGCAAGATGATACAGGAAAATCTGGATTTCCAAGACCATCTCCATCACTGTCTTGGTACCAAATTTGTCCGTAATCGCATGTGTTGTCGTCAAGAATAGCCGTATTATCATAATTACAAGCATCTGAATCTGTACAACCATATGTTAGATTATATTCCCCTTCAAAGTTAACTGCTAGAAGATTACCAAAGCCGTTACAAGAGTATGTGTCGCTGAAGACTCCAGGAACAACATTCATAGTAGCGCCATTGTCATCCATTGGAATAGTTTGATTACCGATTAATAGAGCCCAAGTGGTAAATGCTTCTCCTACTTGAAAACCATTATCAGCTCCTGCTTCAGATCCCCATGCCGGAACAGCTCCTGAAGTACCTGTCCATTGAGATGAACCTCCGCAGACTAGCTCACCATTTTCATTTTCAAAAAACACCCCAATAAAAGCTCCATTAGGAATTGCTTCGCCATTAAGTGAGATATCTAAAGCATCTATTTCTGGTGAATTAATCAAAATAGTCATATTACAATCAGTAGGGGTTACTGTCCAGTCTAAATTAAAACAAGAATCATCGTCTATCGTAGCATTTGCATTATAGTTATAAGCAGTTTCGTCTGTACAGCCCCATATTCCGTCTAAATCACACTCAAAACTAGCTGAGCCTAACATTCCTTGGCCATTGATTTCATAAGCAGTAGCAAAAGCAAAACCAAAATAAGTGTCATTCATTGAAGTAGAGCTACTATTAAAGGTTTGATTACCTACTTTTAGTAACCAAGTAAATTCTTCACCTGCCTGAAAACCATTATCAAAACCTGACTCTGCTCCCCAAGCAGCAATTGCTAACTGTTCTCCGGTCCATTCTTGATATCCCCCGCACACCAATTCATTATTATCATTTGTAAAAAACACTCCAAGGAGTGATCCATTAGGAGGACTTTCATTATTTAGAGTTACAACATCAGCTCCAACTTGAATTGTCATATTTGCATCTGTAATTGTATAATCCCAAATAATATTTTCTAATTCACATTCACCACTAGACTCACAGCTTTCTTCTACACTATTAATTGCATTAAGTTCATTACCACATCCTTGAGTAAAATTTGGTGAATTTGGGTCAGTGCAATATTCTCCTGTATATCCTAAAAGAAAACATGAACCATCATCGAAATTAGCATCAGATGAATAATTATATGCAATAGGACATGTACAACCAGGAATTTCACATGATTCAGTTATTATTTCTATGTTTTCGCAGTCAGTAAAATTATTGGCTAATTCGTTAGAGCATCCAGTATCCACAATACAAGAACCATCATCTTGAGTCGCCTCTGGGTCATAGTTATTTGCTGCTTCACAGGTGCAACCTTCTATTCCGCCGCTATATTGACAATCTGGATTGTTGAGAGCTAAATTTAAATCACCTGCAAAACAATAGTTGGTTGCTAAAGGATCTGCACATCCTCCAGATGGAACAAAGCAAACGATATTACTAATAATCGACGATGCAGTACCATCAATACAAGTACAAGGTTCTAATCCTGCTGCACTAAAATTGATTTCACTAATAACCATCATATCATTAGCATAGATTTCGGGTTCTCCCATTGAAAAAATTATATCTCCAGCTGGGTAATCAATACCATTTAAATTCAGATAAAACTGTCCTATTTCTCCATTAGCCAGTCCGTTATCTTCACCGCTGTCTGAAACCCAAGCAGCGATACTAACATTACCGCCATTTAAATAGGTGTCATTTAATTCTACAAAGCCTGCACATATAAGGTCTCCAGAGTCATTTTCATAAAAAACACCAACCAAAGCACCTGCTGTTGTTATAGCTTCTCCATTCAAGAGTACAGACGGTGGTGTTGCTACCAATGCAATAGTCGCATTTCCAGTCCCTGTTGGAGCAGGATTAGTAAAATCAAGATTTTGTGATTGGCTAAAGGAAATTGATAAACAAAATGCCGCCAAAATTGTAATTACATATAAATTTTTCATATACTATATTTTATCTATAGAATGTATCGAGTGGTAAATAGATTGGCACTATACTAACTAAGATACTAAATTTTTTAATAAAAAGCTAATTTTTAACTTTACTAAAGTAGCATAAATACTCTTAAAAAAAGATTAAATATAATATGAAATATTTATAAATTGAAAATGTAGATTTTAATTAGCTGATATTTTTATTTCAATTAACTTAGTAGTTATTATGATAAATATTTTATTACGTTCTATTATCACTTCTTTATTTATAGCATTATTATTTGCTTTAGTTTTATTTTTTTTAAATAGTTATCTAGATTTAAATTCATTGCAGTACTACTTTCTAATTAGTTTGTTTTTTTGTATTTTTCTCTCGATTAATTCAGCTTATTTATACTTTATCAAGATTCATAGAGAGAAATCGAATTTTAAGTCTTTTAATGAAATAGAACTACTTAAATCAGCAGCAAAATATAGAAGAGAGTTTTTAGGAAATGTTTCTCATGAATTAAAGACACCATTATTTAATATCCAAGGTTATATCGAAACTTTGTTATCAGGTGCATTATATGATAAAAGTGTAAATAAAAAATATTTAAAAAGAACAATAAAAAGTGTTGACAGATTAATCTATATTGTTCAAGATTTAGAGACAATTTCTAACTTAGAGTCAGATGAATTAAGTTTAAATTTTAATAAATGGAATTTAAAAAATTTAATTAATGAAATTGTTGATCAATTTGAAATTAAGGTTAAAGACAAGAACATTAACTTGTTTCAAGATAAAAAGACTACAAATTGTAATGTGTATGCTGACAAAGAAAGGATTGCTCAGGTTTTATATAATTTAATTTCAAATTCAATTAAATATGGAAGAAAAAACGGTGAAATTAAAATAAGTTGTCACCAATCTGATAATATTTGTTTAGTAAGTGTTAAAGATAACGGTATTGGTATATCAGAAAAAAATATAAGCAGGTTATTTGAAAGGTTTTACAGGGTTGATAAAAGTAGGTCGAGAGAGCAAGGAGGTACAGGGTTAGGTTTAGCTATTGTTAAACATATTATAGAAGCACATCAACAAAATATTAAAATTAAAAGTACTTTAAATCGAGGTACCGAATTCACTTTTTCTCTAGAGTGTGTTAAATAATTTATATTTAATTATAATTTCATATTGTCATTGATTTGATTTTAATACTTTTGTTATGTTATAATTTGAATCCTTTTTAGCTATGAGATTAACATTACTACTTATACCATTATTTATTTTTTCATGTAAACAAAAAACAGATGCAGATACAATCTTAGCCTCGACTTCTGTTAATGAAAAGGTGTTTTTTAAAAATATTAAAAATGGAGACACATTGACAAGCCCTTTTATTGTTGAGATGGGTGTAGTAGGTATGAAAATAAAGCCTGCAGGTGAATTGGAAGCTGGCACAGGTCATCATCACATAATAATAGATAAAGGATATATGGATTATGGTCAAATCATTCCTATGGATAAACAGCATTTACATTATGGTAAAGGTGATACTGTTGTAGAAATAAGTCTTCCTGAGGGCAATCATATGTTAACAATGCAATTTGCAAATGGTATGCATATGTCATATGGTGAACAATTTAGTACATCAATTAATATATTTGTAAAATAATTCTATATGATTAAATACTTCAATTTTTTATTTTTTTTCATAATAATTTATTCCCAATCCATAAATAGTCAAATTTTAATTTCCGAATATTCTGAAGGGAGTTCGTATAATAAGTACATTGAAATATATAATTATTCAAGCGAGTCAATAAATTTATATCCTCAATTTGTGTTAGCAAGCTGTACTAATGGCTGTATTGATGGTAATAATTTTTATATCAATGAATTTCCTGAGGATGCTATTATTCTTCCAGGTGATGTTTATGTAGTTGCAGCAAATGAAGCTGATCAGGTAATCTTAGATGAGGCAGATTTCACATTTCAGTACTGCTGTGGTAATGGTGATGATGCATATGCATTAATGTTGAGTGGAGCAACAGGTGATTTTTTTGATTCTAATAATGCTCTTGATATTGTTGGAAATGAACAATCGTGGCAAGAGGGAGTTGGCTGGGATGTTGCAGGTGTAGAAGAAGCAACAAAAAATCATACTATAGTTAGAAAAAGCTCTGTGCTTACTCATAATGCTGGAAATTGGAATGCTTCGGCAGGTACAAATAGTGATGATTCTGAATGGATTGTGTTAGAGATTGATGATTGGAGTAATTTAGGTTTTCATATTTATGACAATAGCTCAAATAATGATATTTATGGATGCATGTGTGAGCAAGCTACAAATTATATGTCAATAGCTACTATTGATGATGACTCATGTATTGTAGATGGTGGTTGTTCTGATTCATCAGCATTAAATTACTCAGGTGATTTTTGTATTTTTGCTGAATTTATCAATGAAGATTGTCAGTATGAATTAATAGATGTTTCAGGTTGCTATGATGATATAGCATGTAATAGTTTTGATTTTAATTATTTAATAACTAATGCTAATATGACTTTAGCTGTTGTTGATATTTCTAATTTAGTTTCAGGTGATTTAGTAGGTGTTTTTTATGTTGATGAAAATGGTGTAATTAGCTGCGGAGGTTCTGTGATTTTTGAAGGAAATGCAATAGCGATAGCGGCATATGGTGATGATACATCTACTACTATAATCGATGGTTTCCAAGCAAATAATCAATTTTTGTTTCTTGTTCTTAGGGATGGGGTAGTATATGAGACAGCAATTACATTAAACAGTATATCTCCTTTTAGCAATACCTGGATTGCTAACGGATTTGGTCAAATTACTAGTTTATCTGTCATAAATGAATTTTCACAAGATTGTATTTTTTCTCCTATAGGTTATGACTGTAACGGTAATGTTTTAGATGTTGAAGAAAATATATTTGGGGATAAAAAAATAATTAGCTCAATAGATATTCTTGGAAGAATTGTCAATGATATACAAGAAGGTCAATTAATAATAAGTGTTTTTAGTGACGGAACATATGAAAAAAAGTATTATTTAAATCATTAAATTACAACCTCTGTCACTTGCATTTTGTGCTCGCCCAATTATATTGAATCCATTTTGGGTTAAGTAACCAAAGTCATTGGTTGCAATAAATGCACATGAAAACAAATTTGTCAAGTCAATAATGTTTAGGCATCCTCGTTTATTTTCTTTTTCAATTTTTAAAGGATTTATTTTATTTCTTATTATAACTTTTTTCCAAGGAGGAGTAGTAAATGTATTGTCTATAAAGTAAGATTGAGATAATAGTTCGGCCATTCCATATTCAGAATAAATTGAATTTATTTTAAATAATAATTTCAGTCTATTATGTAAATCATCTTGTATAATGTGTTTGTTATTTTTTTTTGTACCACCAGTTTGAATTACAATTCCACCTTTAAGATTTGGTTTGTGTTTTTCAGCAAAACTTAAAATTTCAAAACTTAAGCCAAATAAAACAAATTTTCTTTTTTCTATTTGGCATTGCTGTATTTTTTTTAAGAGTTCATCTTCTTTATCAAGGTAAAATCCACTTAAATTATTTTCGCTGTGTATAATTAATTGGTTAGACATAAATGATAATGATGAATTTGGATATTGTTTAAAATCAGGAGTAAGACAAAAAAAAGCAAATTCTTTAGGACTGCTAAAAAATATTTCAAAGTTTTTTAAAATTGATTGTCGATATATATTTAAATCAGCAACATAGTGTTTGCTTTGTTGATTACTTGTAGTCCCACTACTTAAAAAAATGGTTTCGTGTTGTTTATTATTTACAATTATTTTATGACTTTTAAAGAATTCTATAGGTAAAAAAGGTATTTGATAATATTCTTTCACATCTCCCGTATTGTAATTAAGAAGATTTATATATTTATTATAAACGGGATTATTTTTATATTGATAATTAAATAGACTCAATGCTAATTCATTAAATTGAGTTTCGGTATTTATTTGAAAAATATTTTTGATATAATTATTTAGATCCATACTATTGATAGTACCAATATAATTTAAAATGCTAAAAATAAAAATTTGAAAAAAATAATTTTTTTATGTACAGGCAATTCTTGCAGAAGTCAAATGGCAGAAGGTTTTGCTCGAAGTATATTATCTAATGAAATTAGTATAATTGATAGTGCTGGGGTTAAAGCAGAGGGAGTTAATCCAATAGCTGTAAAGGTGATGAGTGAAATTGGAATAGATATAAGTCGTCAAGAATCTACAGAAATCAGTTCCGTTGATTTTAATCAGTTTGATTTGGTAGTTACAGTTTGTGATAATGCGCAAAGAACATGCCCGATAATTTTAAACAAAAAAATCATTCATAAAAATATATATGATCCTGCTTTAGCAAAAGGAAATATAAATAATCAATTAGAAATTTATAGGTCTGTAAGAAATCAGATTGAATGTTTTGTTAAAGAAATATTAAAAAATTATTTAAGTCTATGTCAAGAAATAAACTAATTAAATTTGACTTATTAAAAAAAATGAAACATGTTATTCAACCTGTAAGAGAAGAATTATTGTCGGATAATTTTTCTTTAAAGGGATTTTGGAATAAAAAGTTTCAAAACAATAATCCAATTATTGTTGAGCTTGGGTGTGGTAAGGGAGAGTATACTGTGAATTTAGCAAAAATGAATCCACAATTTAATTACATAGGTATCGATATTAAAGGTTCTAGGATTTATTCTGGAGCTGAAATTGTAAGAAAAGAAGGGTTGAAAAATGTCTTTTTTGTAAGAACACAAATTGAATACTTACTGTCTATTTTTGATATAAATGAAATTAATGAAATATGGATTACATTTCCTGACCCACAAATTAAATTTAATAGGCGTAAAAAAAGACTTACGCATCCCAAGATGCTTGAAAAATATAAAGTTATTTTAAACCATAATGGACATATTAATTTAAAAACAGATAGTTTATTTTTACACGGATATACTTTAGGAGTACTTCAAAATGGTCCATATAAAATTAATGTCTCCTGTCATGACATATATAATAATTACCATAATGATGATAGACTTAATATAAAAACATTCTATGAAAATAAATTCTTAAATAATAATCAACCTATTACTTTTCTTTCATTTTCGTTTATAAACTAAGTTTCTTATATTTCAAATAACAAATTTCAATTATGTTAATAACAGAAGATAAGTTGCGAAAGGTTCTAGGCTCTATTGACTTAGAGGGGTCCTATAATTTAGTGCATTCAAGTATTTTAAGAGAATTAAAAATAGATGACGAAAATGTTTTTCTTCAACTTTCTATTTCTAATCCCTCACTACAATTTAAAAATAAGCTCAAGACTCAAATTAAAGAGATTATATCAAAGGAATTCCCAAAAGTAATTTTAGAGATTGAATTTATAATTGAAAAAACAATAAAAAATATTATTGCAGTTGCTTCAGGTAAAGGAGGGGTTGGTAAATCTACAATTTCTTCTAATCTTGCAGTTGCTTTAAAAAATCAAGGATTTAAAGTTGGAGTAGTTGATGCAGATATATATGGACCATCGATACCACTTATGTTTGATGCAGAAAATGAGAAGCCTAAACAAATAGAAAAAGATGGAAAATATTTTATGAGTCCAATCGAAAGTTATGGGGTTAAAATTATGTCAATTGGATTTTTTGCTCGTCCAGGAGATGCAATGATATGGAGAGGGCCTATGGCAACAAAAGCTTTAAAAGAAATAATTAATAATACAGCATGGGGTGATTTAGATTATTTACTAATTGATTTACCGCCTGGAACTGGAGATATTCATTTAAGTATTGTACAAACATTATCAATAACAGGCTCGATTATTATTACTACTCCACAGCCAGTATCTGTGATTGATGCTAGAAAAGCAATTAATATGTTTAAAAATGATACAATAAATATTCCGATTATTGGTATTGTAGAAAATATGTCTTGGTTATTGATTGATAATAAAAAACATTATATCTTTGGTAAAGACGGAGGTAGAAATTTATCAAAAGCTGAAAATGTTGAACTTTTAATTGAAATACCCTTGAATCAATCTATTCGAGAAGCAGGTGATATAGGTAGGCCAGCTGCAATGCAACAAAGTAATTTAACGAATGTTTTTAATGAACTAGCTCAGCTGGTCAATGACTCAATTAGTAAAAGAAATAATAATTTACCACCAACAAAAAAAGTAGAAATAACTCATAATAGAGGCTGTAATTAATTATTTTTGTGTATGAATGAAAATAACTTAATGACCCGTATTAATAAAGGCTTAGAAGATGTTCGACCATATCTTGCTTCAGATGGTGGAGATATTTCATTAGTAAAAATTACTTCAGATTTCATTGTTTATGTTCGCTTTGAAGGTGCATGTAAAACTTGTGATGTAAATCAAATGACATTAAAACTAGGTGTTGAAGAAGCTGTAAAAAAGTATGCTCCAGAAATTAAATGTGTTGAAACAGTTGATTAAAATATGATTAGTTCGGATATTATTATTATTGGCGCAGGTCCATGTGGCCTTTTTTCAGTATTTGAAGCAGGTTTATTAAATATGAAATGTCATTTAATTGATTACCTACCTCAAGTAGGTGGTCAGTGTTCAGAAATCTATCCAAAAAAACCGATTTATGATATTCCTGGATTTCCTGAAATTTTAGCAGGAGACTTAATTGATAATTTGATGTGCCAGATTAATCCATTTAAGCCTGGATTTACTTTAGGGGAAAGAGTTGAAATAATTGAAAAAAAAGAGGATAACACTTTTTGTGTTATTACAAGTTGCGGAACAAAACATATATCAAAAGTGATTGTGATTGCTGGAGGCTTAGGGTGCTTTGAGCCAAGAAAGCCTAATATTAATAAATTATCCTCTTTTGAGGATAAAGGTATAGATTATATTGTGAAAGATCCTTTAAAGTATAAGGATAAAAAAATTATCATTTCTGGTGGTGGTGACTCTGCTTTGGATTGGACAATCCACTTAGCAAAAAATATATGCTCAAACGTTACACTTGTTCACAGAAGAAGTTCATTTAGAGGTCATTTAGAATCAGTAGAAAAAATTAATAAAATGAGTCAGGCTGGTTTAATCGATTTAATTACTAATGCAGAAGTTATCGAATTACTTGGAGATAAAAAATTAGATTGTGTTAAAATTCAAGCAGAAAATGAAATAATCCACAAAGAAATTGATTATTGGATTCCATTATTCGGACTCACTCCTAAGTTAGGACCAATTGCTAATTGGGGGCTTAATTTAGATAAAAATGCAATTGTTGTTAATCCTCATGATTTCAGTACTAACATTCAAGGCATTTATGCAATTGGAGATATTAACTCATATCCAGGTAAATTAAAGTTAATATTAAGTGGTTTTCATGAAGCTGTACTAATGTCCCATTCTGCCTTTAAATATGTATTTCCAGATGGAAAGAAATCATTTAAATATACTACTGTCTTGGGTGGTATTAAAGGTTTTTAATATGGATACAATTAGAATCTATATTATTAATCCCGTTGGTGAAAAATTCACTATAGACGCTGATTGTAACTCAGAAAATAGCATAATGGATGTAGTTAAGGAAGCAGGTTTTGATATAGGCAATTGTGGAGGAATGGCTTTATGTGCATCATGTCATTGTATAGTAGAAAGTGAGCATAATTTAAATCAAAAATCTTCTGAAGAAGAAGATATGTTAGACCAATTACATAATTCAACACTTGAGAGTAGATTAATTTGTCAAATTCCTGTAAAAAAAGAATATGATGGAATTATTTTAAAAATAAACAATGATTAATTTCGAAGTTCAATTGGTATTTTACAAATAGGTATGGGTTGTATTTTGTGTTGATTTTTCTTGTTTAATTTATGGTATATGTCTTTTACAATTTCTTCTCTCTTAGTTAATACTCTTTTCTTATTAAAATTCATTGCCCATTCTAGTTCTTCATATGTTGCTCCAATTTGTTTTTCATCTGTTCTATCATCCTCCCATAAGCCATCAGTAGGATCAGCTGATATTATTGATTTTTTTATTCCACAGAATATTGCTAATTTTTTCACTTCTGATTTATTTAAATCAGCTATTGGGCTAATATCTACCCCTCCATCTCCATATTTTGTAAAAAAACCTATACCAAAATCTTCAATTTTATTTCCTGTGCCCACAACAATTCCATTATTTTGAGTAGCTATTTGATAAAGTGTTATCATACGTATACGAGCTCTAGAATTAGCAAGGCCTAATTTAGAATGATATTTTTCAGGTATCGTTAGTCTAAATTTTTCAAAAAATTCTGTTAAATCAATGGTTACATATTCAATATTTGAGTATTGATTTTCTAACCACTTAGCATGGTCTTCGGCATTTTTTAATTCTTGTATATTTTGGTGAATTGGCATAGATACTATGGTAGTTTTTATTTTAGTTTTTGCACATAGTGTTGATGTCAAAGAAGAGTCAATTCCACCTGAAATTCCTACAATCAAGTTGCTAATATTATTTGAATTAGCATACTGGTTTATAAAATCAATAATAAATTCTTGTGTTTTTTTTAGTTGCATTTTTTCTAATTAAAATAGAAACCCCAGTCTTAATCCAATTTGATGAAACAAGGCATCAATATTTGTCCCACTTACCGCATCAGTAATGCCATTATTAAAAAATATACTTGCTTCAGCTGAAGTAGCTCCACCTAATGAGTATTCAGTACCTAAAAATATAGATATATCAACAACTGGAAATGCTGTTGTTTTATCTTGGTTATTTGATTCTTTTGTCATAAAATTTAATGAAGGTCCAATTCTTGCAAAATAAAACATTCTTCCAATTTCTCTTGACCTCATTTTAATAAAGGCGGGAATTGTTAGATATTGTACTTTATAGTTATGAGTGGTATTGTTTTGTGCATTATCCGACGATGGAGTTGTAATGCCTCCGCCTTTGTGTGATATAGCAAATCCTGATTCTATATAGTGGTTTTCGCTTAATGGTATTTCAAAAGCATACCCATATATGAGTCCTGGATTATTACTTGTTTCTAAATCTGTGTCATTAGTCCCAATAAAATTTATTGCAGGACTTATATATAGTCCCATACGGCTATTTTTTATATTTTCATTAAAGGTTTGAGATGAAGAAAATGAAAATAAGACAAAAAATAAATAAAGAAAATTCAACTTTTTCATAATTTTATCAATCTTGAAATTGAAAATTAAATATACTGAATAAAAAAAAGAATGAAAAAACCAATTTTATTATTTTTCGGTATTATTGTTATTATAGGATTAATAAGTTTAATTTTCTCTAGCAAACAATTTGTCGCTAAAGACTGTGAAGTTCCAATATATAGGTTTGAGCAGGATTTTTTTAAAATAAAAAAAGATTCTTTTGATATTCAATTTAATAAATTGAAAAATAAATATCCAAACTTTTTTATCGACACTAGTATAAGTTTTAATCAATCAATTTTTTTAGATGATACTCTTAGGAGTGTTTTAGATTCAGTTACTTTTTTATATGGATTAAAACTCCCTGGTTTAGATAAAATTAAAGAAGGTTTTTGTAAATATAAATCTTATTTCCCGCACGATACAGTCTCATTATATACTTTTATTGATAAATCATTTGACTATAGAACTCCAGTAGTCTATTCTCAAGATAAACTATTTATTTCTTTACATTTATTTTTAGGAAAAGATCACTCATTTTATAATTTTTTACCTGATTATATTAAATTTTCTCATGACACAATGTTTATTCCATCATCTTGTTTTATCACATTAGCTGGAAAACATATCCCTTATCCTGAATCAGAGAATTTTTTAGATGTAATTATGTATTATTCTAAATCTTATTTTTTTACAAAAAAAATGTTACCTAATATACTTGATTATCAGTTGTTTAAGTGTACTGAGGATAAAATGAATTGGTGTTATGATAATGAATCAGCAATATGGAAGTATATGATAGAAAAAGATTATTTGTTTTCTAGTTCTCTAGAATTAGTTGATAAATTTGTCAATTTGGCACCTTTTTCTCAATTTGGTTTTGCTGGTGATGTCCATTCTCCAGGAAGTGTAGGTATTTGGTTAGGTCTTCAAATATGGGAATCATATTGTGAGACTAATGATGTGTCTTTAGTTGAAGTGTTGCAAGAAACTAATTATAAAAAAGTATTAAATCAATCAGCATATAAACCTTAAATAAAATGGAAAAAAAAAGTAATAAAGCAGAAATAAATTTTAAAGTCAATCTCGATGTAAACAATGTTCCAGAGAGGATTTTCTGGGATGCTACAGATAGTGACATAAAAAATAATGAGGCAAAAGCTGTATTAATATCTATATGGGATGGTCTTAAAAAATCTTCTCTTAAAATTGATTTATGGACTAAAGATATGATGGCAGAGGAAATGCAGTTTTTTACTTTTCAAATTTTAGATGCTTTAGGTGATACATATAAGAAGTCGGTTGGAGATGAGAAAATTGCAAATGAAATAAAAGATTTTGCTATGCATATTGGAAAAAAATCAAATGTTTTGAAAAAAAAGATTTAATTCATTAATTTTTGCTAGTATTTCTTTTTTACCAGTTTTATTCTTCGATGATGTAATTATAGTTTCAGGTATTTTAGCCCAGTGATTTTCTTTCATTGTTTGATCATGATTTTCAATTTGCTTAAGTATTTTATTTTTATTCATAGAGTCACATTTTGTAAATATTCTTATAAAATAAATATTATTTTGAACCATCCACTTCATCCATTCTAAGTCAATTTTTTGTGCTTTAATCCGGATGTCTATAAGCATAAATACACCAACTAATTGAACACCTCTATGAGTTAGATATTTTTTTGTCATCGTTAATATTTCAAGGCGTTTTTTTTTAGCTAATTTAGCATATCCGTAACCTGGTAAGTCAACTAATGCCCATTCATTGTTAATAGCAATATGATTAATTAGCTGTGTTTTACCTGGTTTTGATGAGGTATAGGCAATTTTTTTATTTACAATCATATTTATTAATGACGATTTACCAACATTGGATCTACCAATAAATGCATATTCTGGTTTATTCTCTTTTGGACAATTGTCAACTGATGAGTTACTGTAAAAGTCGGTAATTAATGTGTCCATATCTAAATTATTTTTTTAACCACTCTACAAGTATCTCGTTAAATTTTACAGGTGTTTCTATCATAGGTGCATGGCCACAATTGTTTATCCAAAATAATTCAGAGTTAGGAATTAATTGATGAAATTCTCGACCAACTTCCGGTGGAGTTACTTTGTCATTTTTGCCCCAAATAATACATGTTTTTTGCTGTATTTTTGGTAAATCATCTTTCATATTATGCCTAATAGCAGATTTAGCCATCATAAGTACCCGAATAACTTTCTCTCTCTTATTGACAATTTCAAAAACTTCGTCAACCAGTTTTTTACTTGCTTTTTGCGGATTATAAAATACTTCTTCTGTCTTAGTTTTAATGTAATTATAATCACCTCTTTTTGGAAATTTACCACCTAGTGTGTTTTCATATAGTCCTGAGCTACCTGAAAGAATTAATCTTTTTATAATTTTCGGATGCTTTAGTGCTAAAAGAAGTCCCACGTGACCTCCCAAGGAGTTTCCTAAAATAGAGTATTCCTTTAGCCCTATTTCTTTTGTAAAATTTTCAACAAATTTCACTAATTCGTTTACATTTGTTTTGAGTACTGGCAATTCATATAATGGTAGCATAGGTAGAATTACTCTATATCCGTATGTTGGTAACCTTTCAATAGTATCCTCAAAATTACTAACCGCACCCATGAGTCCGTGAAGAAGGACAACACTTTCTCCTGAACCCTTATCAATATAATTATATTTTTTACTCATACTTAAGTCATATAAATTCGGCATAAATATATGTTTAAATATTGTAATTCAAGCCAAAAAAAATATAGTTATCAACATAGTAAAGTTCAAAATGTTAATATAATGTTCATTTCTTGTTTATAAAAATAAGTGGTATAAAGTGGTATAAAGTGGTATGAAATAATTACTTTTATTACATATAATTTAAATATGTGGTAAAAAATGGGTTTACATTTAATTGGAGTTTATGAGTGTAAGCTAGATGTTAAGTCTAGATTAATGTTTCCAAAAGCATTTAAACATCAGCTTGCTTCGTTTTTAAATGCACCATTTATAATAAAAAGAAGTGTTTTTCATAATTGCTTAGAATTATTTCCAATACATGAGTGGGACAAGGTTGTTTCGGACATCAATAAATTGAATCGATTCGTAAAAAAAAATAATGATTTTATCAGAATGTTTACCGCAGGAGTTAAAGTAGTCAGTTTAGATTTAACAGGGAGATTATTAATACCTAAAGATTTACAAGTATATGCATCAATTAAAAAAGAAATAGTGTTATCGAGTTCTGCTAATATGATTGAAATTTGGGCTAAAGATGCTTATGAAAAAGTAATAAATAATGATGCTGTTGATTTTGCTAAACTTGCAGAAGAGGTAATGGGCTCACAAGAAACAGAAAATGAATGAATTTCATAAATCAGTTTTATTAAAAGATTCAGTTGAAGGTTTAAAAATAAAGCCAAATGGAATATATGTAGATGTCACATTTGGTGGTGGTGGACATTCTAGGGAGATTATTAAAAGTATAATTGAAGGCAAATTAATAGCTTTTGACCAAGATAAAGAGGCGATTAAAAATAAAATTATAGATAAAAAAAATTTTATGATTTTTAATAAAAATTTTAAAAATTTAAAAACACAGTTAAACTCTATTAACATCTTTGCTATAGATGGTTTAATTGCTGACCTTGGAGTTTCGGCATATCAATTTACCGATAACGAAAGGGGATTTTCATTAAAATACGATGCAAATCTTGATATGAGAATGGATCAAGATTTAGAAAAAACAGCATTTGATGTAATTAATAAGTATAATCGTGAAAATTTATCAAGAATATTTAAAGATTATGCAGATTTTAAAAATCCAAATTTTATTGTTGATGAAATTATTTCTAGTAGAAACAGTAAAATAATTCAAACAACCTTTGATTTAAAAAAAATATTTAACAATAAAACTATTGGGCTGAAGGATAATAAATTTTTTGCTCGAATTTTTCAGGCAATTAGGATAGAAATAAATGATGAAATAAATATTTTAAAGGAGCTATTAAGTCAATCTTTAGAACTATTAAGACCTAAAGGCAGATTAGTTGTTCTTTCTTATCATTCTGCAGAGGATAAAATAGTAAAAAGCTTTATGAAATATGGCAATTTTTTAAACACTCCCAAAAAGGATTTTTTTGGAAATATATCTACTCCCTTTAGACTTGTTACTAAAAAACCTATAGTTCCGTCTGTCACTGAAATAAATCAAAATAATAAGTCTAGAAGTGCGAAGTTAAGAATTTGTGAAAAACTATAATTTCTATGGTATTAAGTAAGTTAATTAATAATACACAATTTAAGAGCAATGATTTATTTAGAGATTTATTTGATGTTCGTGCTTTTGTAATTTTATTTACTGTCTTTTCAATAATTAGTATTTCATGTGCTAACAGAGTTTATAATAAAACATCTACAATAGAATCTTTAAAGAGAGAGCTTCAAAATTTAAAATCAGAATATGTTTCTACTAAAACAATTTTAATGATGAAAAGTAAAAGATCTCATTTAATAGAACAAGCAGAAGTATATGGATTAATTGAGTCGAATCAGCCACTACAAATAATTTATTTAGAAGATGAGTATTAAAAATCCCTTTAGATTGACTCTAATTACTGTGCTTATATTATTATTTGCTTGGTCAATCATTATCAAGATTATTAATGTTATAAGTACTAATGAATATGCTGAGCAACAGGAAATTGTTCAACTGATTGTTCCTGCTAATAGAGGTAATATATACTCATATGATAATAAATTATTAGCTGTTACTTCATCCACTCATGATCTTTATTTTGATGGGCTGTATGCTAAAGCAACTGTCAAAAAATCAGATTTAGAAATATTGTCTATTCAATTGTCTCAAATTTTTAGAGACAAATCTTCAGAGGATTATTTATTCATTTTAAGAAAAGCCATAAGCAAGAATAATAGATATGCTTTGATTAAAAGAAATGTTTCATTTAATAAATTAAAAAGCTTAAAAGAATCTCAGTACTTCAAAAATCCATTGCAAGGCGGTTTAATTATTGAAACAAATTTATCTAGGGAAAAGCCTAATGGTAATTCTGCTGCTAGAACCATAGGTGATCTTTATAAAGATAAAACACCTAAATATGGTTTAGAATATAGTTATAATGCAGAATTAATGGGGCAAGATGGAAAATCTAGTTTTATTAAAAAGCCTGGTGCTGGAAAAATAAAAATAAAAGATGGTCATAGTATCGAATCAAGGGATGGTCAGGATTTGATAACAACTCTTGATTTGGACTTACAGGATATTGTTGAGCAAGCATTACTGCGACAATTAGAAATATATAAAGCAGATTTTGGTACTGCGATATTAATGGAGGTGAAAACAGGAAGGATTAAATCAATTAGTAATTTAAAAAAAGTTCAAAATAATAAATATGCAGAAATATTAAATTTTGGTGTTAGTCTTCAATTAGAGCCAGGTTCTACAATAAAATTAGCATCTCTAATGGCATATTTAGAGGATTCAGATGGAAATATTGAAGATACGATTGATTGTAAAAATGGTCAATATCAATTTAGAGGGTCCCCCATACCCACAAAAGATAGTAAGAAATTAGGTGTAGTTACTTTAAAAGAAGCATTCGCACATTCATCAAATATAGGTATTGGTAGATTAATAAAAGATTATTATAAAAATAGACCGGAAAAATTTATTCAAAGATTTTATAATTTTGGATTAGGAACAAAATCAAAAATAGATTTAAGCGGTGCACCTGAACCAATTATACCTGCACCCAATGATAAACACTGGTCAGGAATTTCTTTGCCTTGGATGTCATTTGGTTATGGAATTAATTTAACAACTTTAGATATATTAACTTTTTATAATGCAGTTGCTAATGATGGAAATTTAATACATCCATATCTCGGATCTTTTTTTAGAGAAGGAAGCGATATACATACCATAAACAGGGATGATATATCCCATACAATTTGTTCAAAATCTACGATAGAAAAAGTTAAAATTCTATTAAAAGAGGTGGTGCATATAGGCACAGGTAAGCAATTAATTGATTTGCCGTTTTCTGTTTCTGGAAAAACAGGAACTACTGTAAAAAATTATACAAATCTTAATGATGATAATGATAAGCAATATCAATCTTCATTTGTGGGGTTTTTCCCTTCAGAAAAACCTCAATATAGTTGTATAGTTTTAATTGATAATCCTGATAAAAATATAGGTTATTATGGTTCGGTAGTTGCAATCCCAGTGTTTAAGGAAATAGCTCATAAAATTTATGTAAAGGAAGGCTTAGAATGGAGTACTGATTTATACACTAATTCAGTAAAAAGAGATTCTATAAAGTTAAGTTTTTTGAATATCGAAAATGAATTGGAGAATAAGTTAAATTTTAATAAAAAAAAGTATCCAAATGTAGTAGGAATGCATATTAGAGATGCATTACAATTATTAGAAAATGCCGGTTATAATGTAATAATAAAGGGAGATTTTGGTATAGTAAAAAAACAATACCCTAAGTCTTCAAGTCCTGTCCGTAATGATTTAGCAATTACTTTATTTATTTAATATGAAATTACTTCGAGAATTAATATATAGGATAGATTGCGAAAGTATATTAGGCAATACAGATATTTCAATATCAAGTATACACTTTAATTCTTCTCAAATTTCCACAAATAGTTTATTTATTGCGATTAAAGGTGTCAGTCAAGATGGTCATGATTATATTTTAGACTCAATAAAGTTGGGTGCAATTGCTATTATTTGTGAACAAATTCCTGAAAAAAAAGTAGATGGGATTACATACGTGAAGGTGAAAAACAGTTCCAATGCTATGGGAATATTATCTTCGAATTACTACGATAATCCGTCTCGTAAATTAAAACTTATTGGTATTACAGGAACAAATGGTAAAACATCTATTGCTTATTTTCTATTTTCTTTATTTCAAAAATTAAATATAAAAGTCGGGTTATTATCAACTATAGAATATAGAGTTAATACTTTATCTTTTCCATCTACACATACCACACCTAATCCAATTGAGCTTAATAGGTTATTGTCAATAATGGTTGAAGAAGAATGTGAGTTTTGTTTTATGGAAGTAAGTTCACATGGTATTTCTCAAAATAGAATTTCAGGTTTGCAATTTTGTGTTGCTATTTTTTCTAATCTTTCTAGAGATCATTTAGATTATCATAGTTCGTTTAATGATTATTTACATGTCAAAAAATCTTTTTTTGATTCACTATCAGCAAACACGAAATCAATTATAAATATAGATGACCCATATGGTAAGACAATGGTTTTAAATACAAAATCAAAAAAAATATATTATACTATAAAAAATCAAGGCCATTATTCTGGTAAGATTATTGAAAATAATCTTACTGGGCTTTCAATGGAATTAAATAATTCACTATTTAGTACTTTTTTAGTGGGTGAATTTAATGCATATAATTTACTTGCAGTATATGCTACTGCAATTGAATTAGGACAAACAAGTAATTCAGTTCTTAAGTTGCTAAGTAATTTATCTCCTCCATCTGGCAGATTTAATGTTATAAAATCAATCAAAAATATTGTAGGTATTATTGATTATGCTCATACTCCTGATGCTCTCAATAAAGTTATATTATCTATATCTAATTTTTGTATTCTTAATCAAAAGCTAATAATAGTTATTGGGTGTGGAGGTGATAGAGATACAGGTAAAAGATCTATAATTGGTAAAATTGCGGCAGAAAATAGTGTGCTCACAATTTTCACATCCGATAATCCAAGAACTGAAAATCCTGAATCTATTATTAATGATATGTGTGCAGATTTAACGGATGAATTAAGAAAAAAAATAATAAAACTTCCTAATAGAAAGACTGCAATTGCATATGCAGTCAGCAATGCAAAAGCAAAGTCTGTTATTCTAGTTGCTGGTAAAGGGCATGAAAAATTCCAAGAAATAAATGGTGTAAAAACACCCTTTAACGATTATTTAACACTTGACAAACTTTTAAAAAAATAAAATTATGTTACATTATCTTTTTGATTTATTTTATGTAAATAGTATTGACTCTTCAATACATAATTTATTTAATTACATTTCTGTTAGGTCAGCATTAGCTATTATAATCTCATTATTTGTGACTATATATTTTGGTGGTATTATAATCAAATTTTTAAGAAAAAAAACAATTCAAGATCAAATAAGAGATTTAGGATTATCTGGTCAAGTTCAAAAACAAGGAACACCGACTATGGGTGGTCTTATTATTTTACTAGGTATTTTAATTCCTACAATAATGTTCTGTCGATTAAATAATATATACATCATAATTATGATTATTGCTACTTTTTGGATTGGATTAATTGGTTTTATTGATGATTATATTAAAGTTTTCAAAAAAGACAAGAAAGGTTTAGCAGGAAAATTTAAAATTATTGGTCAAGTATTTATTGGTTTGATAGTAAGTTTTGTAATGTTTTTTCACCCAGGTGTTGTAGTTCAAGAAAATATAGACATTCCTCATACTACTCTTTCAGTCAATATGGAATCTTATGATTTAAATAATGAATTACAATCTTTTCATACAAAAAAGAAATCGTTAACTACTACCATTCCTTTTTTTAAAAATAATCAGCTTGATTATTCTGATATTTTAGGAACTAACTTTTCTAATTCTATTTTAATTTTTATAATATTTAGTTTTATAGTAATCTTTATTATTACAGGTGTTTCCAATTCTGCAAATTTAACAGACGGAATTGATGGTTTAGCAACAGGCTGTTCGGCAATTATAGGTGCTACTTTAGCAGTTTTTTGTTATGTATCAGGAAATATGATTTTTGCTGATTATTTAGATATTATGTATATACCTGATATTGGAGAATTGGTCATTTTTATGTCAGCTTTTGTGGGATCTTGTGTTGGTTTTTTGTGGTATAATTCTTATCCAGCACAAGTATTTATGGGAGATACAGGTAGCCTAGCTTTAGGTGGAATTATTGGTATTGTTGCTGTTTTAGTAAGAAAGGAATTACTGTTGCCAATATTTTGTGGAATTTTTTTTATTCAGAGTCTATCAGTTATTATTCAGGTCACTTATTTTAAGTATACAAGAAAAAAATATGGTTTGGGTCAGAGAATTTTTCTTATGTCACCACTTCATCATCATTATCAAAAAAAAGGAATTCACGAAAGTAAAATAGTAACTAGATTTTGGATAATCTGTGTTTTTTTATGTCTTCTTGCATTCGTCACTTTAAAATTAAGATAAATGAAAAGGGATAATATATTAATATTAGGTTCTGGTGTAAGTGCTCTCGGTGCTGCAAAACTTGCTAAAAAATTAAATTATAATGTTCGGGTTTCATCTAAATATGAAATTGGTGAATTTGAAAAAACTACTTTTTCAGACTTAGGTATAGAATTTGAAGAGTTCAGACACTCTAAATCTAATATAAGTTGGGCAAATTTTATTATTAAAAGCCCGGGTATTAGGTCTGACATACCCTTTCTAAAACAAGCTACAAAAGAGGGTGTTCTTGTGCTGTCAGAAATAGAATTTGCATATAGAAACACAAATGCTAAAATTATAGCAATAACAGGCACAAATGGAAAAACTACAACATCAACACTGTTATGGTATATTTTAAGAAATGCTGGTCTAAATGTTGGTTTAGCAGGAAATATTGGATATAGTTTTTCAGAAAGTATTATTCAAGATTCATATGATTACTATGTGCTAGAGTTAAGTAGTTTTCAATTAGAAGATATTTATGATTTTAAACCGCATATCTCTGTAATTCTTAACATAGAGCACGACCATTTAGATAGATATAATAAAAGATTTGCTGATTATATTTCTGCAAAGATGAAAATAACAATGAATCAAAATGAAGATGATTCATGTATATATTTCTTAGAAGATAAACATATAACTAAACACCTAAATAAGATTAAAGCAATCAAATATCCATTTAGATATAATAAAAAAAATGACTTAAATCTTGGAGCTTGGGTCACAAATAATAAAATATTCATTAAAACAATTAAAAATAATTTTACTATGACAATACATAATTTAGCATTACAGGGAACACATAATATTTATAATTCTATGGCTGCAAGTATTGCTGCCAGTGCAATTGGAATTAAAGATGAAATAATTAAAAAATCTTTACACGATTTTAGAGGAATTGAACATCGTTTAGAATTCGTTGGTAAAGTAGCTGGTGTAAATTTTATTAATGATTCAAAAGCTACGAACTGTAATTCGGTTTATTATGCATTAGAAACAGTTTCATCTCCAGTAATATGGATTTGTGGTGGTGTTGATAAAGGAAATGATTACTCTATTTTAAAGCATTTAGTGGAAACTAAGGTGAAAGCAATTATTATATTAGGCAAAAAAGTTGATAAAATAAATAGTAGTTTTAAAAAATATGTAGATACTATTTATGAAGTAAATAGTATGGAAAAGGCTGTTAATACTGCTTTTTCTATTTCTGATGCAGATGATACTGTTTTATTATCACCAGCCTGCTCAAGTTTTGATTTATTTAAAAATTATGAGGCTAGGGGAAGAGCATTTAAAAATTCAGTTTTATCTATTTAGAAATAATTTATTATGGTAAATTTTTTTGGTGATAAAATAATTTGGACAGTATCAACTTTACTTTTTTTAATATCTATTTTATTAGTTTATAGTTCAGGAGGATATCAATCTCTGTCTACACATTTTACCCATTTATTAATGGGGTTGGGTCTTATTTTTATTTTTTCGAGATTTAATTATAAGTATTTCACTAATTTATCTTCAATATTATTAATAGCATCAATCATCATGTTATTATGGTTAATTGTTAATCCAACATATTATAGAGGTGATATTTTAGCAAGTCGTTGGATTAAATTGGGTTTTATTTCTTTTCAGCCTTCGGAGTTAGCTAAATATAGTTTAATACTATTTATATGTAGAAATTTATACATATATAAGCATTTTTTAAATTCATTTAAATCTTTTTTTATCTATATTCTTTGTCCTGTAATTATAATATGTGCTCTTATAGTGCAATCTAATCTATCAACAGTTTTATTAATAATTTCTATTTTATTTTTTATAGTATTTATTTCAGGTTATCCTATTTCTTTGTTTTTCAAACATCTAATACTACCATCTTTTATTTTATTTAGTATATTTTTTACCATGTTATGTCTTCCTCCTATCACTGTTGTAGATAATCTTCTACCTAGGTTGACAACTTGGAAAAATAGAATATGTGCAAAGCAAATTAATCAAATTCCATTTAGTTGGGTTGATGATTCTAATTATAATCCGAAAGAAAATCATAATAATAATTATCAGATTAACAATGCATTAGGTGCAATTAACAGTGGTGGATTGATAGGTAAAGGAGCTGGAAAAAGTTACTATAAAAGGTTGTTGCCAGATTCAAAATCAGATTTTATTTATGCAATCTTATTAGAAGAGTATGGGTTGATAGGAGGTTTAGTTGTATTGTTTTTATATTTATTATTCTATCAAAGAATTTTAGTTTTAAGTATTAAATCTAGAGATGAATTTCCAAGATTGTTATTGTTAGGTTTAGGAAGTGTTATAGTCTTTCAGGCATTATTACATATGGGTGTTTCTGTAGATTTAATTCCTGTTACTGGTCAAACTCTACCATTAATTAGTAAAGGAGGATCCTCTGTTTGGGTTACTTCTTTAGCATTTGGTATTATTCTAAATATTAGTCATCAAATTAACAATCAAGAAAACAACTAAATTATGAGTAAAAAAACAATTATAATTAGTTGCGGAGGTACAGGTGGTCACATCTTTCCAGGTACTGAAATTGCTAGATCTTTATTGGAAAAAGATCCTAGTTTAAATATTTTATTTATAGGTGCATTGGGTAAAATGGAAATGAAAAGAATTCCAAATGAGGGGTTTTCTATCATTGGTTTATGGATTCAAGGCATTCATAGGAATTCCATTCTTAAAAACATATTTTTCCCTTTCAAATTAATTATTAGTTTAATTCAAGCTATATGTATTTTACTATATATGAAACCAGTACTCGTTATACGTACTGGTGGTTTTGCATCAGGTCCCATTTTATTTATTGCATCTTGCTTAAGAATGAAGACATATATTCAAGAACAAAATTGTTTACCTGGTTTAACTAATAAGATTTTAGCTAAATATGTAAGTAAAATCTTTGTTGCATATAATCAAATGGAAAAATTCTTCCCAGAACATAAAATTTTAAATTTTGGTAATCCAGTTCGGAAGTTTTTAAAAACTAATTCAGTATCTCATAAAGAAAGTATAGAATTTTTTGGATTAAAAGAAAATATGTTTACAATATTAGTTGTTGGTGGAAGTTTAGGTTCAACATCGATTAATTCTTTGATTTTTGATATAATTAATAGAGTTGATTTGAATTGTGAATTAGATTTGAATGATTGTCAATGGATTTGGCAAACAGGTGAATTAGATTTTGACAAATATCAGTTTCAATTAAATAAATCAAATATAAATTCAACTAATTTATCCGTTCATAAATTTATTAACCGTATGGATTTAGCTTATCATGCATCTGATGTTGTAGTTTCTCGTTCGGGTGCTATTGCAATATGTGAAATATCGTATTTAGCTAAACATAGTATTTTGATTCCATCTCCTTATGTTGCTGATAATCATCAAGAGATAAATGCACAATATTTAGAGAGTCAAAAAGCATGTATTAAAATTTTAGAGAGATCAAATCCAAATTTTAAAGGTATTGATAGGAAATCTTTTTGTTCTGCTGTTATAGATTTAAAGACAGATAAGAGTAAAAGAGATAAAATTGGTCAAAAAGCAAATAAATTATTTAAATATAATGCATCAAAAGAAATTGTTAATGAAATTTATAGTGATATAGAAAATAAATAATGTATAGAAATTATAAAAATATTTATTTTTTAGGCATTGGAGGAGTTGGAATGAGTGGCTTGGCAGGCTGGCTTCATCAAAAAAAATATAATGTTGGTGGTTATGATAGGTCAAGTAATTACTATACATTAAAATTAAAGAAAAAAGGTGTAGATATAATTAATCAATTATTAATTGATCAAATTCCGAAAATTTTTTTAAATAATAGCACCACATTGGTGATTTACACACCAGCAATTAAGAAAGATCATAAATTTTTAAGTTTCTTTAAAAAGAAGAATTTTAAAATTATTAAAAGATCAGAATTGTTGAGTTATATAGCTAAAGATTATAATGTAATAGCAATTTCTGGCACACATGGTAAGACTACAATTAGTGTGATGTTATCACATATACTTGTTTGTGCAGGATATAGTCCAAGTGCTTTTTTTGGTGGAATTTCTAAAAATTATAATAATAACTTTTTAATAGGCAATAGTAAATATATGATTATTGAGGCCGATGAATATGACAAGTCGTTTTTAAATTTAAATCCTATAAAATCAGTTGTCACTTCTTTAGATAAAGACCATTTAGACACATATAACACTCATAATGATATGTTAGAAGCTTTTTGTGAATTTTATCTTAATACAAAAAAATCAAGTGAAAATCTGGATAAATATTTCTTTATCGATTCAAATGCATTTATATTATTTAAAACTCATGTTCAATCAAGAAATAAATTAGGTTATGGGCCTAATCTCTCTTTAGATCAATCTGTTCATCAAATTAAAACAGATGTTGATTCAATTAATGAGGCAAGAAAAAAATTCATTTTAAATAAAATGTGCGACCATAATATTAAAAATGCAATTATAGCATCTGAAATTGCAAATTCAATAGGTTTATCTCAGTTACAGATATCAAATGCTTTTCAAAAATATTTAGGTATTAAGAGACGTTTCGAATATCATCTTAATACAAATAAATGTATTTTAATTGATGATTATGCACATCATCCGAAGGAGTTAGAATCTCTTATCAAAAGTCTTAGAGCACTCTACCCTAAAAGAAAATTGTTTTTAATTTTTCAACCCCATTTATTTTCTAGAACAAAGGATTTAGCTAAGGAGTTTTGTGATGTTTTAGAATTAGCAGATAAAATAGGCATATTGGATATTTATCCAGCTAGAGAAAAACCAATAGAAGGGGTGAGTTCAAAAAAATTACTTAAAAATATTAAGTTAAAAAATAAATGGTATATAAATGATGATAATATAGATGGTATATTAAAGAAAGAATTAACTGATTTAATTGTTACGGCAGGAGCAGGTGATATTTATAATTTATTACCTAGGATTAAAAAAATTCTCAAATGAAAAGTAATACGGTATTTAATTTTTCTTTATTGTTTTTATTATCGCTGATACTTGTGTATTTATTGAATATGGTGGATTATAAATATAATGCAGAAAATGGTGTTATTATTAAATATATTGGAGAAAATAATTATTCAAAAGTTACTACAAATGAAATATCAGATAAGATAAATCAGTATTTAATTAACATAGAATCTTCAGATCAAGATATAAACACTCAACTGTTAGAAGATTTAATATTGGAAGATAAATATATAAAAAAAGCTGAAGTATATTTAGATTTAGAGGGAGTGGTAAATATTCATATTTTTTTAAGCGAACCATATGTGAGATTATTAAGAAGGAATAATATTTATTACATTGATTCAGACTGGGTTATATTACCAATAAATTCAAGTGTGGAAAGAAATTTATTAGTGTTAAGTGGAGATTTAAATAAAAAAAATGTAAATAATTTAATTGATAAAATATATAGTGATAAATTTTTAAATAATCTTATTGGAGGTATTCACTATGAAAAAGAAACAGGGTATATTTTATCAACTAAATTATGTGATTTGGGTATACAAGTTGGAAAAGAATCTAACTTAGATTTTGATAAAATTAATATGATAAAAAAATTTTATAGATTTTTCATAAATGAGTTGGATTGTTTGTCTTGTAAGGAAATCAATATTCAATACGATAATCAAATAATCTGTATTAAATAGAAAAGTATGAAAAAAGAAAAAATTGTATTTGGTTTAGATATAGGAACTACTAAAATTGTTTGTTTAGCTGGTAAGTTAAATGAGCATGGTAAGCTTGAAGTGCTAGGTTTTGGTAAATCTAAATCTTTAGGTGTAAGAAGAGGTATAGTGAATAATATAATGCAGACGGTAGAGTCAATCAATTTTGCAGTGACTATGCTTGAAAATAAATTTGGATTAAAAGTAGATTCTGTTTCAACTGGGATAGCTGGGCAGCATATTCGTAGTGTACAGCATTCAGATTACATTACAAGAAGTAATCCTCAGAAATATATTGATAAAATAGATATTGAAAAATTGCATCAACAAGTAAAGCAATTAATATTATTACCAGGGGAAGAAATTATACATGTACTAGCTCAGGAATATAAAATAGATGGACAAACAGAAATAAGCCAGCCAGAGGGTATGCACGGTAGGCGATTGGAGGCGGTTTTTCATATTGTCGCAGGCCAAACTGCTGCAATAAAAAATATTACAAAGTGTGTTGTTGAAGCAAATTTAAAAGTTACTACTTTGAACTTAGAGCCACTTGCCTCAGCAGATGCGGTACTTAGTTCAGAAGAAAAAGAGGCAGGGGTAGTTTTAGTTGATATTGGTGGGGGTACTACTGATTTAGCAATCTTTAAGGACGGGATTATTAAACATACCGCGGTGATACCTTTTGGTGGTAATGTTATAACAGATGATATAAAAGAAGGATGTTCAATTTTACACAAAGATGCAGAACTTTTAAAAATTCGATTTGGTTCAGCATTACCAAGTGAAAATAAAGAAACTGAAATTGTTTCTATTCCTGGTCTTAGAGGTCGTGAGCCAAAAGAAATTTCTTTAAAAAATTTATCAAAAATTATAAAAGCAAGAGTTGAAGAAATTATGGATCAGGTCTACAGGCAAATTACTGCATATGGATTTCAAGAAGGTAAAAATAAGTTAATTGGAGGAATTGTATTGACAGGTGGGGGGTCTCAGTTAAAACATATTAAGCAATTAACTGAATATATAACTGGAATGTCTACAAGAATTGGGTATTCAAATGAACATCTATCACAGGCTACCTTAGAAGAGGATATTTCTAATCCATCTTATGCAACTTCAGTTGGATTAGTTTTACGTGGCTTGAAAGGAAATAATTTACAAGATGTAAAGGATATTAGCGACGAAGAAATTGTATATGAATCAACATTTTTTGAAAATTGGTCCAAAAAATTTCTTCAGTATTTATTAAATGAAAAATAACTATATAATATGAAAGATAATAAACAAGATTTTACAAATTTATCAGGTGATCTTTTTTCAGATTTAGAAAAAGCTGAATCAGAAAATCAAACTAATGATTCTATAGCACCAGATGGTAATTCATTAGACCATTTAGATTTAGAAGAAACATCAGTAGATCTTAGTATTTCAGACAATCTTGTATTAAATAATTTAAATTTAAAAGATGAAAAAATAGATTTTAGCAATGAAGATATTTCAGAAGACACTTTAGATTTAGAAGATGAAAAAATAGATTTTAGCAATGAAGATAT
>PAWM01000011.1 GCA_002714185.1 Flavobacteriales bacterium | reverse complement strand
TATTAAAGTCTCGTAGCTCAGCTGGTTAGAGCGCTACACTGATAATGTAGAGGTCGGCAGTCCAAGTCTGCCCGAGACTACTAATGGGGGATTAGCTCAGCTGGCTAGAGCGCCTGCCTTGCACGCAGGAGGTCGTCGGTTCGACTCCGACATTCTCCACATTAAAAAAAGCAGGTACCACCTGCTTTTTTTAATTGATTAAGTCACATAATTAAAGATTCATCATTTAATGAATACATTAATTAGTTGATTTTTAGTATTTAAGTATTCTTGTAATATTTACCCTATCTATTTTTTTAATAAAATTGGTTATTTGAAATATCCATGACATGTACATAATCTTAGAGGTAATGATAAATTACATTTAATTGATGAAATAATTGATTATATTAGAACAAATTATAATTTAATTGAAACATATATTTTATTTTCTATTTTTAATTCTTTTTGTTACTTGTACTATTGATAATGAATATGATTATTTTAATCAACATGATTGCGATACAATTGGAATATCTTATGTTAACAGTAATTTAGATAAATCTATTCAAGCAATTATTAACAGTAAATGTTTGAGTTGTCATTCTGAATTAAATATGGCTCAAGGGTCATTTGTAGTTTTAGAAACATATGAGCAATTAACAAATTCCTCATATGATTTATATGATTTGCTTGTTGGTCCTAATGCTTCAATGCCAAAAGTGGGTAGTCCACAATTAACAGATTGTGAAAAGTTAAAGATAGATAATTGGATTAATAATCAATATCCTTATGATGAAATGGGGCGTTAGTATAGTACTTTATATTTGTTTTTTTGTGCCATACAATATTATAGCACAAGATGATTTAGAATTTTTTTTAGATCCGCTCCCTCAAAACAACACTGTAATTAATACATTTAAATCAACTAGAATTATTAATAATCACTCAATAGAAATTTTTCAACCAAGACAGCTGGATTTTAGAATCTCTCATCGTTTTGGTAGAATTAATTCTGGAATATATGAAGTTTATGGTTTAGATCAAGCAACAATAAGAATTGGTCTTGAGTATGGTGTTTTAAAAAATCTTATGATGGGTATAGGTAGAAGTAGTTATAAGAAAACATATGACGGATATTTAAAGTATTTATTATTAAATCAAAATAGAGGTATTGATAATATTCCTGTTTCTATAGTTTTATTCTCTAATATTGCGGTGAATACATTAGAAAAAAATTATTTAAATTATCCTTTTTTTGGAAGATTATCTTATTGCAATCAACTTTTAATTGGGTCTAAAGTGAATAGTGAATTATCTCTTCAATTTATGCCCACTTGGATTCATTGGAATATGGTGGATTTGCCTGATCAGAAAAATCAGCTTTTTGTTCTGGGAGGAGGGTTAAGATATTTAATAACAAGAAGTGTTTCTATTAATGCAGAGTATTTCTATAGAGTTAGTGGTTCACTAATTGATAAAGAAACGTACTATAATTCTTTTTCCATTGGTCTTGATATTGAGACAGGTGGGCATGTGTTTCAGCTTCACTTAACAAATTCAATGTCTATGAATGAATCTGGATTTATTACAAGAACCAACGGGAATTGGTTTGATGGAGGTATACATTTCGGATTTAATATTAGTAGAGAATTCAATTTATAATTATGCGATTTATTTTAATTTTTTTATTACCATTTTCTTGTCTATCACAAAAAATGTTTGTTGAAAATTCTCAGGTTTCTTTTTTTTCTTCTGCTCCTCTTGAGGATATATCAGCACTTTCAAATAAATTAGAAGGTGTTGTGGATTTTAGCTCAGGAACTTTTTTTTTCAGGATTCCAATTAACACATTTATTTTCCCCTCTTCATTGATGCAAAAACATTTTAATGAAAAATATATGGAGTCGGAAACATATACTATATCTTCTTTTAAAGGAAATTTTAAAGAAAAAGTTAATATTTACGAAAATCAATTATTAACTATCCATGCTGATGGTGTATTAAATATGCACGGTATCAATAAAGAAGTGAGTATTAAAACGGATTTATTAATTAATAATAATGTGCCAAAATTTTCATCTGAATTTAATGTGATTTTAAAAGATTTTAGTATTAAAATACCTAAAATTGTAAGAATGAATATTGCTGATACTATTTTAGTGAATGTTTCAGGAAATTTAGTTGTTAAGTAATTAAAGATGCAATAATTCTTACACCNATATATCTTTATACATAGTTAATTCTCCTCCAGCATTACCAGTATTAATGACTCCTTTTGGTTCGATAACCAAAATTTTGCATTCTTGTTCTGCACAAGGTTTGTGTTCTATCCCTTTTCTTACAATAAACATTTCCCCTTCATGTAATTTTATTACTTGGTCTCTTAATTTCATTAGCATATTACCTTCAATCACAATAAATGTTTCGTCAGTTTCTGAATGATGATGCCAGATGAATTCACCTTTAATCTTCGCAATTTTAAATTGGTAATCATTCATTTCTGCAATTACTCTCGGAGACCAATGTTGGTTAAATTTTGAAAATTTATTTTTAAAATTAATTTTATTTTCACCCATATTTATTAACTAATTTTTAATTATTTTAATAATCTCTTGTTGATTATTGGTCTTAATATCGACAATATAGATTCCAGAATTTTTATCTGATAAATCTATTTCGAAGTTATTAAGTGTTCTATTTATATATTTAGTTAAAACTTTTTGATTTACACTATTATAAACACAAATACTTTGAATATATTGATTATTTAGAGTTAATTCAAAAATATTATTAGATGGATTTGGATTAACTATAAAACTTTTTTCATGATTATCTATTGTAGCATTTTCTAAATTATAGATGTTGATATTGTCAATAAATATGTTATTTCCTCTCCAATTAGTTGAAGTAAATTTTAACATAATATCTTCATTTGTATAATAACTTAAATCAACAATTTCCTCTCTCCAGTGTGAGTTTTCACTTGGTATAAAATTTGCTAATGTATCATCAATAGTGCTCAAATCTTCACCTCCTTTTTCAAATATTAAATAGTTATAATTTTTACCACAATCATCAGATAAAAAAATTTGCAATGTATCTTGTTTAGATGAACTGTTATATTTTTGATATGCTACTTGAAAAGATAATTTTATCGAATCACCAAGCAAGTTAATATTTGGACTAATTAAATCATCTTTTTGACCTGAACGAGGATTGTAATCATATAAATTAACATAAGAAGATATATTGTTGTTAGATAATCCCTCGGTACTTATTGTATCCCAAGTTCGTGAATAGTCATTATTCAGAATATGCCAATCGGCAATCTCAAAACCATTTTGAAAATCCTCAAAATATGGAAGAGTAAAAGTTGGTTTATATTTAAATCTTACCATTTTTCTATTATTGTGCTCATCATTTTCATTTAATGCATTTATAGTATTTACTTTAAATGTAAATTCTTTATCTCCATAATCATTGTTCACAATCATTGGAAATTCAATTTCTGCACTTGAATATGGAAGTAAATTAATTTCAAAAAGAATTGAATCACTATTATTTTGATTCAAATAATCTTCATAGGATATCTTAATTTCATTAATAGTTGAATCAGTATTATTGTAAATGTTTAATAATGGAGAAAAAGAAGATGTGCAGCTTATTTCATTAGGAATATTTTCTACACTTTCTAGTATAATATCATTTATTATTGCATTAGGTGGGATAGGGTTGTATGAATTGGCTAGATAGTTAAATGCTGCATATGCATTAATAATACCCATACCAAAAGTGTTATCTTCACCATCTTCACCTAAATCTGATGCTGTATTATATAGTGCTAGTAGGATTTCTTGACCCGATAAAAAAGGGAAAGCTTCTTTTAATAATAAAACAGCACCGGAAACATGAGGTGATGCCATAGAGGTACCTGAGATAGTGTTGAAATCATTTTTTCCCCAAGCAGATCTAATATTTTGCCCAGGTGCTACAACCTCCGGATATATTGAGAGTGATCCCTCTCCAGGACATTGTGTAGGTCCTCTGCAAGAAAAATTACTAATAGGATAGCTTTCATCATTTCCATTAATACTGCCAACACAGAATGTGTTTACTACATTTGTATTAATTCTTTGAGGAGATCTAACTCCGGTATTATTTGGGCCATTATTACCTGCTGAAAAAATATTTGCTATTCCTGCTGCTTCAATTACATTCATTAATTCTACAGCATATCCAGAACATTGAAATGTATCCATTTCATTATACCATCTCCAAGAATTATTGATAACATCAGGTACATCGTGATATGTAGCAGTGTTATTGTCAGGATTTAAAGCCCATTCAAATGATGTAATCATGTCCTCTATAGGAGGTAGTGTTTCTACAGTTGAGGTTACAAAATCATTAGCTATCCAGTATGCATTGAAAGCAATTCCAATTGTATCATTGCTTTCTTGAACTAAGCCAGTCATTGTTCCTAATGTATGTGTTCCATGATCACTTACATGACCATTTGGTTTGTTACTAAAATACCCATCCCAACAATAATCTAGGGGGTATAAATTACCAAAAAATCTGTCAGAAAAAGCTGGATGTTCAGGCCACACACCGGTATCATAATTAAATACTAAAGTTCCTTTTCCTGTATATCCCATTTCCCAAAGAGGTCTTACATTAATTGCTTCAATTCCTGGTTCTGTGCTATTGTTTATCTCTATAGTATTATGTGCGGCTGAAAAAAAATCAATAACATCAGGATTAGTCATCTGTAAATTTATCAAATCTATATTTGGATGAGTTGCAATTAATTTAATAAGAGTTTTATTTGCATCTATAAAAATAGCATTAATAATCCATGAAGATTTCAAGTTTTTATGATTTTTATTATTTTGAGCAATTAAGTTTAAAATTGGTTCTTGTGTTACTTTTGCTACAGATTGCATGTTTTCACATATTATCGATGCTCTTTGTTTAACGGGTGTTTTATTCTGTATAAATTCATTTTTTAATTCAATTAAATTAAAATTGTCATGAATAGAAATAATAATTGGAATTAATTCATCATCATTTGCTTGAATCATTTTTTCATCTAAATAATTACTAATCACACCTTGACTTAAGAATATGTAAGGAAATAGTATTAATTTTAAGAGTATTTTTTTCATTACATTAATATATGATTTTTATTATAAACAATAATATTAAAAAATTCTTCTTTTTAATAATCTCTTTTATTCTTGGATTTTCTTCTTGTAAAGAATATGGCTGTACAGATGCTAGTGCAATCAATTTTAATTTAAATGCTACAGAGGATGATGGCTCGTGTAATTATAATGAATGTTTAGAAACTGACACTGATTGTTTAGAAATTAATTTCCATCATTTTGTAGATGATTTAGAAATTATTTTTGGCAACGATAATATCAATTATCAAAATAATGCTGGTAATCATTATAGTGTAAGAAGAATATTATATGTTTTAAGTGAAATAATGTTATTTTTTGAAGACGGAACAACTTTATTATTAGATGAATTTTTCTTTATTAACACCGATGATCCACAAACTTTAACAAAAACTTTATATAATTTACCAGCATTAAGTTCAGGTATAAGTTTCACATTAGGTTTTAGGACTAAAAATAATATTGATAATCAATATATTAATGTTGAAAATAATTTTCATTCATTAATGTTATGGCCTAATACTAATGGTGTAAATTTAGCATTTCAAGGAGGTTATCATTATATGAAATTAGAGGGTAAATATCTAGATGAATTAGGACAGGAAAAATTCTATAATCACCACACTGGCCCTACTAATGGCTCTGATTTTTCGTTTTATCAATTTATTTTTAATTATTCTGGTAGTGATGGTTTTAATGGTGTTTCAAATTCAATTTCAATTAATATGAATGTGAATAATTTTTATAATGATCCTGTTTATGATTTTAATATTTTTGGTTCAGGAATTATGGATAATATTGATGCTCAATGGAATTTATTTCAAAATGCTGGTGATGTTTTTTATGTTGCAACAAATTATTAGTTTAAAATGATTAATAGATTTATAATTTTTATTTTATTTATTTTATGCTCATGTAACAAATATGAGCCGATATGTGAATGTATCAATGTTCCAGATCCTACACCAATGTCACTATCATATCCAAATAATTTCCCATCTCCTAATATACCAGTGTGGAATCCTTTAACTGAAGAGGGTGTTAATTTAGGTAGGCATTTGTTTTACGATCCTATTTTGAGTTCTGATAATACTGTTTCTTGTGCTTCCTGTCATAAATTAACATCGGCATTTGCCGATGATAGTCAATATAGTATTGGTGTTGGCCAAGCTTTAGGAGAAAGAAATGCTCCTACAATAATGAATGTAGCATTTCAAAATGTGTTTGATTGGGATGGAAAATCTAGTTCCTTAGAGCAGCAGGCTGTTAGACCTATTTTTAATGAAGTGGAATTACATAATAATAATTGGACAGAAGTTATTTCACGACTTAAAATGTCAGAATTATATTCGTCTCTATTTTGTGCAGCATTTGGTACAGAGGATATAGATTCACTACATATCTTAATGGCAATATCTCAATTTGAAAGAACACTGAATTCATTTAATTCTAGATTTGATCAGTGGTTTTATAATGGTGGACCATATACACCTGAGGAAATGGATGGTTTCAATATATTTGCTACTGAAAGGGGTGATTGTTTTCATTGTCATCCTATTGGACTTTTTACGGACAATACATTTCATAATAATGGATTAGATTCTGACTTTAATGACTTAGGCCGTTATAATATTACTGGAAATCCATTAGATGAAGGTCTGTTTAAATCACCTACTCTTAGAAATATTGAATTCACTGCACCTTATATGCATGATGGTAGATTTAACACCCTAGATGAAGTCATTGAACATTATAATTTTGGTGGGTATGATTCTCCGACAGTCGATCCTTTAATGAAATATGTTGGTAAAGGTTTGTTGTTGACTGAGCAAGAGAAATCAAACTTAAAGGCATTTTTATTAAGTTTATCGGATTCATCATTTATTAATAACTTAGAACATGCTAACCCTTTTTATGAATAAATAGTACTATGATTGCAATTCTATCACCAGCTAAAACTTTAGATTTTACTAATAAATATGATTTTCAGGATTATACAATTCCTGAGCTTTTAGACGACAGTAAATTATTAATTAATAAATTGAAAAATATATCATCAAAAGATTTATCGAAGCTTATGAAATTAAGTCTCAAGTTAAGTGATTTAAATTGTGCAAGATATATAAGATGGAACGAAAAATTTTCTTTATCTAACTCTGTACAAGCAATTTTTTGTTTTAAAGGAGGAGTGTATGTTGGCTTGGATGTAGTTAAATTTTCAGACTTTGACCTTCGCTATTCACAAGATTATCTTCGAATTCTATCAGGATTACATGGTGTTTTAAGACCTCTAGATCTTATACAGCCGTATAGACTTGAAATGGGTACTAGTTTAGCTACTGAAAAAGGAAAAAATTTATATGAATTTTGGGGAGATAAGATTACATTTTCATTAAATCAAAGTATCAAGAAAAATAACGCAAAATATTTGTTGAATCTTGCATCTAAGGAATATTTTTCTTCAATTAATTTAAATAAAATTAATTCTCAAATATTGGATGTGAAATTTTTAGATAAAAAAGGAGATAATTATAAAATAATAAGTTTTTTTGCTAAAAAGGCAAGAGGTGCTATGGCTTCTTTTGTTATGAGGAATAAAATAAAAAAAATAGACGACTTAAAGAAGTTTTCAGATTTAGGATATAAGTTTAACAAAAAACAGTCCACTAATAACAACCTTGTATTTATTCGTTAGTTTTTTCAAAAAAACCAGATAAAATTTTCTTTATAGCTAAAATACCAAAAACAATTGCATTTATCATCAGTAATACACCAACACCTATCAAAATATAATGTATTAAATTAGTTATACTGTTATTTCCAAATCCAAGTACAAACAAAACTGGTCCTAGAAATGCACTAGTAACTGCGATTAATATCATTTTAAGTCCGTCTTTAATTTTTTTATTTTCAATCATGTTTAAAATTTTTAATCGCCAGCCTAATATTCCCATATTTTTTTAGTAATGCTTCAGCTTTGATTTTAGAAGTATTGCAAATTTCACATATCATTTTTATTCCTCTTTCTTTTAATTTTTTATTTTTAATATGCATATCAATCATTTTATTATCCATCACATAGCCAAGTTTTATCATCACCGAAGTAGTTAACATATTTAATGTCATTTTTTGAGCTGTTCCAGATTTCATTCGTGTACTTCCGGTTAAAAATTCAGGCCCTACATTTAAGATTATAGATAAGTTACTTACATTATTTATTTCCATATTATGATTGCAGCTTATGCTTCCAGTATAAATTTTATTTTTTTGACATTCTTTTAATCCACCGATTACATATGGTGTTGTACCAGAAGCACTTATTCCAATTACAATATCTTTCTTATTGATATTGTGTTTTTTTAGATCTTTCCATGCTTGATGATTATTATCTTCTGCTGCTTCTATAGCGGATCTAATTGCATCATCTCCACCAGCTATGAGGGCAATCACTAAATCATTACTAACTCCAAAAGTAGGAGGGCACTCTGATGCATCTAAAACACCTAATCTACCACTAGTACCTGAGCCAATGTAAAAAAGTCTACCTCCTGATTTGATTTGCTGATAAATTTTTTCACTTAGTTTTGTAATATGTGGAATTACATCATGTACTGCTTGAGCAATTTTCTGATCTTCTTTGTTAATACTGTACAATATTTCATTAAAGCTCATTGTTTCAAGATTGTTATATAAGCTTTGTGACTCTGTAACTTTCATTTAGAATATTTTTGGAAAAATTTCTGGGCTTGATTCATGCATAATTTCATAGCAAGTATCAATTACATTATCCATATTTGATTTAGAAAAATAATCACCGTCATCGCCATAAGCTGTTCTATGATCTTTTGATGTTATTGTTTTTGGTGGACTATCTAAATAATTATATCCATTTTGTTCTTCTAAAACTTTTTGCATCATAAATGCAGTTGCACCACCAGATACATCTTCATCAAAAAAGACCACTCTATTTGTTTTTTTAATGCTCTTGGTAATATCATTATTAATATCAAACGGGATCAATGATTGAACATCTATAATTTCAATTGAAATATTAAATTTCACTAATTCTTCTGCAGCTTTTAGAGCAATTCTACAGCATGAGCCATAAGTAACCAATGTAATATCTGTTCCTTTTTGGATAGTTTCAACAATACCAATTTCAGTATAAAATTCCCCTAAATTATCAGGTAAAATTTCTTTTAATCTATAGCCATTCAAACATTCAATTACTAAAGCAGGCTCATCCTTGATTAATAAATGGTTATAGAATCCTGCTGCTTTTGTCATATTTCTTGGAACAAGAATATTTACCCCTTTGAGTAAATTAATTATTCCTCCCATTGGAGATCCAGAGTGCCAAATTCCTTCAAGTCTATGTCCTCTGGTCCTAATTATTAATGGAGCTTTTTGACCGCCTACTGTTCTATATTGAAGGGTTGCTAAATCATCACTAATTATTTGTATTGCATATAAAAGATAATCCAGATATTGTATTTCAGCAATTGGTCTAAGACCTCTCATTGCTAATCCAATACCTTGACCTATTATGGTAGCTTCTCTAATTCCAGTATCACTTACTCGGTCTTCACCATGTGTCGCCTGCAGTCCTTCTAAACCTTGATTTACATCACCAATTTTACCGCTATCTTCTCCAAATATTAGTAATTCAGGATGTTTTTTTAATAGTGCATTAAAATTGTCTCTTAAAATGATTCTGCCATCAACTTTCGTTTCTTGCTTTGAAGTAATTTTTAGATTTGATTGATTTTGATTGAGAATAGAATGAGATGATTCACTATATAAATGACTTGAGTAGGTTGTTTTATATTTTTTTAAACTTTGGACTAACCAATTTTCTAAATTTTCATTATTTAGATTGTGATATTTTATTTCTCTAATTATTTTTTTTGCAGACTTTATCATTAATCCTCTACTAGGTATATTCTCCTGATTTAGATTAGAGACTGATTCATTAATTACCTTGTTTGTTAAATCACATGTGGTATTTATAATATTAATTAGTTCATTTTTTTCTTTTGTTAATCTTTCTAGGTAATTATCCCATGCATGTTTTTGTTCTATTTTTACTTTATTCTTTGCATTTTTTTCAATGGTTTCTAGCTTTTCTTTTGTGCTTATATTTTTTTCCAAAATCCATTCTTTCATTTTTTTTATACAATCAAATTCTTTTTCCCAATTTAATTGATTTTGAGTTTTATATCTTTCATGTGATCCTGATGTAGAATGACCTTGAGGTTGTGTCATTTCTTTCACATGTATAATAACAGGAATATGGTGATTTCTACAAAGTTTACTTGCCTCCATATAAGTAGCACATAATTCAGAATAGTCCCATCCATTGACTTTATATATTTGTATACCTTCTTTCTTCTTCGTTCTTTGAAATCCTTTAAGAACCTCTGAAATATCACCTTTTGTAGTTTGATATTTTGAAGGTACAGAGATTCCCCATCCATCATCCCAAATAGATAATAATATAGGTATTTGCAATACTCCTGCAGCATTAATTGTTTCGAAAAATAAACCTTCTGATGTACTGGCATTTCCAATTGTACCAAATGCAATTTCATCTCCGTTGACACTAAATTTTTCATTATTTAATTGAGAATTATTTCTGTATATTTTAGATGCTTGTCCAAGGCCAAGTAATCTTGGCATTTGAGATCCGGTAGGTGATATGTCAGATGCAGAATTATATTGCTGAGTTAAGTTTTTCCATTGACCTACATTATTTAAACTTCTTGTAGCAAAATGATTATTCATTTGTCTTCCTCCTGAAGAAGGTTCCTGTGATAAATCTGTATTAGCATATAATTGTGAAAATAATCCGTTTATAGTCAATTCTCCTATTGCCATCATAAATGTTTGATCTCTATAATATCCTGATCTAAAGTCACCATGCTGGAATGTTCTTGCCATAGCAATCTGTGCTAATTCTTTCCCGTCTCCGAAAATACCAAACTTTGCTTTACCAGTAAGTACTTCTTTTCTTCCCAGTAAACTGGCTTCTCGACTTTCACAGATAATTCTATAATCTTCTAATACTGAAGTTTGAAATTGGTCAAATGTTATTTTATTTTTTTTCAATTTTAATTTTTGATAAAATTATTATCAAGATAATGTATTCTTCATGGATAACATAAATATTATTAATTATATTGTATTATGAATAAACATAAAATAGGTAAGAATAAATTAATTAGAATATTTACGAGTTGGCGATTTATTTTCTTTTTATTATGGAAGTTGCCAATGGGCTTTTTAGCAAGATTAAGAGTAGATAAATTAGATTTAAAAAAATCACATGTTACCGTTCCATATAATTATTGGAATAAAAATCCTTTTAATTCAATGTATTTTGCTGTACAAGCTATGGCAGCAGAACTATCTACTGGTGTGTTAGTCTTATTGCATTCTGATGGAAAAAATATATCTATGCTTGTAACTGAATTGAAAGTTATATACTACAAAAAAGCTACTAGTAATGTCAAATTTGTCTGTTTGGATGGAGAGAAAGTACTTTCATCTTTAAATGATGCAATTACTTTAAATTACCCTCAAGAATGTACAATGACATCAAAGGGTTTTGATAAAAATGGGGTGTGCATATCTGAATTTTTGATTAAATGGTCATTAAAAAAAAGAATCTGATTAATAAATTTATTAAAATTTTCATATATTGTTTATATCAATTTTTAACTAAATCTAAGCTTAGTGAATATGGACCAAATTTTGAATGATATATTAGTTTCAAAGGAAAAAGATACTTTAATTGAATATGAAAAAACACTTCATAAGTCATTAGACTATATGGAGTCTATAGAAAATGTAGATGAAGAAAAAATAGAAAAGCTTAGAAGTTTTATTTCTAGAATTATAAATGAAGAAATTGATTATTTAGTTAGAAATCCAGAAGATTATTTTGAGCTATAATCTTTTTTAAATTATATAAATAAAAAGGGGCTTTAAGCCCCTTTTTATTTATTAATTATTATTATTCAATAATTAATTTTTGCTGATTCAAAGTATTGTTATTTTCTAATTCTAGAATATAGGAACCTTGCTTCAATTCATTTATGTTAATCTCTTGAAAGTTTCCAAAATCTGAATATTGATAATCTTTCACTAATTCGCCAATTATATTATAAATTCTAATATTAGATTGTCCAAACAATAATTCATTTGTTGATATTGAAATATAGTTATTAGCTGGATTAGGAAAATACTCTATATTCATTATATTGTTTTCAGACAAGTTCTGGTTACCATCTAATCCAATTCGTATAGATGCAGCATTCGGGTTTGAATACCATGTTTGATCACTAGGATAGTATATTAATGAAGCCCACCATGGTTGTGGTACAGATGTGTCATCTCTTATTAAGATATCACTTTGTAATCCATTACTGTAAAATTCGACTACTATATAATATGCATTTGGACTTAGGTTTAATTCATCAACATCAATTACCATTTTACCCCAGTCAACATGATTTTGTTGAAGTAGTAAAAAATCACTTTGCCAAATTACTCCACCAAGATCAACATCTAGTGTTTCTACAAGAGGATTAAAGATACCAGTTGTATCACATACATAGGCAATGACTTCCCCGCCTGCTTCTGTTTGGAATGTTCCTAAACTTGTAGGATGTGAATCTGTGTCTAAATCAATCGTAATTGAGCTAAGAGTAGCATCTGATTTGATATCAAAAAAATTTGCATACCTGACCCCATCTGCAGTATCATCCCCTCCAGGCCAGCCTGTTCCAATCCACTCTTCCATTTCATATAGTCCGCCAATTGAATACATATCTTCAGATATAACAAATTCTCGTGTCAATGTATTATCTTCAATTGTTGGATCATCTCCGGATGAACTAATTTCTGCAGTGAAATCATATGTTCCAACTCCTAACATAGAGATATCAAAGAAATCTGTTTCTATATATGAAGTAGAGTCTGATTCGACCATTTCATATTCTATTGTAGCACCGTAACTTGTTGATTCTATGGAGCCATTTAGTATGACATTCATATCATCTTGGTAGCCATAATTATAAACTTCTGCACCAATTAACATTTCATCTGGCATCTGACTTAATGGTATTGAGTAGTATTCAATGTTTGCTGGGTTTTCCATTGTTAACCAGGCTGATTGCATTTTTAAATCATATTCCGGCCGCTGAATAACAGATATGTCATCAATCATCCAATAGTAGTGCGTACCTATCCATTCAAATTTAAAATATACACTATCGATGTTAGGTGCAAAATTTCCTAGTGGAATTTGGCTAAAAGTTTCTTTTTCAACATTAACTTCAAATGTTTCACCTTCTATGTAATTTAAATCACTAAAAACTGTACCTCCGTCAGTGCTAATGTAGACATTTAGGTCGTTACTTGTACTAGGTGAGTAAAAACAACATATTCTGTAATTTGAATAAAATTGTAGAACCAGTTCTTCGGTTTCAGAAGATGACAAATCAATAGGGCCAATTGTAAATGTAGCATTTATGGGATTTTCACCTACTTCTCCGTCTGCAACACCATTTTGTGGACTGGTATTATAAAAATCCGCTTCCATAATCATAAATCCATTATCTGGTGTTTCAGATTGTATTAAACCTGTGTTTTCACTCCATTGTCCTCCAGGTGATGTATTACTCCATCTCCAATTACCATATCCAGCAATATCTTCAGTCGATATATTTGGGATAGAATCATTTGCAAAATCTTCATACCAAAGTAATTCTTCTCCACCCATTTGAGATGGTTCGATGATATCATTTATTTCTATAGGATTAGCCATCGGCACATTAGTAACATTTTTGATATCTATCTGGGCAGATACTTGAAATATTAAAGCTATTAAGGCTATAATTAGTAGATGTTTTTTCATATTTTTTTTTTTTTTGAGGGTTTATAAATTTTGTTTGGGTATTTAATTTACTAAAAAAAGATGACACTAAAGCAATTCTTCTTTTTTACAATCCCATTCATAAGGTTTTTTTTCTTTTATTAAAAGGCTATCTAAGTTGTGTACAACTATGCTATTAGATGGAATATTTTGTCTAATTGTACATCCTGCACCAATTGTGACATTATTTCCAATTGTAACTCCTGCTAAAATTGCACAATTTGCACCTATCCATACATTATTTCCGATAACTATGCCTTTTTTATCAGCAATTTTTCGATGATCGTAAATATTGTGATTTGTGGTGGTGATAATAGTATTTTGACCAATATTTACATTATTGCCTATTATCAGCCCTCCATATGCATTTATATATACACCAATATTATCACCTGGGTCACACATTATACCTTTTTTTATATGTTCATAACCTAGGATTTGACTTCTAAAATCTACTGGCCATGGGACAGATCTATTAAAGCCTATTATTTTTTGCATAAAGAAATATTTTTGAATTACTTTAAAGTTATATACATACCCTTTTTTTTGTCTTTTGTAAGCTGGGTAACAAAGTTTAACTATTAGTCTGAACAAGGAATCGTCAAAAAAAATTAAAATTGATTTTAGTATTTTTTTCATATTAATTTGGTTAATTCTTTCTTCATATAATTATTTAAAAACATATAATGTAGAGCACTTATTGAAGATGCTGTTAATAAAGCAAATTTAATATCGCTATATTCCTTTAAAAAATAAAAGGAAGCTAGTTGAAATATAAATAAACTAATATTAAATAATAATAATACTTTTTGTTTATTAAGTATGTCTCCAATGTGACTTATTGGCGAATATATATTTTTTAATAGTAAAATTGGTGTGAAGTATTTTAAAATAGTTCCAGCTTGTCCCCATTCATTTCCAAATAATAAAAATATTTCTTTTCCGTAAATACTAGTGATTATTAGAATTGGAAATAAAATAAAAAATATATTTAATTGTATTTTATTTGTTAAGTGAAGAAGCTTCTTTTTGTCTAAGTAAAATAATTCACTAGCTCGTTGAAAGTATACTTGTGAAATTGAAGTTGTTATAAATGATATTGGAACTGCAATTAGTTTTTCTGCTAAGAAGTATAGTCCAGCAATTTTTGGGCCGAAGAAAATTATTATTAGTGTTGTCATTCCTAAGTTTGCAATAGAATTAAAAAGATTAGAAACAGAAGAAAACTTGAGAAAGTCAATATATTTTATAAAGTTTTTTTTTATAATTTTTGATTGTATTTGTTCGAATTTAAATTCTTTTAAAAAAAAGAAAATATTAAATATGCAAATTAAAATTAGCGAGACAAGATTACCAATTATTAGCCCAAATACAATTTTTTTGAATCCAAGGAAAAGGGATATGCTAGAATTAGCACCTGATTTTATAATATTGTTTGTAGAAATCACATTATATTTTTTTTCCCTATTAAACCAAACTAAAAAAGATTGATTAACTGATATCAAAAAAATAGTAATTGGAATAATGTAATAGTATTCTTTTAGAAGTTCTAAATTTAATAATTGAAAAATTTTATCATTAAAAATATTAAGAAAAGAAAAAAATATTGTGGAAAATGTGAATGCAATTAAAAAAGATAAAAACAATAAATTTAAGCTATCTTTTTTATTTTTAGGCAACATAATAGCAGTGTCAAATTTCCCGCTTGCTATAACCCCAAAAATTGTACAAAGACTTAAATATAGTCCATAAATACCAAATTCTTCTGGAGAAAAGAATTGTGTTAAAATAGGTGTTATAAATATTGGAATTAATTGTGCAATTGAAATACTCGCTACTAATTTCAATGTATTTAAATAAAATTCAGATAATTTAAATTTTTTTTTAATAATTTTTATGTAAATAATAAATATTAGAGGTGCGGTGAAAATATGTAAACACATCAATAAAGGTGCAGGAATAAGTACATAGAAGAAATCATGTACATTATTTCCTAAATAAAGGAAAAATAATGGAAGCCCAAAGTGTTTTATGATTTCTACGATTATTAAAATAATTAAAAAAGTTGGACCGTATTTAATCAGTTTAGATTTTAAATTTTGAAACCTCAAAAAAGGAATCTTGTGCTTTAATGAATATTGTATATATTGAATAAATTGTTTCACTTGTTATAAATATATAATCACTTTATTATATTTGCACAATCATTATGGTGGCTATAGCTCAGTTGGTTAGAGCATCGGTTTGTGGTACCGAGGGTCGTGGGTTCGAGTCCCATTAGCCACCCAAAAACCAATTCTTTTTATTTTTGTTACTCTTTTACTTCTGCATTAATTATTTGTTCAGCTTTGCTTATAAATGCATCAGGACTTGACATATATCCTAATCTTCCTTGCCCCTGCATAACCAATTGAGGGCTTGGGAGTAATTTAATATTATCCCGACCTGTACTACCATCATCATTGTAAGTTCTTTCAATTCGGAATAATAATACAGTAGGGTAACCTCTAACAAATTGTCTAAATGTTTGTTGCAGTGTTTGGTTTTGTTGTTTTATGGTAGGGTCTTGCGGCGTTCTCCTTGGATAATCTAATTCTAATAAAATAACATTTTCATTAGCCCAGTTTTTAAAAACATCTGTATCAAATACAGCTTTTTTTAATTTTTTACACCAACCACACCAATCACTCCCAGTAAAATTCGCCATGATAGGCTTATTTGACAATGAAGATTGTTGATATGCTTCTTCAAAATTGATTAGCCACTTTCCTGGTTCATTAATCACTTTAGGTTTTTCAATTACCTCATTAGGTTTTTCAATCACTTCCTTTTTAGTATAATTTGATTCTTCTTTTTTAACAACACATCCACCAATAGTAATCAATGAACAAATAACAATTAATAAGAATTTTTTAATGTACATCACCCATTAGTTTTTTAATTATTGGAGAAATTAATAATGTTATAATTGCGATTCCAATTGTTACAAATCCAATTTTTGCAAATAAATCATTATACACCATTGCTTCAGCAACACCGACTCCATTGGGGTCAACCCCTTTAAATAAAATATTATTTAATTTACCTAAAAATCCATCTGAACTTGTTGTTTGACCACTTGTTGTTAGTTTTGCTAGCATACCTGCTATGTAGTGAGCAACAGTGGAAGACAAAAACCATAATCCCATAAAAAATGCTGTTGCTTTCTTAGGGCTTAGTTGTGTTACCTTCGATAGTCCTATCGGAGATAAACAAAGCTCACCAGTGGTGATTAATAGCCATCCAATTATTAAGGTCCCAAATGGGAGTTTTCCAGCATCACTAATAAAGTGTATACTATATGCAAAAGCTAAAAATCCTAATCCTAAAAATGCTAACCCTAGTGCAAATTTCTTTGGTGTATTTGGATTCCGACCCCATAAATCTAGTTTTTGCCATAATAGTGCAAAAGGAAATGCAAAAATTATAATGATGGCTGGATTGATTCCATTAGTTTGTGAGGCCGTAAATAAACCTAAATTAATACATTTGTCAGCCCAGACAGTTAGTGAACTTCCTGCTTGCTCAAAGCAAGCCCAGAAAACAGCACAAAGTACAGCTAAAATTAAAATGGCTCCTATTTTATTAGCAACAGCACCTTGACCATCTCTATAATTTTCATACATAAGAAATCCTGCATAGCCAACTGAAATTACTAGTAGCATATTAATTATCATACCTAAAAAGTTATTTCCATCTGCTTCTAAAACAATTAAATATGCAAAAATAGGTACTATTAAAAATCCTAATACCCAAACAAGTTTATCTATATTAAAGTTGAAAAATTTCTTATCAATGTATTCTGCTGGTTGTAATCCTTTATCTCCGAAAACTCCTTTTTTTAACCCATCCCAAAATACTATCACTCCGGCTAACATACCTAGGCCTGCAAGACTAAAACCATAATGCCACCCCCATGATTCCCCAATATAACCACATATAAATGGTGCAGCAGCAGCACCCAAATTAATACCCATATAAAATATTGTAAAACCAGAATCACGTTTTATGTCTCCATCTTTGTATAATGCCCCTACTAAAGATGAGATGTTTGGTTTAAAAAAACCATTCCCTGCAATTAGTAGACCAAGAGCACCATAAAAAAAGAAATCCGTTGGAAATGCCATAAAGAAATGTCCAACAGCCATCAGTACACCACCTAGCATAATTGCTTTCCTATAGCCTATAAATCGATCAGCAATAAATCCTCCGAGTAGAGGAGTAGCATATACTAATGCACCATAAGCAGCATAAATTCCGTATGCAATTTCTTCATTGTTTTCGATGCTTTTCATATAGTCTTTTATAATGTAAAGAACTAAAAGAGCTCTCATACCATAAAAACTAAATCTTTCCCACATTTCAGCGAAAAATAAATAAAAAAGGGCTTTAGGATGCCCGTCTTTTCCTATAAACCATTTTGCAACTAGTACTGCAATTACAGTGATAGAAGTCCAAAGAATAAGTTGTCCCATTATATAAAGTATTTAATTAGAATTGGCAAATTACAGATTTTTAACAATAAAATCAGTAATCTGAGTGAATAAATGTAATCTAGTATTAGCGCCGTATATACCGTGATTTTTATCAGGGTAAATAAATAATTCAAATTGTTTGTTTGCTTTTACTAAGGCATTTACCATTTCATATGTGTTTTGTACATGTACATTATCATCTGCGGATCCATGTATAATGAAATAATTTCCAATTAATGAATCAACATAGTGAATTGGTGAATTTAAATCATATCCATCTGGATTTTCTTCTGGTGTTTGCATATATCTTTCAGTATATATGGTGTCATAGAATCTCCAGTTCGTTACAGGGGCGACAGCAATAGCTGAATTAAAATACTGAGATCCTTTTAATATACATAGGGAAGACATATAACCACCATAGCTCCATCCCCATATACCAATTCTAGTACTATCTACATATGGTAGTTTTGATAAATATTTTGCACCTTCAATTTGGTCTATAGTTTCTAGTTTTCCTAATTCTTTATATGTGCATTTTTTAAATTCTGCACCACGGCCCCCTGTTCCTCTATTGTCAATTGATACTACAATGAAGCCTTTTTGACAAAGCATTTGATACCACATATATTGACCACCCCACTCATCTTTTACAGTTTGAGATCCAGGACCACCATATACATACATAAGAACGGGATATTTTTTGTTTGCATCAAAATTAGCAGGTTTCATCATCCATCCATTTAAATTAATTCCTTGTTGTGTATTAAAATTAAAAAACTCTTTTTCTGTTAAATTATAATTCTTTAAAGTATTATTTAAGTTGTCTGATTTTTTAATGATTCTTTCTAGTCTACCCTTATTATCATATAATTCAATCAGATTTGGTGTATTAGCAGACGAATGTGTATTTATAAAATAATTATAGTTCTTGCTAAATTGTGCATTATTAGTGCCTTTATTTTTTGATAATAATTTTTTCTTTTTCCCAAATACATTTATAGAGTAGATATCTCTTTTCAATGGAGAGTTTTCAGTAGATTGATAGTAAAGAGTTTTTGTTTTTTGATTAAATCCATAAAATTGTGTAACCTCCCAATTCCCTTTTGTTATTTGACGTATTTCTTTTCCATCTTTTCTATATAAATATATATGATTGAATCCATTTTTTTCACTTGTCCAAAGAAAAAAAGAGTCATCATCATAAAAAGTTAAATTATTATGAACATCTATATATGTTGTTTCTTTTTCTTCTAATATAGAATTAAAATTTCCATTATCTGGATTAACAGCTAGAAGTTCTAGGTGATTTTGATGTCTATTAAGTCTTTGCACAAATAATTTACTTGAATTATTATTCCATTTTATTCTTGGAAAATAAAATTCTTGTTTTTGATTGATTTTAGCTACGGTATTGATATTTGTTTCTAAATTAATTATGTTAATTTTTACATTTGAATTTCGTTCTCCTGCTTTTGGGTACTTAAAACGGTCTTGTTTAGGATATAAGCCATTTTCAAATATATCCATTGAAAATTCTGGTACTTTGGATTCATCAAAGAGGTAATATGCAATTAATCTACTATCCGGAGACCACTCATATGCTTTTGTGAATCCAAATTCTTCTTCATGTACCCAGTCAGATGCTCCACATATTATTTTGTTAGGTAAACCCTTGTGAGTAATTTTTTTAGTTTTTTTTGTTGATATATTATAAGTGTAAATGTTATTTCTATATATGTAAGAAATAAATTTTGAATTTGGTGAAAATTCGGCTAGTCTTATTTTTTTATCATTTATTTTTATTAACTCTCTTGAATTTAAGTTGTATAAATAATAGATACATTTTTTAGAATACCTATATATTTTTTCAGTTTCAGTTTCGATTAATACAAGTGTTTCATCTGAGTTAAATTGATATCCACTAAATTCTAAATCTAAATCTATAGATTGTAAAATAATATCAACGATTTTCCCAGATTGATAATTATATTTTTTTATAGATGTTGTATCCCCATATTCTAATGTAGTATAATGAACACCATCATTCATGGAATTTAAGCCATATACCCAATCCTGACTAAAGGTGCGATTTAAAAATACATCTTCTTTTGTTATGTCTACTTGGGTAAATAATATCTGAAATGGAACACTGATGAGCAATATAAATAACTTGTAGTTCATAGTAATTAAAATTTTTATTGGCTAATTTAATTAAATTTGATTAAATTTTTTTTTGTGAATTATACAGAAATAAATACGAAACACTTTAATTATTTTAAATCCAAAATCGGAGAGTTAAATATTTATTATGATGATGAAAGATGTAATCATTTTGCTAGTGATCACACAGAAAATTTATTTTTTCCACCTGAAATTGTATTGTTCCCTCAATCATCTAAGGATGTAGTATGTATTTTATCTTATTGTAATAAACATAATATTCCTATTACTCCGGCCGGTGCTTTAACTGGATTGAGTGGAGGAGCTCTTTCAGTATGTAGAGGAGTATGTTTATCAATGAAAAATATGAATAAAATAATTTCAATTGATGAAAAAAATTTTCAAGCGAAAGTTGAGCCGGGTGTAATAAATGAAGCATTTCGACAAGTTTTAAAGAAAAAAAATTTATTTTATCCTCCTGATCCTGCTAGCGGTGGAACATGTACTTTAGGTGGTAATTTTGCATTAAATGCTGGTGGTCCTAAAGCAGTTAAATATGGAGTTACCTCTAATTATGTATTGAATCTTGAAATTGTATTACCTAATGGTGAAATATTTTGGACCGGAGCTAATACATTAAAGAATGCAACAGGTTATAATTTAACTCAATTAATTATAGGTAGTGAAGGTACTTTGGGTGTAATAACTAAGGCTGTTGTTAAATTAATTACATTACCAATTGAAAAAATTTTAATGTTAGTTCCTTTTTATCATAATGAAGATGCCTGTAATGCAGTTTCATCAATTATGAATAAACAGATTACTCCTTCTGCTTTAGAATTTATTGAGTCAGATGCAATTCATTTTGTGCAAAATCAAAATTATGCAGAAGTTCCATTTTCATTAAATTCAAATATTAAATCTTACTTATTAATTGAGCTTGATGGGAATAATAAAGAAAAATTATTTTTTGATTCTGAAATAATTTATAATGTATTACAAAAATATCAATGTGACGAAATTTTACTAGCAGAAACTGAGATGGAACAAGAGAGAATATGGAAAGTTAGACGTTCTATAGGTCTTGCTGTCAAAGCATATTCCATATATAAAGAAGAAGATACAGTTGTGCCTCGTGCATATTTAGCTAAACTACTAAAAGGTGTTAAGGATATTGGAAAAGAATATAATTTTAGATCTATTTGCTATGGTCATGCAGGTGATGGTAATTTACACATTAATATTTTAAAAGAGGACTTAAATAATTATCAATGGGATATTATTATTAAAGAAGGAATTAGAAAAATATTTACATTATGTGTCTCACTTGGTGGTACAATTTCTGGGGAACATGGTATAGGATTTGTTCAAAAAGAATATATGGATATTCCATTTGTTGTTGAAAATTTAAAAATTCAAAAGAAAATAAAAAAAGTGTTTGATCCAAATAATATATTAAATCCCAATAAAATATTTATTTAAATAATTATCTTGTTGCAAAAATATTATGTAATTGTGATTCTTCAAATCCTTTTTCTTTTTCAATTTTTATATTTTTAAATCCATTAGAAGATAGTATTTTTTTAGATTTTTCAAGGTTATTGTTTATATCACATACTTCCATAACAATAGATTTAATTATTAGCCAGTGATTTCTCTTAATGCCGTTCAATACATTTAATTCTTCCCCTTCGCAATCTATTTTTAATAAATCAATCTTTTTAATTTTTTCATTTTCAATAAGATTACTTAATGTAATTACTTCACTAATTATTTGCTGTTTATTTGATTTCAAGTATTTAGCAATGCAAGGAATGAGAATTTTTGGAATTAATTTAGCCCACCAAATTTTTTTAGGCAGATTTATAATACTTCCTTCTACAGCAGCAAGAAAACTAATACTGTTATTTTCCCATATTTCAGGTTTAGAAGTTGAGAGTGCAGGACTATTTGGGTAATAAGTGAAAATAATTTTTTTTGCTTCATTAGAGATTCCAAGTTGGAATGTTTTAAAATTTTCATTGAAACTCATTTCTGCATTTTTTGCTAGCACATCATAAATTATAGGTATTGGTTCAAGCGAATAAATATTTATGTTTTGAAATTTGTTAGATAATCTTAAGCCAAGTACACCAATATTTGCACCCACATCAATAATTGTATCATTTTCTTTAATATTTATACCCAAATCTAAATAGCCTTTGATATGTTCGTCAAGAACAATAGCTTCAGTTTCTTTTAAGCAGTATATTAGAGTTCCATCATTTAAATTAATTTTTTTCATATTTTTATCATATATGGAACACTTGTCCTTTGTATACTACACTATATTAATTATAGTTTTTTGTAATATTTTCGGTTTTTTTCTTTCTGTTATATCCGTGCATTCTAAATTTTTATATAAGTATAGAATTCAAAAAAGAAAAATTAAAGCTAGTACTTTTTATAATAGATTACCATTAATATTATTTAATATTATTCTTCTTATAGTTATTTCATCTATCGGATTGTATTATTTATATCAAATTTTTGATCCATCTATTAACTATAACTTGCTTGTTATTTTTTTGCAAGTGTTTGTTATTTTATTAATTGATGATTTATATTTTTATTTTCTTCATTCTTGGATGCATAAAAATGATTTTATTTTAAATAAAATCCATCGTATCCATCATAAAGCAATTTCCCCATTTGCACTTGAATATATTTATGTTCATCCTTTAGAATGGATTATGGGTTATGTAGGCCCTTTTATTGCAATTATAATAATTAGTAGTTTGCATCCAGTTAACATACTAGCTTTTTGGATATATCAAATAATTAGAAATCTTCATGAACTTGATGTGCATTCTGGATATAAATCTTTTTTTTCTAAGTGGATACCTTTTTGGGGGGAATCTGAGCATCATGATTTGCATCATGAAAAATTAAATGGTAATTATGCAACAACATTTACTTTTTGGGATACTTTTTTTAAAACTAAAATAAATGACAATGAAAAATAATCCAATAATCTTAGTTATTAATGATGATGGAATTTCTTCTAAGGGTATATTATTTCTAAGTTCTTTAATGAGCAACTTGGGTGAGGTTTTTGTCATTGCACCTGATTCCGATAGATCTGGCCTTTCTCATTCAATGACTTTAAATCATCCTATATCTATTCAGCCGGTTGATAAAGATAAAAATAAATATATGTGCTCTGGCACACCCGTTGATTGTGTAAAGTTAGGGGTCAATAAAATTTTACCAAGGTTGCCTGATTTATGTGTTTCTGGTATCAATCATGGTTCAAATCACTCAATTAATGGTTTGTATTCGGGAACTCTTCATGGAGCTATGGAAGCAACGATTCAGGGAATTCCATCTATATCTTTTTCACATTTAAGTTATGATGATAGTGTTGACTTGACTGCCTATAGTAGTTTGATTACAAAGATTTGTTTAAATACTATTAAATATAATTTACCTGAGGGAATTACATTAAATATTAATTTCCCTAATATTAATTTTGATCAAATCAAGGGAGTTAAATTATGTAATCCATCAAAAGGTAAATGGCATGAAGAATTTAACATTATTAAAAAGCAAAATAATAAATCTTATTATAAAATTTCTGGTAAATTTACATCTGTTAACAAAAATATTGAAACAGACTCTTGGGCTTTGCATAATAATTTCATTTCTATTGTGCCTACGGCGATTAACTATAGTTCTGATTTAACTATTAACGAATTAAAGTATTTAGAAAATGTTTTTTAAAAATGATTCTCCCTTATTTGGCTTATTCATTGGTGTAGTTGTTCCAATTATATTTTATTTTATACAAACATGTATTATTCCACTCACTTTTGGTAAATCTTTTTCATCTAGCAGTATGCAGCTTTTTGCATTAGTAGTAAACTTACCAATTTTTAGATACTATATTATTAACTTAAAGTTTGAAAAAACTGCAAAGGGAATTTTATTCGCTACATTTATCTATGGAATAATTTGGGTGTATTTAAACAAGGGAGCAATTTAAAATGCATTATTATATTATATCTGGTGAATTATCAGGTGATCTTTACGGATCACATATTATTCGTTCTTTAAGAGAGTTAAACTCTAATTCTAGATTTACTGGTTGGGGTGGGCCTAATATGAAAAGTACAGGATGTAATATGGTAATGGAATTAGATGCTCTTTCATTTATGGGTTTTTGGGAAGTATTTAAAAATATTTTTTTGATTGCAAAAAATCTATCTTTTGCTAAAAAAAACATAAAAGAATCTAAGCCAGATGCAATTATACTTATAGATTATCATGGGTTTAATTTAAGAATAGCTAAATATGCTCACAGATTAAATATTCCCGTTTACTGGTTTATTGCACCTCAATTATGGGCATGGAAAAAGAATAGAATTAATAAATTGAAAAAGTATGTTCATCGATTATTCGTGGCACTTCCTTTTGAATTAAATTATTTTCAACAAAGAGGTGTTTCAACTTTTTATTTTGGCCATCCACTACTTGATATTATTAATAAACAGTATGATGATAAATTAAAATTATTAGGCAAACCTATTATTGTTCTATTGCCTGGTAGTAGAGAGCAGGAAATTAAAAGAATGTTGCCTTTAATGTTAAAAGTAATTAAGTATTTTCCTAACTACAGGTTTGTAATTATTTGTTCTGAAAACATAAGTAGAACATTCTATAATGATTTAGTTGGAGAATTTAATGTTGAGCTTAAATTTGATAAAAAAATATTACAATTAGCTTCGGGTGCTCTTGTCACATCAGGTACTGCAACATTAGAATTAGCACTGTATAAAATACCTCAAGTTGTGTGTTATAAGCTAGACTATTTTTCTTTTTTAATTGCTCGTTTCTTTATTAAAATTAAATATATTTCTTTAGTAAATATTTTGTCTAAAGAGTGTGTTGTTCAGGAATTAATTCAAAATGATTTAAATGTCAATAATATTAAAAATGCACTGAGTTTAGTTTTACAACCATCCAGTAAGGAAGTCATAATTGAAAAATATAATAAATTAATTAGTGAATTAGGTGAATCTGGTAGCTTTGATAAATTAGCTCAGAATATTCATTCAGATTTATCAAGAATTAAAAATCATATTAATATATAAGTAATAACATCATTACCATAAAAATATAAGCTGAGAAGCAATGATATTCTTACAAATACTGAATCTATTTTAAATTATTCCCCTAATTCTTAAAATGGTCTATGAAGTCAATCCTTCTTTTGAATCTTTATGTACTTTCTTATTTATTGTTTTTCAAGTATCATTTCCATATCTATTTCTAGATTGATGGGTAGTCCCATAATTTCTTGAGAAAAAGGTACAACACCACTAATTATGGCAGTAGTACTAGTTAATGAAATAATTGAATAATAAGAATCCATATTGTTTACTTCATCGGTAGTCAGTAATGTGTTGTCATTATTTATTAAGCTCCAAGTTCCGTTACTTGCAACATCAATTGGAATGCCGGGAACATCAAAAGTTAAAATTGTAATTGGTTCAGTGGTGAAGTTTAAATTATTAGAATATATATATGCAGGATATTCAAATGTCCATTCTCCAGCATTTATTGCTTCTCCTGATATGTCTTGAACACCAATTAGAGGTCCAACTGTTGGAACATCTGTTAAGTCAATTTCAGTGCTATATTCTAAAGAAATAATATTCCATGTACCATTTAATATAGATGCATTAGAATATTCACAAGAACCATCATCATTTGTTGCATCTGGATTATAATTAGTAGCGAGATTGTCGGTGCATCCTAAAATAATACATGAACCATCATCCTCTGTTGCTTCAATATTATAATTTAGTGCATCTGGATTAGTACATCCTGGAAAACTATATATACATGAGCCATCATCAACTGTAGCTAACGGATTAAAATTACTTGCATTATAGTCTGTGCAACCTGCTGTAATTAGGTCTTCCTCTTCCTTATTACAAGATAATAGACCAAGTAAAATTGTTAAAATTAATAATTGATTGATGTAGTTTTTCATATTTTTTCAAGTTTTCTACAAATTTAGTATTTCTTTTCAAGTAATTTATTAATGATGTTTTTCATATCATTAAATTCTTCTTTTTCAAACAGTCTTGTAAGAAAAGCAATTTTCCCATTTTGATCGATAATAATATTTCGAGTAACACCCGCTTTTTCATCAGCAAATAAATTGAATATTTTAGAATTGTAGTCTGAAATTATTGGATATGTTACACCCGTTTGTTTAATTAGTAATTCAATTTCTTTATCTCTTTGGTTTCTTTTTTCAGTGTCTTTTGCTAAGCCAATAAGAATAAATTCTTCGTTATTTTTATGTTTTTGCCATATTTCTTCTTCAATATATGGCATTTCTTTAATACAAACACTGCACCAGCTTGCAGTAAATTGAAGCATAATTACTTTGCCCGTTTCGTTGCTTAAATCAAAAAATTCTTCACCATCTAGATTAATATTAAAATGTGGAGCTTCATCTTCTACTGAAACAATATACCCTCTATTGTTTTGTGAGATTATTATAAATGGAATAAAAAATATTATTAATAATTTATTCATTATTTATGGCCCATTTTAATTTGTAGGTTTCTATCTAGAGTATTTAAAAATGTTTGAGTATTTACATAATGTGAGCTATTTAATTTTTGTCCATAGATACATAATGCTAGATCTTTTGTCATGATGCCACTTTCAATTGTGTTAATGCAGACCTCTTCCAAAGATTTACAAAATTCTATCAGTTTGTTGTTATTGTCTTTTTTTCCTCTAAATGCTAGACCTCTAGTCCATGCAAAAATTGATGCAATAGGATTGGTAGAGGTTTGTTTTCCTTGTTGGTGCATTCTAAAATGTCTTGTAACAGTACCATGTGCTGCCTCAGATTCCATAATATTTCCGTCAGGAGTTAATAATACTGATGTCATTAAGCCTAGTGATCCAAATCCTTGAGCAACAGTATCAGATTGAACATCGCCATCATAATTTTTGCAAGCCCAAACAAAGCCACCATTCCATTTTAGAGCGGAGGCAACCATATCATCAATCAATCGATGTTCATAAACAAGATGATTTGCATCAAATTTTTCTTTAAATTCATTTAAATAAACTTCTTCAAATATGTCTTTAAATCGGCCATCATATGCTTTCAGTATGGTATTTTTTGTAGATAAATATAATGGCCATTTCTTATCTAATGCTTTATTAAAACATGATCTTGCGAAACCATAGATAGAGTCATCAGTATTATACATACTCATTGCAACCCCACCATTTTCGTTATAATCATATATGTCCCATGTGTTAGTGTCTCCATTATCAGATTCAAATATCATTTTTAATTTCCCTTTACCTTTGATTACAACATCGGTTGCTTTATATTGATCTCCAAATGCATGTCTACCAATACAAATTGGTTGTGTCCAATTAGGTACCAGTCTAGGTACATTATTACAGATGATTGGTTCTCTAAAAACGGTTCCACCTACAATATTACGTATTGTGCCATTAGGAGATCTCCACATTTTTTTAAGATTAAATTCTACAACTCTCTCTTCATCAGGAGTTATAGTAGCACACTTAATGCCAACATGGAATTTTTTAATTGCTTCGGCAGCATCAATAGTTATTTGATCGTTTGTTTTATCCCGGCTTTCAATCCCTAAGTCATAATATTTTATGTCTAAATTTAGGTATGGAAAAATTAATTTTTCTTTAATAAAATTCCAAATTATTCTTGTCATTTCATCACCATCTAATTCTACTATTGGGTTGCTAACATTAATTTTTTGCATAGTTTTATATTATATTTAAATTCAGTTTTTCTTGTAGTAATTTAATCTGCTCATTCTTTTTAAGCACATATTCATATTTTCCTTTTTTTGTAAAAAGCATATTCTTTTTTTCGTCGCTTATTTTGATAACTAATGAAATGAAATCGTTTTCTAATTTATCTTTTAAAAATGTCAATAAATCAGATTTCATTTCATCAATTTCTGATTTTTCCGATAAACTTACAACTTCTAAGTTTAATTCATTATTGTTTTTTGTTGGGACATATCTTTCAAAGATATTATGGAGATTAGTTTTTTCTTGTAATTTTAATTGAAGAGAAAATTCCTTCCAATATAGAATTAATTTTTTTTCTTCCCATTCTTTATTTTTTTTCTCTCCTGAATTTGTTTTTGTATTTTTTTGCATTGAAGCAAGCTCCTCTGTAATGCTAATTAATTTAGAATCTATATTTATTTCTTTTTTTTCATTGATGTTATTGGATTCTAAGTTTTCTTCAGGTTGATTTTTTTCTTCTAGTTGTGGATTAATTTTGTTTGATTCTATATTGTTGGTAGAATCTATATTTATTTCTTTTTTTGCATGGATATTATCGGATTCTAAGTTTTCTTGAGGTTGATTTCTTTCTTCTATTTGTTGAGAAATTAAATTAGAATGTTTGTTTTTAGATTTGAATTTTTCAATTGGATGAATTAATATTTTTTTTTTAACATCAAATTCTTGCATAGAGCATAATTTCATTATGCACAATTCCACAAGGAATTGTTGATGTATTGATTTTTCATAATTTCTATCACATTCATTTAAGCAAGATAATGCAAGTAAGATATGTTCTGTAGTAAAATCTTTAGCTTGTGTTTCAATTTTACTAATTAATTCCTTTTTTTCTTGAATAAGTGTAATGGTTTTATTGTTTTTTGCTATTATTAAGTTTCGAAAGTGAGTAATTAGAACTTTAATAATTTCTTTTCCAGCAAAACCTTTATTAATAATATCATTTACTAATAATAAACAATTTGCAATGTCTTTTTTAATTATTAAGTCAACTAATTGAATGGAAAATGATGTGTCAAGACTCAGGAGTATTTTTGCTACTTCTTGATGTTCCCAAGTTGAATTGCAAAATGTATAAACCCTGTCAAAAATAGATAGTGCATCTCTTAATGAGCCATCTGCTTTTTCAGCAATTAATTTTAAACTATTTTCTTCTGCTGTTATATTTTCTTTTGTTAAAATTTTATTTAAGTGTGTAATCATTTCACTATTATTGATTCTATGAAAATCAAATATTTGACATCTTGATAAGATGGTGGGAATAATTTTTTCTTTTTCTGTTGTTGCTAAAATAAATATACTATGCTTAGGTGGTTCTTCAAGTGTTTTTAGAAAAGCATTAAATGCAGATTTAGATAACATGTGTACTTCATCTATAATATAGACTTTATATTTTCCAATCTGCGGAGGTATTTTGACTTGGTCAATTAAGTTTCTTATATCATCCACACTATTGTTGGATGCACCATCTAATTCAAAAATATTATATTCGGAATGGTTATTATTATTTACAAGTGTAGCAAAAATTCTTGCACATGTTGTTTTTCCAACTCCTCTAGGGCCGCAAAAAAGATATGCATGAGCAATTTGATTGTTGTCTATAGCATTTTTTAGTGTTGTTGTAATGTGGTTTTGTCCAACAACATCTATTAAGTTAACTGGTCTGTATTTACGGGCAGAAACTAAATACTCATTCATTGTATTTTTGTGTTAAATCTACTAGAAACTAAATTAAAATAAATCTTTTTCACAAATTAGTGAAAAAAAATATATTTTCATCATTTAGTAATTAACTTTGTTTATTTAATAGTATTGATTAAATTTGCGTTCCATTTTAAAAATGTAATTAACTAATTGGATGTTATGAATAATTATGAAACAGTAATGATATTGAATCCTGTTCTTTCTGAGGAGCAAGTAAAAGAATCAATAGAAAAATTTAAAGCATTATTATCTTCAAATAAAGCTGAATTACAATCAGAAGAATTGTGGGGTCTTAAGAAGATGAAATATCCTATTCAAAATAAAAAAACAGGCTTCTATTTATTGTTTGAATATAATGCACCTACAAATGTAGTAGCTGATTTAGAGGTTGAGTTAACTAGAGATGAGAGGATTATGCGATTTTTAACCGTTAAATTAGATAAACATGCTCTTGAGTATGCAGAAAAAAGAAGAAATAAAATACAAACAACAAGCAAATGATTGAAATAGACCAAAAAACAAATAGTGAAGTAAGGTTTTTGACTCCACCTAAGGTAGAGCTAAAGAGTCAAAAAAAATACTGTAGATTTAAAAAAATGAAAATAAAATATGTGGATTATAAAGATCCAGATTTTTTAATGCGTTTTTTAAATGAGCAAGGTAAATTGTTGCCTAGACGAATAACGGGTAATTCACTTAAATTTCAAAGAAAGGTTGCACAAGCTGTCAAAAGAGCTAGACAAATAGCTCTCTTGCCATATGTTTCAGATTTATTAAAATAATTTTTATGGAAATTATACTAAAAAAAGATGTAGAAAATTTAGGTTTCATTGATGATATAGTTAAAGTGAAAGCTGGTTATGGTAGAAATTATTTAATACCAAATGGTTTAGCAGTGCTTGCTACTTCTTCAGAGAAAAAAGTTCTTTCTGAAAATTTAAAACAAAAAGAACAAAAAAATCAAAAAATAATTTTAGAACTTGAATCATTAAAGAAAAAAATAGAATCTATTGAGCTTACAATAAAATCTAAAGTTGGAGAAGATAACAAATTATTTGGTTCTGTAAATACAGCAACAATCGCTAGTGAATTGGCGAAGCAAAATATAGAAGTTGATAAAAAATATATTATTATTAACGGTATTAATATTATAAAAACAGCAGGTGCTTTTACTGCTTCAATAAGATTGCATAGAGATTTAAAAGCAAATTTATCTTTTGAAGTAGTAGGGTCAAAAGCATAGTTTTTATTTATATAAAATTATTGATATGTTTAATTTTAAAATGATTGAATCATTTTATTCAAATCTTGATGATAAAATTCATCATATTAGATCTTTAGTTAAAAAGCCCTTGACACTAACGGAAAAAATTCTTTATTCACATTTAAATCAATTCCCAGGTGAAGAATTTAAGAGGGGGGAATCTTATGTTGACTTTCTTCAGGATAGAATTGCTATGCAGGATGCTACTGCTCAAATGGCATTATTGCAATTTATGCAAGCTGGGAAAAAGGAAGTTGCAGTTCCTACCACTGTTCATTGTGATCATTTAATTCAGGCCAAATTAGGAGCTAAAGAAGATTTAGATTTTGCTCTTAAAAGTTCAAGTGAGGTATTTGATTTTCTATCTTCGGTGTCTAATAAGTATGGAATAGGATTTTGGAAACCAGGAGCTGGTATTATTCATCAAGTTGTTTTAGAAAATTATGCTTTTCCGGGTGGTATGATGATTGGAACAGATTCACATACTGTAAATGCTGGAGGATTAGGTATGATTGCTATTGGGGTCGGCGGAGCAGATGCGGTTGATGTCATGGTTGGTATGCCCTGGGAATTGAAGTTCCCTAAATTAATTGGTGTTAATTTAAAAGGGAAATTAAATGGATGGACCTCTCCTAAAGATGTTATTTTAAAATTAGCTGGTATTTTAACTGTTAAAGGTGGTACTGGATGTGTTGTAGAATATTTTGGTGAAGGTGCAAGGTCGATTTCATGTACTGGAAAAGGAACGATTTGTAACATGGGAGCTGAAATTGGGGCAACAACCTCAACTTTTGGTTACGATGAGAGTATGAATAGGTATTTGAAATCTACAGGAAGATCAGAAATTGCTGATTTAGCTGATGCAGTTAAACATAATTTAACAGGCGATAAAGAAGTATATGAGAATCCAGATGACTATTTTGATCAAGTGATAGAAATAGATTTATCTACTTTAGAACCTCATATAAATGGTCCTTTTACCCCAGATTTAGCAACTACTATTTCAGAAATGAAAATTAAAAGTAAAAAAAATAATTGGCCATTAGATATTGATTGGGCATTAGTTGGCTCATGTACTAATTCTTCTTATGAAGATTTAACGCGAGCCTCCTCAATTGTGAAGGATGCCTTAGATAAATCAGTCGAGCCAATATCTACATTAGGGATTAATCCTGGTTCAGAGCAGGTTAGGTATACTGCTGAACGAGATGGCTTGATGGATATTTTTACTCAATTTAAATCAACTAAAATTTTTACAAATGCATGTGGACCATGTATCGGTCAGTGGGCTAGAGCCGGAGCAGATAAAAATGAAAAAAATTCCATTATTCATTCCTTTAATCGTAATTTTTCAAAACGTGCTGATGGTAATCCAAATACTCATGCATTTGTTGCCTCCCCGGAAATGGTAGTTGCAGTTGCTATTTCTGGTCGATTAGATTTTAATCCTATTACAGATTCTTTAATTAATAAAAATGGTGAATCAGTGATGTTAGCTGAGCCTAGTGGATTAGAATTGCCTAAAAATGGTTTTTCTGTAGAAGATAATGGTTATCAGTCTCCTGCTTTAGATGGTTCTCGTGTTGAAGTCTTAATTAATCCTTCTTCGGAGAGGTTACAGGTTTTGACACCTTTTAAGCCATGGGATGGTTATGTTATTAATAATGTTAAATTACTTATAAAAACTAAAGGTAAATGCACTACTGATCATATTTCTATGGCAGGACCTTGGTTAAGATTCAGAGGTCATTTAGAAAATATTTCTAATAATTGTTTAATTGGTGCTGTAAATGCATTTAATAATAAAGTAAATTGTGTAAAAAACCATTTGACGGGTGAATATGATGAGGTGCCTAAAATTGCTAAGATGTATAAAAGTAAAGGCTATGAATCTATAGTGATAGGAGACCATAATTATGGAGAAGGATCTTCTAGAGAACATGCTGCAATGGAGCCAAGATTTCTTGGTGTTAAAGTAGTTTTAGTAAAGTCATTTGCCCGAATTCATGAAACAAATTTGAAAAAGCAAGGTGTTTTAGCTCTTACATTTTTAAATGAAAAAGATTATGATCTTATTATGGAAGATGATATTTTTAATTTTCCGGATATTGATAGATTTTCAGAGAATAAAAATATTACAATTAAGGTTATCCATGTTGATGGTTCAAGTGTTGAAATTATTGCACAGCATACATATAATAAAAATCAAATTGATTGGTTTAAAGAGGGTTCTGCATTAAATAAAATCAAACGGAATGTATCTTAAGTATGTATTTTTTTTAATCTTACTTCCTCTTGCATCGTTATCTCAAAATTTTTTTAATATAAAAAAAAATATTATTTATATTGATGCAAATACATCTGAGGATATAGTTGATTTAGATTTACATAATATAAGACCTTTTGTTTATACTAAGATTCCTGATTTATCCGGTCTTACCCCATCTGATAAAAAAAATAAATTTATCAGTATGATTTTACCTTCTATTTTAATTGAAAAAGACAAATTGAAAGATATATATAGCCATGTGTTAAATAATATGAACATTATAGAAGAAGATAAAGATATTCAATTGCTGTATGATTATTGTGATTGTATAGATCCAAATAATTTATTGTTATGTTTATTTGAAAATCCAACATCAGTGATGCTTGCACAAGCTGCTATTGAATCCGGCTGGGGCACTTCTAGATTTTTTTTAGAAGGTTTCAATTTGTATGGTATACATTCTTTTAACATAAAAGATAATCGTATACAGGCTAATAATACATTAGATGATTCACCAGTGTATGTTAAGAAGTATCCCGATGTTTTAAGTTCAATTTCAGATTACTTACGAACTTTAGGTAGAGTAGATAGTTATGCTAAATACCGAGAAACAAGAATGAAATCTAAAAATGTAATAGAAATGCTTCAGTATTTGTCGAAATATTCTGAACGAAGAGAATTATATGTTAAAGATATTAGCTCTATAATTAGTTTTAATAATTTAACACAATATGACACCCTTAAGATTAAATGGTAATGGAAAATGATATAAACAACAAGAAAGCAATATGGGCTTGGTCAATGTATGATTTTGCAAATCAACCATTTACTACTTTAATTTTAACTTTTATTTTTGGAAAATATTTTGTTGAAGTATTATCAGAAAATGAAATTATTGGCACATCTTTATGGTCTTTAGGTGTCGCAATTACAGCTATTGTTGTTTCATTTTTTTCACCCTTTTTAGGAGCATTAGCTGATTCGGGTGGGTATAGAAAAAGAATATTAATTCTATCTACTTATGTATGTATTATTGCTACCATAATCTTATATTTTTTTCAACCAGAACAGCATTTTAAAATTCTTAATATAGAAATATCTGTTTCTATTTTAGCATTGATAGTTTTTACAATTGCTAATATTGGTTTTGAGTTTGGTACAGTGTTTTGTAATTCTTACCTGTCAGAATTGTCTAATAATAATAATATTGGAAAAATTTCTGGTTTTGCTTGGGGTTTAGGTTTTGTTGGAGGACTACTATCTTTAGCACTATCACTATTATTGTTTGATGTTTCAAATAATACTGATAATGTTAGATATATTAATTTATTAGTCGCATTCTGGTTTGCTGTTTTTAGTTTACCTACTTTTCTTTATTTAAGTGACCAAAAGCCAAAGAAAAATTTAAGAAAACATATTTATAATTCTTTTACATCTATTATGTCTACTTTTAAAAATATTACTTCTCATAAATTAATTTTAAAATTTTTAATTGCTAGATTATTTTATAATGATGCCTTAGTTACAATTTTCGCATTTGGTGGAGTATATGCAGGTCATATAGGTTTTAGTTTTTTTGAGGTACTTATACTAGGAATAGTGTTAAATATTTCTGCTTGTATAGGTTCTTTTTTATTTGGATATCTAGAGGATAGAATTGGTGTCTATAAAATGTTAAATATGACATTATGGGTTTTATTTTTTTCAGTATTACTAGCATTTTTAGCTCCTTTTTTTGATTGTAATAAATTAATTTGTTTACCACCAAAGTTGACATCAGTAATTAATCCAAAAGTATTGTTCTGGATTGCAGGAACTTTAATTGGATTAATGCAAGGGCCAAATCAATCAGGAAGTCGGTCTTTAATGGCAAGACTTACTCCAGAATCTAAAAAAAATGAGTTTTTTGGATTTTATGCTTTTTCAGGTAAAGCAACCTCTTTCATTGGTCCTTTGTTATTCGGTATTTTAACTGCATCATTTGGTACTCAACAAGCAGGACTTATGATTGTGATTATATTTTTCTTATTAGGTATAATCTTTTTTAGATCTTTAAAATCTGTAATTTAAATTCTATATGGATCGTAAATTTGATATTATTGTTGTTGGTGCGGGCTTAGTAGGTCTTTCTACAGCTTTCAAAATTCAGCAAAAAATGCCCAATAAAAGAATCTTAATTCTTGAAAAAGAGACTTCAGTCTCATTACATCAAAGTGGGAGAAATTCAGGTGTTCTACATTCAGGTTTATATTATAATCCGGGTTCTTTGAAAGCAGATAATTGTGTTAAAGGTCGCCGTGAATTAGTGGATTTTGCTATTAAGCATAAAATAAAACATGATGTTTGTGGTAAACTTGTTGTAGCTACAAATCAAAAAGAATTATCTTTTTTGCCTAAGTTATTAAACCGTGGTATTAAGAATGGATTAAAAAAACTTGAAATCCTTAATCCAAGTGAAATGAAAGAACGAGAGCCATTTGTCTCTGGATTAGGTGCTATATTTGTTCCAGAAACAGGTATTATTGATTACAAGCAAGTCGCTCATAAATTAGTTGATTTAATTAAAAAGATAAATAGTAAAAGTGGTGTGATAACTAATTCAGAAGTGTCTGATTTTTACAGAAATGAAAAACATTCTGTAGTTGTTACAAATAAACAAAAATTTTATTGTGAAAATATTATTTTTTGTGCTGGATTATTTTCTGATCGTTTAGCTAAGAAGGATGGTTTAAAATTAGATTTAAAAATTGTTGGATTTCGCGGAGATTATTATACTCTAACGGATCAAGCAAGTCATAAAGTAAATAATTTAATTTACCCTGTACCTAACCCTGAGTTCCCTTTTCTTGGTGTGCATTTTACTAGAATGACATGCAATGAAATTGAATGTGGTCCAAATGCAGTGTTTACATTTAAAAGAGAAGGATATAAAAAAGGAGATTTTAATTTTAAAGATACCCTTGATGCTCTTAATTATTTAGGTACTTGGAAACTTTTTGCTAAGCATTGGAGATTTGGATTAAATGAAATCGTAAAAGCATCTTCAAAGAGAGTTTTTTTACATAATTTAAAAAAATTAATTCCTTCATTAGCTATTGATGATATAGTTGAAGGACGTTCTGGAGTACGAGCTATGGCTTTAGGTAGCAATGGAGATGTAATTGATGACTTTAAAATTGTGCAAGTTAATAAGAATATTCATGTTTTAAATGCACCATCTCCTGCAGCTACAGCATGTTTGTCCATTGGTGAAAGCATCAGTCAAATATATTTAAATCAAAAAAATTAAATTTTTCCTGTATAATTGTTGGGATTAATTTTATTTAATTCTTTTTTAATTTTTTTAGATATTTTTAGAGACTCAATAAAAACTTGAATTTCTGTTTCTTGAATATTGTTATTATTACGAGTAAGTTCTTTTAATTTTTCATAAGGTTTTTCAATCCCTTCTCTTCTTAAAATAGTTTGGATAGCTTCGGAAATAATTACCCAATTTTCATTTAATTCATCTGAAATTTTCTTTTCATTGACTATTAATTTATTTAGTCCCTTACATATGGCTTTATATGCGATTACACTATGTGCAATAGGAACACCTAAATTTCTCATGACCGTTGAGTCAGATAAATCTCTTTGTAATCTTGAAATTGGTAATTTATCTGATAGATGTGATAGTATTGCATTTGCTACTCCCAGGTTCCCTTCCGCATTTTCAAAATCAATTGGATTAACTTTATGAGGCATAGCAGATGAACCAACTTCATTTTTTTTTATTTTTTGACTAAAATAATTCATAGAAATGTATGTCCATATATCTCTACATAAATCTACTAGTATAGTATTTATTCTTTTTATCGCATCTAGTTGAGACGCTAAGTTATCATAATGTTCAATCTGAGTAGTAGGATAAGATCTTTTTAGTCCAATATCAGCTAAAAATTTATATGAAAATTTATGCCAATCCTTATTAGGATATGATACATAATGTGCATTAAGATTACCAGTAGCACCTCCAAATTTTGCGGAATGGGGAATTTTAATTAATTGACTTAGCTGTTCGTCAATTCTAACTTTAAACACATTTATTTCCTTACCTAGCTTTGTTGGTGATGCAGGTTGTCCGTGAGTATGGGCTAGCATTGAGATGTTTTTCCATTTTTTACTTAATTCAAAGAGTATTTTAATTAATTTCTTTAATTCGGGATATAAACAATTATTTAAACCATCCCTAAATAATAATGGGCTTGCAGTGTTGTTTATATCTTGGGATGTTAATCCAAAGTGAATAAACTCTTTTTCAGAATTTAAATTAATTTTTTCAAATTTTTCTTTAATAAAGTATTCTACAGCTTTCACATCATGATTGGTAATAGATTCTATCTGTTTAACTCTTTGTATATCTTCATCTGACACTTCAGATGCAATTCTTTTTATAAGATTTAAATCCTTTTTACTGATGTGTTTTAGTTCCGGCAAACGAGTCTTGCAGAGACGAATAAAGTATTCAATTTCTATATAAATTCTATACTTTATTAATGCAGATTCAGAAAAATAGTTATTTAATTCTTGTGTTAATTTAGAATATCTTCCGTCAATGGGTGAAATGTTATACAGATTATTATGCATATGATTATATCTTATAATGCAAATTTAGCAAAAAGAAAATAAGCTATGTAATAAATCACATTATATATAGTATATTTAGATACTATGGAATTGTTTGTTATTATAATTGCTTTGTTATTATTGTTAGTTGGACTATTTGGAGCAATTTTACCTATTTTGCCAGGGCCTATAATTAGTTACATAGGATTATTAATTTTTTACTTTTTTACAGATTTAAATTTATCTAGTAATGAACTTTTTATTTACTCTATCGTAACTATATTAGTTTTCTTTTCTGATTATATGTTACAATTTATTGGAGTAAAAAAATTTGGAGGAGAAAAATTCTCAATGTATGGTACTTTTCTTGGAATTTTAGTAGGTTTATTTTTTCCTCCAATTGGATTAGTCTTAGTACCTTTTTTAGGTGCTCTTATAGGAGCTTTTGTTGATAATAAGGAGCGGGGTAAGGCAATTGGGATTGCTATAGGTGCTTTAGTGGGTTTTGTATTTGGAACTATTTTAAAAATCATCTATTCACTTTATATTTTATATATTGTTATAAATAAGCTATTTAATTTTTAAATTACACATCATATGTCACAAATTTCATTTTCCATTTTCAATATAATAGAAACAGGATGGTGTAAATTCAAAAAACAGCCATTCTTTTGGATTGCAATTACTGTATTAAATTTATTAGTAGGTTCTATTGGTAGTTCATTTGATATTGATGTAGACACTTTTGAAACAAGTATAAACCCTATTGGTGTAGCAGCAAGCTTATTAAGCTTATATATTAGTGCTGCTATTACATTGATGGCTATTAAATATATGAGAGGAGAGTTGATTTCTTTTCATCATTTAACAGCAATTAGTATTAATAAATTCGTTCATTATTTTTTAGCTACTGTTGTATCTACAATTTTTATTATTATAGGATTTATTTTGTTTATTCTTCCAGGTATTTACATTATGTCTAGGTTGTTATTTGTACGATATTTAGTGGTTGATAAAAATTTAAATTTTGATGAAGCAATTAAACAAAGTTGGAAGATGACAAATGATAATGTATTTACATTATATTTATTCTTATGTATGTTAGCATTAATATTATTAATTGGTTTTATATTATTTGTTGTGGGATTATTGATTGCGATTCCAATTATAACATTAGCTTCTGCAGAGTTATATTTATTATTTTCAAAAAATAATTCATCAAGTATTATTGATGTAGAATAGTATTTTTAATTTACAATCTCCATGTAACTTGGTATTTTCTTTAAAAAAACATTTTTTCCTTTTTCAATTTTAAAACAGTAGTGTTTTATGCCATTTGTAATTAAAACATATTTTGCATTAATTTTTTTTTGATATGTCATCGTTTGTTCAAATGCAGTGGAATTAAGTTGGATTTTGGATGCTTTGCATTCGATTAAAAGAATAGGATTTCCATTAACATCATTACATATTATATCGCATCTTTTTTTAATATTATTAATCTCATTTTTTTTTTCAATTGACATTAGGGCAAGTGGATATTTTTTTACATTATTTAAGTAATTAATAATATTTTGCCTCACCCATTCTTCTGGATTTTTTATTACATATTTTTTTCTAACTACATCAAAAATATATTCTTTACCATTTTCAATTTTAATTTTCATATGATAGAACTAATTATTAAAGTTAATTTATATTATTTTTAATAAATAATGAATATTAAAAACATTTTAAGTTCAATTAAAAATAAAGAGTTGGATTATTCCAACTATCTTTTATTTGGGGAGGAAGAGTATTTTATTGATAAAATTGAGTCATATTTTTTGAAATATACTATTTCAGATACTGAAAAAAGCTTTAATCAGAAAGTTTTTTATGGAAAAGATATTAATGTTTATTCTTTAGTTAGTATGTTGAGAGCATTTCCTATGTTAGGTGCTCAACAACTAATTTTAATTAAAGAAGCAGATAAAATGGATAAAATACATGAACTTGAAAACTATTTAATTAAGCCTATTCCTTCTTCTATACTAGTTCTATCCTATAAAAAGAAAAGCATTGATAAAAGAAAAAAATGGGTGAAATTATTTCAAAAATCTGGTTTAGTGTTTGAAAGTAAAAAAGTATATGATTATCAGTTTTCAAAATTGATTAATTCATTCCTAGATGAAAAGAATTTAAAAATTGAGCAACTTGCTGAGCAGTTATTAATCGACCACTTAGGTTATGATTTATCTAAAATTGTTAATGCAATTAATAAATTATCTAAAATAATTTCTACGAATATGATATCAACATTTGATGTTCAAGCTCATATAGGAATCCATAGAGAATATAATAATTTTGAATTACAAAATGCATTTGCACAAAAAGATGTTAAAAAAGCTATTTCTATTGCTAATCACTTTGCTCTTAATCAAAATAAATACCCTTTAAACTTGACTATTGGGGTTTTATTCTCTTTTTTTTCTAAATTATTAATTATGCATTCACTTCATAATCCATCTAGGGATTATATCGCAAAAACAATTAAAGTGCATCCTTTTTTTGTTTCATCATATCAGATAGCTTGTAAGCATTATTCATTTCATGAGTGTTCTCGTATTATATCTGTATTAAAAGAATATGACTTGAATTTCAAAGGAATTAATGGGGTGAATTCTGAGCATTTAATTAAAGATTTAATTTTAAAAATTATTTATCACTAATTTTTTCTTTATATAGTGTTTTAATTTAAAAGGTTATAATATCTTTGATGTTGATGAAAAGGTATATAATTTTTTTATTTCTTATTTCGTTTCCATTTATTGTTATATCCCAAACAGGAACAATTAGAGGGTTAGTTTATGACGAAGTGTTTGAGCCTGCAATGGGTGCAAGTATTTTAGTTACAAATTCTGATTTTTATGCAGTTTCAGATATTAACGGCTTATTTATTATTCCTGACCTTCCTTTTGGAACTTATGAGCTTCATGTAAGCTATATCGGATATAAGTTAAGTATAGTTGAAATTACTGTGTCAAGTAAAAATACTGATATGTTAAAAATATATTTAGAAGAGGAATCGACTCAGTTAGATAATATTAATCTTAATGCCGAAAGAGAAGAAAAGAAAAATGAGGTAAATATATCAGTATTAAAACTTACTAGTAAAACGATTAATCAATTACCAAGTATAGGAGGAGAGCCTGATGTAGCACAATTTCTCCAGGTTTTACCAGGTGTAGTTTTTACTGGTGATCAAGGAGGTCAATTATACATTAGAGGAGGTGCACCTATTCATAATAAAGTTTTATTAGATGGAATGACTATTTATAGTCCTTTTCATTCTATTGGATTTTTCTCTGTATTTGACACAGATTTAATCAAAAAAGTTGATGTTTATACTGGTGGTTTTGGTGCTCAATATGGTGGGCGTATTTCGTCTATTATGGATATTCAAACAAGAGATGGAAATAAAAAAGAATTATCAGGTAAATTATCTGCTAACACTTTTGCAAGTAAAATCCTATTAGAGGGACCAATTTTCAAATCATCTGAAAATGATATTTCTAATTCATTTATTTTAAGTGTTAAGAAATCATATTTAGATAAAACTTCGGAATCTTTTTATTCATATATTTCTGATGATGGTCTTCCATATTCATTTTCAGATTTTTATGGAAAGTTATCTTTCTTCAGTCAAAATGGAAGTAAAGTCAATATATATGGATTTGGATTTAATGATAATGTTAATTATATAGATTTAACTAATTTAGGTTGGCTTACATATGGATTTGGATCTAATATATTACTTATACCCTCCTCAGCTAAGATGTTAGTGGAGGGAAAAATATCATATACAAAATATGATATTTTTCAGGAAGATTTTGGTTCACCTAGAGATAATAGTACTATTGATGGTTTTAATTTAGGATTAGATTTTTCATATTTTATATCTCAAAAGCATAGATTAAAATATGGTGTGGAGGTTTTAGGATATACTACTAAATTAAATTTTAGAAATTCAATAGGGACATTGATTGATCCAGAAGATCATTCGACAGAATTTGCAGGTTATTTTACATATAAATATAATAACACACGCTTTATAATAGATCCTAGTATTAGAATTCAAAATTATACCTCTTTGGGAGAAACATCTGTTGAACCTAGATTAGGTGTAAAATATAATTTAACTGAAAATATTAGAGTTAAAGGGTCTTTTGGTATTTTTTCTCAAAACTTAATGTCTACTTCTAGTGAAAGAGATGTTGTTAATTTATTTTCTGGTTTTTTATCTAGTACAACAAGTCTGCCTGAATCATTTCAGGGTGAGCAAATTGAATCTGCTCTTCAAAAGTCTACTCATTATATTGCAGGTTTAGAGTATGATATTAATAATAACTTAGATTTTAATATTGAGGGATATATTAAAGATTTCTCACAATTAATTGCTGAAAATAAGAATCAAATTTTTGAAGATGAATCTGAATTTGAAGATGAGCCTGATTATATGAAGAAAGAGTTTATCGTTGAAAAAGGATTAGCTACTGGTGTTGATTTTTTAATTAAGTATGTTACAGATAAAATTAATATATGGACTGTGTATTCATTTGGAATTGTAGAGAGAGAAGATGAACTACAAACTTATTTTCCTCATTATGATAGAAGGCATAATTTTAATTTACTGCTATCTTATAAACTAAATATTTTAACATTGAAAAATTTAGAATTTAGTATAAGATGGAATTATGGTTCTGGTTTTCCATTTACAAAAACACAAGCTTATTATGAAGAAATTAATTTTAGTAACGGTTCAGATATTAATAATTTAAATGGAGATTTAGGTATTATTTACTCAGACTTAAATTCTGGTAGGCTACCTGACTATCATAGACTAGATGTTTCCATAAAACATAAAATAGTATTTAATCAATTTGGTGATTTAGAATGGGCTTTAGGTATTACAAATTTGTATAATAGAGAAAATATCTTTTATTATGATCGTGTCCAAGCAGTTCGAATCAATCAATTACCAATTATACCTAGTTTTGGTATAAATTGGATTTTTTAGAATTTATTTAGGTCTTATTTGTTATATAATCCTTATTGTTTTGTAAATTCGTGAAACATTTCTCTAATGCGTAGATCAAAATTTATTTTTGTTACAGGTGGTGTAACTTCTTCATTGGGTAAGGGTATTGTAGCTTCGTCTCTAGGGAACCTTTTTCAGTCAAGAGGCTATAATACAACCATCTTAAAGCTCGACCCCTATCTAAATGTAGATCCAGGTACTTTAAATCCTTATGAACACGGAGAGTGTTATGTAACTGAAGACGGAGCAGAGACAGACCTAGATTTAGGTCATTATGAAAGATTTTTAAATATTCCAACTTCTCAGCTTAATAATGTAACAACGGGAAGTATTTATCAGACGGTCATTCGCAGAGAAAGAAGAGGTGATTTTTTAGGAAAAACTGTCCAAATTATACCTCATATAACTGACGAAATAAAAAATAGAATTCTATTATTAGAGAGCAAAAAAAAATTTCAAATTATTATCGTTGAAATTGGTGGTACTGTTGGTGACATAGAGTCATTACCATACATTGAGGCATTACGTCAATTTAAGTTTGAAAGAAAAAATGATGTAGCTGTTATTCATCTAACATTACTTCCATTTTTATCATCTACAGGTGAGGTGAAAACAAAACCAACTCAACACTCTGTTAAAACAATGCTACAGTCAGGAGTTCAGCCTGATATAATAGTTTGTAGAACAGAAAAAAAGATATCTAAGAATGTTAAAAATAAAATTGCATTGTTTTGTAATATTGAATACGATGCTGTTATTGAGTCTGTTAATGCTGAGACAATTTATGAAGTGCCGTTATTAATGTTAGAACAAAATTTAGATACTGTAGTTGCTAAGAAATTAGGATTTAAAAAAATTAATAAGATTAATAATATTGTTTGGAAAAGACGATTAAATAGATTGAAGAAATCGAGTAAAGAAATTACAATAGGCATTATTGGAAAATATGTTGAATTAAAAGATTCGTATAAATCTATATATGAATCCTTAATTCATGCAAGTGCATCTTTAGCTAAAGGATTGAGTATTAAATGGATACATTCAGAAACAATAAATAAAAAAAATATATCAAATCAACTTATTGGGTGTAATGGTGTAATTATTGCACCAGGATTTGGTGGTCGTGGCATTGAAGGCAAGATAATTGCTGTAAAATACATCAGAGAAAATAAAATTCCTTTTTTGGGTATTTGCTTAGGAATGCAAGTAGCTGTTATTGAATTTTTTAGGAATGTATGTAAAAAGAAAGGAGCTCACTCTACTGAGATGAATCCGAACACTTCATATCCTGTAATTGATTTGATGAAAAATCAAATTAATATTGCTAATAAAGGCGGGACAATGAGATTGGGTAGTTATCAATGTAAGTTGAAGAAAGATTCAATTGTGTTTAGTGCCTATAAACATACTTATATAAAAGAAAGACATCGACATAGGTATGAATTAAATAATAAATATAAATCAGATTTAGTATTAAATGGAATGGATATTACAGGTTATAATGAAGATTTAAATTTAGTTGAAATCATTGAGCTTAAGAATCATCCTTGGTTTGTTGGTGTTCAATTTCATCCAGAATATCAGAGTTCATTTATAACACCTCATCCACTTTTTGTATCTTTTGTAAGAGCTCTTTAAATTTATAATTATGGAACAAAAAACTTTTGATAGTAATTTTTTAATTGGGATATTATTAATTTTTGGAATTTTGTTGTGGTTTAATACTACTCAAATTCCAGTAGAAGAATATAATGAAAAATCTCAAGTTGAAAAAAATGATGTAAATAATTATAACAATCAAATACAATCTGAAAGTATTGAGCCCAATTTTATAGACGAAATAAAAAAAGATGAACCTAAAGATTTTGAATTAGAATTTTATGAACTCTCAAATGAATTATTAACAGTTATTGTATCTAATCAAGGTGGTTCAATCCATGAAGTTATTTTAAATGATTATTATACTTATGATTCTTTAGATTTAAAGTTAGTCTCTGACTTAGATTTTAATTTTTCTTTTTATCTAAAAAAGCAAAAAATTAATTCTAAAGAACTTCGTTTCATTAATGTTTTGCAAGAGGAAAATAAAATTTCATTAGAATATCAAGATCAAGATTTCAATGAACTACTATTTACATATGAGCTATTACCTAATAGTTATCAAGTAAAGTTTTATGTTTCAACAAGGGAAGTGAGTAGTTATATAGAACCAGATAAATTAATATGGGCTCAGAAAATTAATCAATTTGAAAAAAATATTGATAATGAGCGAAATACAACTACTATAAATTATTCATATAATAATAAATCTTCAAAACAGTTACCATTAATGAAGGATTCTGACAAGTTAATTGAAGCACCAATTTGGATTGCACATAAACAACAATTTTTTTCAACCGTAATTAGTTCTGATAATACTTTTCAGTCTGCAAATATTAACTCAGTTCAACCTGAAAACGATCAATATGTAAAGTATTTAAAATCAGAATTTTTAATTGAATACGATAGTAATGATAATAATTATGTATTTGATTTATTTTTTATACCCAATAAGTATTCTTTATTAAGTTCATTTAATAAGGGTTTTGAGTCTTTAGTTCCTTTAGGTTGGGGTATTTTTGGTTGGGTCAATAAGTATTTAGTAATACCTATGTTTAATTTTTTAGAAAATTTCGGATTAAATTATGGTGTCATTATTTTATTAATAGCACTCGTTATTAAGTTAATTCTATTTTTACCAACTAAAAGTTCATATTTATCTATGGCAAAAATGAGGGTTTTAAAACCTGAAATTGATGCAATAAATGAAAAGATAGAGGACCCTATGAAACGTCAACAGGCTCATATGAATTTATATAGAAAAACTGGTGTTAATCCATTAGGTGGTTGTTTACCTATGTTATTACAGCTGCCAATTCTAATTGCTTTATTTCGATTTTTTCCAGCCTCTATTGAGCTTAGACAACAACCTTTTTTATGGGCAGATGATTTATCTAGTTATGATTCTATTCTTGACTTAGGTTTTAGTATTCCATTATATGGTGACCATATTAGTTTATTTGCATTATTAATGACTCTTGCTACTGCATTACAAATGGTGTATTCAAATCAAATGTCTTCAAGTAGTGCGCAAATGCCTCAAATGAAATATGTAATGTATACAATGCCAGTTATTTTCTTATTTGTTATGAATAATTATTCGTCAGCATTAAGCTATTATTATTTTTTAGCCAATATAATCACATTTGCACAGCAAGCATGGATTAGAAAAAATATCGATGATAAAAAATTATATGCTATGTTACAAGCTAATAAAAGTAAACCAGTAAAAAAATCTAAATTTCAGCAAAGATTAGAGGAATTATCAAGACAGAATCAAAAGAAATAATCTATGCAGTTTCAACTACTTATTTTAGCCTTAAGTTTATCTTTTTTTTCTTGTTCTAATAAATTATTAACAATTAAAAATCCATTAGAATTTGCATCATTAACAATGCAAAGAACAGCTTGCTATGGTACTTGTCCTCAATACACTGTGAGTATTTTAAATAATGGATATGTTAAGTACGAAGGAAAAAATTTTGTAGATAAAATAGGATGTCATTACAGTACTATTTCTATGGAAACTTTAAGCCAAATAAAAGATTATATTTCTGATATTAATTTTTTTTCTTTAGATAGTGTGTTCAATGCACCTATGACTGATGTTCCCTCTGTTATAATCGAGGTGAAGTTGAACTCGGATACTCATAAAGTCATAGATCGTTTTAATGGTCCAAAAGCTTTAAAAGATTTTCAAAAATTTATTGATACAATTATTAATTCAATTACAACATGGTCTTTATGTGATGTTTCCATAGAATAATTGAGAAAGTGTACCATATTTATCTACTCTAATTCCTCTGTCTGTATTTTTTAGAGTGCAACATTCATGGTGATAGTCATGTTCTAAAAAAAGAATATAATCATTGTTGACAGCTTCTTGTAAAAATATTTCTTTTTCTTTTAAGGTTATTAATGGTTGTGTGTCATAGCCCATAATATAAGGAAGTGGTATATGACCAATAGAGGGTAATAAATCTGCTGTAAAAACAAGGGTTTTATTATTTGTATGAATATATGGTATCATTTGAGCAGTAGTGTGTCCGTGAAAAAATTTCACTTCAATGTTATTATATAATTTTCCCGGATTTATAAATTTTAATTTCTTCTTTTCTGCAATTAATGTAAAGTTTTCTTTTAAAAAAGATGCATGTTCTCTTTTGTTTGGGTGATTTGCTAATTGCCAATGTTGTTTATTTGTTAAATGAATTGCATTTGGAAAAAGAAGTTCTAAGTTATTATTATTTTTAATTACAGCTCCTCCGCAATGATCAAAATGTAAATGTGTAAAAAAAACATCTGTAATTTCTTCAGGTGAAACACCATTTTTATTTAATGACTTGATTAGTGTTTCTTCCCCGTGTAGATAAAAATAATTAAAAAATTTTTCAGATTGTTTATTGCCAATACCGGTGTCAAAAAGTATTTTTCTATTATCAAATTCTAATAAAAGACATCTCATTGCCCATGAACACATATTGTTTTCATCAGGAGGATTTGTTTTTGACCAAATACTTTTTGGGACAACACCAAACATTGCTCCTCCATCAAGTTTAAATTTTCCAGTATCTATTACAGATATTTTCATAAAGCTATACTATATTGTAAATATATATTGTTATCCAAAATTACAATTAATTAAACACTAACAAATGAAAATACACTTTATTGCTGTTGGAGGAAGCATAATGCATAGCTTAGCTATTGAATTAAAAAATAATGGCTATGAAATAACAGGATCGGATGATATTATTTATGATCCGGCAAAATCAACTTTGTTTCAAAATGGCTTATTGCCTAAAAAAATTGGATGGGATATAAAAAATATTACTAGAGATTTAGATTTAGTTATTCTAGGAATGCATGCAAAAAAAAATAATCCTGAATTATTGGAGGCTCAGAAGCTTATGATTCCTATAGTCTCTTTTCCTGAATTTATATTTGATTATTCCAAAAATAAAAAAAGAATAGTAATTGCTGGAAGTCACGGGAAAACTACAATTACATCAATGATTATTTATGTTTTGAAGAAAAAAAATATTCAAGTAGATTATTTAGTGGGCGCGAAAATTAGTTCTGTTGATAAGCAGGTACATCTAAATAACAATAAAGTTATTATTATTGAGGGAGATGAGTATTTCTCGTCTAGTATTGACTTATCTCCGAAGTTTATGCATTATAAGCCAGACACTTTAGTGGTTTCTGGTGTCGCTTGGGATCATGTTAATGTCTTTCCAACATTAGACTTATATCAAAATGCTTTTAAAAATCTTGCAAAGATAGTAAACAAAAAAGGTGGTCAAATTTATTTCAGTGATAATGATAATTTTTTATTGGATATATTAAATGGTAATTCTGTAAATAATCAGTCATATCATTTACCAAAATACATTGTTGAAAATGGTCAATTTGTTTTAATATATAATTCAAAAAAAATACCCTTAAATATATTTGGTCAACATAATTTATATAATATTGAAGCAGCAAGGTGTGTTTGTGCGGAATTTGGCATTAGTAGCGAAGAATATTACAATATAATTTGTGACTTTAAGGGTGCTAATCGCCGTCTTATGTTAATTAAGAACTTTGATGATCATAGTTCAATCTATTACGATTTTGCACATTCCCCATCAAAAGTTTTAGCTACAATTAATGCACTTAGCGAATTAAATCCTAATCGGTATTTAATTAGTTGCTTAGAGCTTCATACATTTAGTAGTTTAAATAAAAATTTTCTTCCTAATTATGCTGATGTTTTTAAAAATTCTCATGAGGTGTGGATTTATATACCCAAGGAAATAATATTGAAAAAATCTTCCAATAAATTAGCTGAAGATTTTATTAAAAAGATAATTAAACATCCTAAAGTATTTATTTGTGAAGATTTAGATATTCTTAAGGAAAAAGTACTTAGTATTAAGTTCTATAATACAAATTTATTATTAATGAGTTCAGGAAATTTTTCTGGTTTGAATATTAACACTATGTATAATTAGCTATTCATTGAAATTAGAAATTCTTCATTATTTATTGTCCCCTCTAATCTATCTTTAATAAATTCCATAGCTTCTATGGGTTTCATATCTGCAAGATGCTTTCTTAAAATCCACATTCTTTGCATTTTCTCTTTGCTAATTAATAAATCTTCTCTTCGTGTTCCAGAATTAATTAAGTCAATTGCAGGATAAATTCTTCTATTTGAAATACTTCTATCAAGTTGCATTTCCATATTACCGGTTCCTTTAAATTCTTCAAAAATAACTTCGTCCATTTTCGAACCTGTTTCAACTAGTGCTGTAGCTATAATTGTTAAAGACCCACCGTTTTCAATATTTCGAGCAGATCCAAAGAATCTTTTTGGCTTATGTAATGCATTAGCATCAATTCCTCCTGATAGAATTTTTCCAGAAGCAGGCGCTACAGTATTATATGCTCTTGCTAATCTTGTTATAGAATCTAATAAAATCACTACATCATGACCACATTCAACCATTCTCTTTGCTTTTTCTAAAACTATATTTGCGACTTTAACATGTCTTTCTGCTGGCTCATCAAATGTTGATGCAATAACTTCACCGTCAACGGTGCGAGCCATATCAGTCACCTCTTCTGGTCTTTCATCGATTAATAAAACTAGTTGATAAACTTCTGGGTGATTAGCTGCAATTGCATTAGCAATCTCTTTTAATAGTACAGTTTTTCCAGTTTTTGGTTGTGCAACTATTAAGCCTCGTTGACCTTTTCCAATAGGAGAGAATAAATCAATTAATCTAGTTGATATAGTCGAGTTTTTTTCTACAATTTTAAATTTCTCATCCGGGAATAGTGGAGTTTTATGTTCAAATGCAACTCTATCTCTAACTACATTGGGCTCTAAATTATTAATTTTTAAAACTTTAACAAGAGGGAAAAATTTTTCACCTTCTTTGGGAGGTCTAATTTCTCCTGATACTGTGTCACCTGTTTTTAGTCCAAATAATTTAATTTGTGATTGTGACACATATATATCATCAGGGGAGTTTAAATAATTGTAATCAGAAGATCTTAGAAAACCATATCCATCGGCCATTTTTTCTAAAACACCTTCTCCAATGACTTCATTTTCAAAATTATAATCAAGTTCTTTTTGTTTTTTTTCAAATTTGTAATCCTTTTCAGGAGATTTGTCAAAATTATTTTTTTTAGTTTTTTTCCAATTTTTATCTTCTTTTTCTGTTTTTGTTTTATTGTTTTTTTCAGAATCACTAGCTTGTATAGTATTTCTTTCCTTTGGTTTGTTATGAATTTTATTTTCTTTTGGTTTGTTATGAATTTTGTTTTCTTTTGGTTTGTTATGAATTTTATTTTCTTTTACTGAGCTAGTAGTACTTAAGGCTTGTTTATCAAGAATTTCGTAGATTAAATCTAATTTTTTATAATTTTTCAAATCAGATATTTCTAATTTTTTTCCAATATCCTGTAAATCTTGTAATTTTTTCTTTTTTAATTCTAATATGTCGTACATAAAAATAGTGTTTAGTTTGCCTATAATTTAATCACCAAAAAATAAAATAAAAGGGAAATATCAATGGGCTTATTAGATATAATGATGCAAGTATACAACATTCTTTTTAATAATAATACATATATTTACAAAAAATAATCATGTATGATTCAACGGGTGCAAACATTATATATTTTAGCTGGTCTTTTTTTAGTGTGGATTGGAGCATTTTTTTTCCCACATATGTCATGTGAAAATGCTGACAATGATATTTATCTTGTTAATATAGATTTTACAAGTTCGGAGATTATAAATTTAATCTTAAATAGTTCATCACTGGTTTTTTTACTTTTATTTTCAGTATTTTCTTTGCTAGCTGTTTTGAAATTTCATAATAGGCAGTCTCAAATTAATTATATTAATGGTAATTTAATAGCAATTATATGTTTAATTATACTTATTTATATTCATGATTTTTCTTTTATTAAAACATCTGATACTACTTTAAGTTCGGAATCGATGATTGATTCCTTATGTAGTCATAATTGGATTTTTGATTCTATATTGATTCTCTCTTGTATATTTTTTCTTTTAGCAAAAAAGTATATTATAAAGGATGATAAATTAATTAAATCAATTGATAGAATTAGATAATTTTAGCTCTTTCACCTAGTTCGATTAATTTTAAGTTGCTTATTTTCTTTCCATCAATATTTAGTAAAACAATTGTTCTCATAATATGAAAACCTTCTTTCCCTGCTGCTCCTGGATTGATGTGTAATAAATTATATTTATTATCATAAATAATTTTTACAATATGAGAATGTCCTGATATGAAAATGTTAGGTTTGTATCTTTGTATTTCTTTTTCGATATGCTTTAAGTACTTTCCTGGATATCCTCCAATATGAGTCATTAGTATTTTCATTTTTTCACATTCAAATCTTTGAATTTTTGGGTAGATATTTCTTATTTTTTGTCCATCAATATTTCCATAGACTCCTCTTACTTTATTTGTTTCAATCATTTTTTCTATGTTGGAATTATACCCAAAATCACCCGCATGCCAAACTTCATCACATTTTTTGAAGATATTAGTGATTTTAGTTTCTAAAAAACTATGTGTATCAGATATTATAGCAATTTTTTTCATTATTATTGTTAAAAAATATGATTCTAATTTATGATTATTTTTGTAAAAAAATTTTTATGCAGACTTCCCAATTACATAAATTTATAATCCGACTTTCTTTTCTCGGAGCTAATTTTTCTGGTTGGCAGATTCAAAATAATGCACCAACTATACAAGGTGAAATTATGAAGGGATTACATTATTTTTTAGACAGAAAATCTCCTCTTATTGTTGGTGCTGGGAGAACGGATGCCGGAGTACATGCAATTAATTTTTTTGCACATTTTGAATTTTATAATCAATACTTAGATACAAATAACTTACTTTATAATCTGAATAGATTTTTGCCTGATAATATAGTTATTCATAGTATTAAATTAGTTAGTTCTGATTTTCATGCTAGATTTTCTGCTATTTCAAGAAAATATGAATACTTGGTATCAACTAAAAAGGATCCTTTTTTAATAAATAGAGCTTTTTACTTTTATAAAGAATTAGATTTAGAATTAATGAATTTAGCATCGAATATGTTGTTGGGGCATAAAAATTGCAGTTCATTTTCAAAATCAAATTATGATAATTCTATTTGTAATATTCAATCAGCATATTGGTTTAAAAGTAAAAATATGCTAATATTTTCTATTGAATCAAATAGATTTTTATATAATATGGTAAGATGTATTGTTGGAACATTAATTGATGTAGGTTTAAAGAAAATTAACTTGGAAGATTTTACTAATATTATAGAAAGCAATAATAGATCAAATGCAGGATTTTCGGTTCCTGCTTATGGCCTTTATTTATCTGATGTTAAATATCCAAAAAAATACATCCTTTGAAAGCTTTTGATTTTACATTATTATTTAAGGTAATTAATTATACTAAAGCATATAAATTTCTTTTTATATCTACAATTATAATTTCATTTTTTTTTGCTTTTCTTTCTATTATTAGACCCCTTCTTATTCAGTATGCATTTGATAATTACATTTTGATTTTTGATTTGGAATCGTTATCAAAAATTATTTTTTTGATTCTAATTTTGTTAGTATTTGAAGCATTTTTGCAATTTTTGTTTGTCTATCGATCAAATTTGTTAGCTCATAAAATAATTAATAATATTAGAAATGAGCTATTTGAAAAAATGCTCTATTTTAAAGTAAATTACTTTGATAGCACACCAACTGGACAAATTATAACTAGAGTAGTTTCAGATATGGAATCAATATCTGCTATATTTTCACAAGGCCTATTAGTTGTTTTTGGTGATTTATTTAAATTATTTTTAATTATTACATGTATGCTTTTAGTTGATTGGAAATTAGCATTTGTCAGCTTATTATTTCTTCCTTTTTTAATCTTATCAACTATTATTTTTCAAAAATATATGAGAGATGCATTTGTTTCTGTACGGAAGTATATTTAAAAAATTAATTCATTTCTCTATGAGCATATTATTGGTATGAGTATTGTGCAAATATTTGGTAAAGAAAACCATGAATTTCAGTCATTTAAGAAATTAAATGTATTACATAGAGATGCACATATAAAAACAATACTTTATTTTTCAATATTTTTACCAATAGTAGATGTTTTTTCTGCTATTGCAATGGGCTTGTTAGTTTGGTATGGTGCAATCAACTTAGTTTCAAATGGCGAGGTGACAATTGGTGAAATGATTGCATTTATTTTATTTATAAATATGTTATTTAGGCCATTAAGAGGTATTGCAGATAGATTTAATGTATTGCAGATGGGTTTGGTTGCTGCTAGTAGAGTGTTCCAGTTGTTAGAAAAAAAGATTGATTCCGAACTGATACAAAATAGTAATGAATATATTAAATGGTCTAATACTAATATACATTTTAAAAATGTAACTTTTTCTTATAAAGAAAATGAAATAGTTTTAGATAATATTAATTTTAGTATTAATTCAAATCAGACCCTAGCAATTGTGGGTTCAACGGGTTCTGGTAAAACAACAATTATTAATTTACTAATGAAGTGGTATGATTTAATTGATGGAGATATATATGTCAATAATACTAATTTATCCGATTTAAAAACACATGAGTTGAGAAAGAATATAGGAATTGTTTTGCAAAATAATTTTTTTCTTTCCGATACTCTTCTAAATAATATTAAGTTTTTTAATAACATTTCTGATGAAGAAGTTTTTAATGCAGTTGATAAAATGGGTTTGAAAAGTTTTATTGAAAAGTTCCCAGAAAAATATAATTATCATATAGGAGAGAGAGGAGCTGGTTTGTCAGAAGGAGAGAAGCAGCTGGTTTCTTTTTTAAGGTCATATTTATTGAATCCATCTTGTCTCGTACTTGATGAGGCGACTTCTTCATTAGATCCATTTACAGAAAATTTAATTCAAACAGGAATTAAAAATCTTACTGAAGAAAGAACATCTATTATTATTGCTCATAGATTATCTACAGTGCGATATGCAGATAATATTATAGTTTTAGAGAAAGGAAAAATTATTGAGTCAGGAACTCATGATCAATTAATTGCATTAAAAGGAGAATATGCAAATTATTTTTCACAGCAATTTATACATCATTAATTTCTTTTTTTAATGCAGTTGCTGTGTGAGTATTTTTTTTAATTAAATCATTAGGTGTTCCAGAAAATATAATATTTCCTCCGTCTAAGCCTCCTTCAGGTCCAAGGTCAATAATCCAGTCAGAGTTTTTAATTATGTCAATATTGTGTTCGATTACAATTATAGAGTTTCCAATATTAATTAATTTTTGAAATGCTCGAATGAGTATTTCTATGTCATAGAAATGTAGACCTTTTGTTGGTTCATCAAATATTAGAATTGATTTTGAATTCTTCTTACTTAAGAAAGATGCTAATTTTAATCTTTGAGCTTCGCCTGAACTTAGGGTTGAAACAGATTGACCTATTTTCAAATATCCAAGTCCCACTTCAATTAGAGGTTGAAGGCTATTTGCTATTTTTATTTGATTGTTTTCAAGAAAAAACTTTTCACCTTCCTCTATTGTAAAATTTAGTATCTCTGAAATATTTTTATTTTTGAATTGAATATTTAAAATTTCATTTTTATAGCGAGTTCCATTACATCTTTCACACTTTAATTTAATATCTGATAAAAATTGCATTTCAATATTGATCTCGCCTTGCCCATTACATTTTAGACATCTACCATCTTTTGTATTAAATGAAAAATGTTTTGTATTTAAATTATTAATCTTTGCTGTTTGTTGAGATGCGAATAGTGAACGTATTTGATCAAATGCATTTATATATGTAATAGGAGTGGATTTAGATGATTTTTTAATTGATTTATGATCAAGAAATTCTATGTTTTCAATATTACTAGAATTAAATTCAATTTCTGTATAATCGATAAGGGGAAAACTATAATCTTTAAATTTTCTTTTAATAATAGGTAAAAATATTTCTTTTAATAAAGTAGTTTTACCTGATCCAGACACACCTGTTATGGAAGTTAAAATATTTGTAGGTATTTCAAAATTCAAATTTTTAATATTATTCTTAGTAACTCCCTTAATTTTAATAAATTCTTTAGGAATTCTATGTTTTGCTAAATTACTTATTGTATTTTTTTGATATATATAGTTGAGTGTTAGGCTGTTAGTAGGGTTCTTATCTATAAGACCTTGGTATATAATTTTTCCGCCTTTATTCCCTGCAAGTGGTCCAAGGTCAATTATATAATCCGCTGATTTAATTATTTCTTTATCATGTTCTACAATGATTATTGAATTACCTAATTTTTTTAATTTCTGTAAAATTTTAATCAGCTGTACGGTGTCTTTGGAGTGTAAACCAATGCTTGGTTCATCTAATATATACAGGGAGCCGATTAATCCACTTCCAATTGATTTTGTAATATTTATTTTTTGAATTTCTCCACCAGAAAGAGTGTTAGATTTTCTATTTAATGTTAAATATCCTAAACCAAGATTAATCATAGCCTTTGTGCGAGATAGTATTTCGTCTGTAATTTTCGTAATAATTTCTTCGTCTTTTTGATTTATCCTTTGAATAAAGGATAATATTTTATTTAATGATAAATTAATGATATTTTGTATGTTTTGGTTTTGAATTAATATGTATTCGGATTCTTTCCTGAGTCTACTTCCGTTACATGCTGGACATACATTTAAGCTTCTGTATTTAGATAACATAACTCTATACTGTATTTTATATGCTTTTTTAGTTAATAAATTAAAAAAACTGTGAAGTCCTTTAAAGTCGCCTTTGCCGTTCCAAAGAATTTGGATTTCTGTTTCAGATAATTCAGAATATTTTTTTGTAATTGAAAGACCAATATCCTTAGATGATTGAATCAATTGTTTTTTCCATTTATTCATTTTTCCACTTCGCCAAGGATGTATAGCATCATCTAAAAGACTTAAATTTTTATTAGGTATAATTTTTTTTAAATCTAAATCAAATAAATCTCCATGTCCTTTACATTTTTCACATGCTCCATAGGGGCTATTAAAATTAAATAAATCTTTATTTGGTTGTTCGAAAATAATATTATCTAGATATAAATCACTTCTAAAATGTTTAAGTATTTTTATATTCTCGTCGTAAATGATACAATTTCCTGAACTTAATTCGATTCCTTTGTTAAATGCTTCTTTGAGATTAAATTCAAAATCATCGTTAGAATTATAAATTAAACGATCAATAACTAGATGAATATTCATCATATTTTCTTTAACATCTTGTATTTTAATAATTTTATTTTCGTAAATAATCCTAGAAAAACCTTCTTTTTCAAGATATTTTAATTGCTCAAATTTTATAGGACAGCAGATTAAAAATTTAGTTTTTAACTTAAATTGATTTATGTATTTTTTACAATCTATAAATGATGTTTTTTTAACTTCTTTACCACTAATAGGTGAAAATGTTTTTCCAATTTTCTCAAAAAGTAGTGTTAAATAGTAATATATTTCACTTGATGTCCCTACAGTCGATCTAGCATTATTTATATTTGTTTTTTGTTCAATTGCAATTGCAGGGGATAGTCCAGTGATAGAATCCACTTCAGGTTTAGGGTGATTTTTTAAAAATTGTCTTGCATAAGATGATAAACTTTCAATGTATCGTCTTTGTGCTTCTGAATATATTGTGTCATATGCTAAAGTAGATTTTCCTGATCCAGATACTCCTGTAATTACCACTAGCTTATTTTTAGGAATATTAACAGAAATATTCTTTAGATTATTCATTCTAGCCCCTTGAATTGAGATATAATCTTTTTTGGACATAGTTTTTAAATTAAGAAGTCATATATTTTGTTGCCTAACACATAACCTCCTGTCAGAATAATTGGATAAATTATAAATAGCCAAACTAAGCTAACCAAGTTTTCAGATATTATTGTTTTGTAAATACCATTAATATAACAGTTTTGTATAAATTTATACCATGTGCTTATATGGAAAACATCTGCAATTAAATTAGCTAAAATAGCCACTAATAAAATTGCATAACCGTTTATGAAAATTTTCAAAATCATGATAATTAAATTTATTAGTAATTTACTTAAATCATATGTAATATGAAAAAATATATATTTTTTACTATATTTGCACTATAACTAAATTTAATTGCTTATCGATATATTTCTACTTATTTAAATTGTATTAACTAAATAAGATTAAGTATGTCAGTATTCATTAAAGATGAGCAACTAGTTAGCTCTTACATAAAAGGAACAGATAATTCATTAAATATATTAATTAACCGTCATCGTAAAAGGTTATTTGCCTTCATACTCTCTAAAGTTAGAGATGAGTCATTGGCTGAGGATATTTTTCAAGAAACTTTTATAAAAGTTATTAAAACTTTAAGAAAAGGAAAACATTATAATGAACAAGGGAAATTTTTACATTGGGTAATGAGAATTTCATATAATTTATCCATGGATCATTTTAGAAAAATTAATAAAACAAGATTTATCAGATCAAATGATAATTTTAATATTTTTGATATTATAAAGGATAAACAAATTAGTATTGAAGATCAATTAATTAAAACAAAAACATTGAGTGATGTTAAGAAAATAATACATAAATTACCAGAAGAACAAAAAGAGGTATTAAAAATGCGTTATTATTTTAACATGAGTTTTAGTGAGATAGCTACAGAATGTAATATAAGTATTAATACGGCTTTAGGAAGAATGCGATATGCATTAATTAATTTGAGAAAGATAATTAAAAAAGAAGGTCTTGTATTATCGATGGATTAATTTTAATTAAGTTTTTTTACAATAAATTACATTAGTATTTCGTTATCCTTGCATAAATTATTTTGCCTATGGATATATCTTCTACTTACCAAAAAGAAAAAAAATATAGAGAATTAGTTCAGTTTATAAATAATGAATTAGAGTATATTGATTTTCAACTTTCTTTACAGTTAAATTCAAAAAATGATTTGATTAGATTATCGAATTCAGATTTAGAGTCGTTGCTTATTGATTCAAATCAAGATAAAAAAATGATACATTAATTATTTATTTCATTAGATTAGTGTTTTTATCATTTTAAATTGATGAATCAGCAAAAGAAAATTAAATTTATAATTTCAACACTAGAATCTTTATATCCTTCTCCGTTGGTTCCATTAAAACATCAAGATGCTTATACATTGCTTATTGCTGTTTTATTGTCAGCAAGATGTACAGATGAGAGAGTAAATCAAGTTACTCCAGATTTATTTAATTTAGCTAATAATCCTGGTGACATGATGAATAAAGATCCTGAAAAGATTAAAGAAATTATCCGTCCGTGTGGATTGTCGCCTTTTAAGTCTAAATCGATTCATCAATTGTCAAAAATATTATTTGAACAATATAACTCTATTGTACCTGCAAACTTTGAGAGTCTTGAGAGTTTACCCGGAGTTGGTCATAAAACTGCATCAGTTGTGATGTCACAGGCATTTAATATTCCAACATTTCCTGTTGATACACATATTCATAGATTAAGTTATCGATGGTGCGTGAGTAATGGTAAAAATGTTATTAAAACTGAAAAAGATTGTAAAAGACAATTTCCCAAATCTTTATGGAGCAAATTGCATCTACAAATGATATATTTTGGTAGAGAATATTGTCCTGCTAGAACTCATCATCCTGAAAAATGTCCTATTTGCAGTGTTGTTGGAAGAAAATCCCTATTTAAGTAAAAAGTTAAATATTGATTTATTAAATTTGAAGTTATAATCTCATCTTATTATGACACATTTAAAAGTTAATAATCAGGCTCCTTTTTTTTCAGGTGTGAATCAAAATGGAAATAAATTATTGTTATCAGATTTTAATGATAGTAAATTAATACTTTATTTTTATCCTAAAGATAATACTCCGGGTTGCACAGCAGAATCATGTAATTTAAATGAAAATTATTTAAAATTATTTGAGGCTGGTTTTAAAATTTTAGGTATTAGCCCTGATAATGAATTATCTCATCTTAAATTTATTGATAAATATAACTTGCAATTTGACCTTATTGCAGATGTTGACAAAAAAATAGCTATTGATTATGGTGTGTGGGGAGAAAAAAAATTTATGGGAAAAAATTATTTAGGAATACATAGAACAACATTTGTGATTAATAAAGATCAATTAATTGAGAAGGTATTTACAAAAGTCATAACGAAAAATCATACAGAACAAATTTTAGAATCATATAAATAAAAAAAATAGATTATGAGTAAAGAATCAGTAGCAAAGCAGAAGGCATTGGAACTTACAATGGAAAAAATAGAAAAAACTTATGGAAAAGGTACCATTATGAAATTAGGAGATGCCCCAATTGTTGATGTTGAGTCTATCTCTACTGGTTCTATCGGTATAGATTTAGCATTAGGAGTGGTAGGTTTGCCAAAAGGAAGAGTTGTAGAAATATATGGTCCAGAATCTTCAGGTAAAACTACTTTAACTCTCCATGCTATTGCTGAAGCTCAAAGAAAAGGTGGTATAGCAGCTTTTATTGATGCTGAGCATGCATTTGATAGATTTTATGCAAAAAAGTTAGGTGTTGATATTGATAATTTATTAATATCCCAACCTGATTGTGGTGAGCAAGCACTTGAAATTGCAGATAATCTAATAAGATCTGCTGCAATAGACATTTTAGTAATAGATTCTGTAGCTGCTTTGACACCAAAAAGTGAAATAGAAGGTGAGATGGGAGATTCTAAATTAGGTTTACAAGCACGATTAATGTCACAAGCACTAAGGAAAATGACAGCTACAATAAGTAAATCAGGTTGTATATGTGTTTTTATCAATCAACTAAGAGAAAAAATTGGTGTTATGTTTGGAAATCCAGAAACCACAACAGGTGGTAATGCACTTAAGTTTTACTCATCTGTTAGAATTGATATTAGAAGGAGTACTCAGATAAAAGATGGTGATGTCACAATTGGAAATAGAACTAGAGTTAAAATCGTTAAAAATAAAGTAGCACCTCCCTTTAGAGGAGCACAATTTGATATAATGTATGGTGAGGGAATTTCAAAAACAGGTGAGATTATTGACTTAGGAGTTGAAAATAATATTATTGAAAAGAGCGGTTCTTGGTTCAGTTATGATGGTACTAAATTAGGTCAAGGTCGTGAATCCGTAAGAAAAATATTAAAAGATAATCCTGATTTGTGTCAAGAATTAGAAAAAAAAAATAAAAGCATTATTCATTGAAAAATAATAAACTCATAACTTTATTTATCTTTTTTTGTTTGTGTTTATCAAATTGTCAAAATATTAAAAAAGTTGAAAATAGTTCAGTCTTAGATTCCTTAAACTTATTATTACAAAAAGACTCCATAAATATTTCTCTATTAAATTTGAGAGCTAAGTATTATTTTGAAAACAATCAATTAAATCTAGCCAAATACGATATAGATAATGCATATAAAATCTTTAAAAATGACGCTGATATTTTATTGAATAGAGGAAATATCTATTTTCAATTGAATCAGACTCGGGTCTCTAAGCAAAGTTGGGAACGGTGTTTAAATTTAAATCCCAATAATTTAGATTGCAGAGAAAAGCTAGTTAATCTATTATGTGCTGTCCAAGATCCTAAATGTAAGTCTATGATCGATACTCTTATTGTATTTCAAAACGGTCTAATAAGAAATTCATTTATTGTTTATTTAAAAGAAATGAAGGAATATGAATTAGCAATTGAATTATTAAATAATAGTCTTAATACTAATGCTAAAGATAAAGAGTCTCTAATGATGTTATCAATATTATATAGCGATACATCATCTATGAATCAAAAGTTTAACTCTAATCTAGCAGAGGAATATTTTGAAAGAATCATTAATATATATCCAAGTGATCCACAAGTGTATTACAACTATGGTAAGTTTAGACAAAATATAAATCAGTATGAAGAAGCAATTGCATTATATTTAAAAGGTTTAGAATTTTCCGAAAAACCAAAATATAATTACTATAATATGGGTTTTTGTGCAATGCAATTAGGTGATAATTTAGATGCTATTGATTATTTTAGTAAATCATTACAAATGGATCAATCATTTTTATTAGCTTATCATGCTAGAGCTTATGTGCATGAATTGATGAATCAAAAAGAAAAAGCAAATACAGACTGGAAGAATTGTTTAATGTTAAATCCTTCCTATATTCCCGCTTTAGAGGCTTTAAGTGATTAAAAGTTTATTTTTTCACCTCTTCAATAATTTTTTGAAAAATTTCAGGATGATTCATAGCTAGGTCAGCAAGTACTTTTCTATTTAATTTAATATCTTTTTCTTTAATTAAACCCATGAACTGAGAATATGATAGGCCGTGTTCTCTAACACCAGCATTAATTCTTTGAATCCATAATGATCTAAAATTACGTTTATTTACCTTTCTATCTCTATAAGCATATGAAAGTGCTTTTTCAACAGCATTTTTAGCTACTGTGAATACATTTTTTCTTCTTCCGAAATACCCTTTTGCTTGTTTTAATATTTTTTTTCTTCTTGCTTTTGCAGCAACCGAATTCACTGATCTTGGCATAATTATATATTTTTTGTAAACAGTGGTCTTTTTAATAAGACTCTTTTTTTACTGTTTACATGGTTATTAATTTATCGCATTGCGAGTTGTTGTTTTACATTTTTTTCATCAGATTTATCAACTAATCCTGTGTTTGTTAATCTTCTTTTTTGTTTTGTTGTTTTCTTTGTTAGAATATGACTTTTAAATGCATGTTTTCGTTTTATTTTTCCTGAGCTTGTAACAGAAAATCTTTTTTTTGCACTTGAATTGGTTTTCATTTTAGGCATAATACAATTTTTTTATTTTTTTATTAATGAGGATAACATCATAATCATCCTTTTTCCTTCTAGTTTTGGTAAATCATCAACTTTTGCGATTCCTTCCAAATCTTGAGCAAGTTTAAGTAGTAAGATTTCTCCTCTGTCTTTATGGATAATTGATCTTCCTTTAAAAAAAACATATGCTTTTAATTTTGAGCCATCTTCTAAAAACTTTTTAGCATGATTTAATTTAAAATTATAATCATGTTCTTCAGTATTTGGACCAAAACGAATTTCTTTTACTACAACTTTTGCAGTTTTAGATTTAATTTCTTTTTGTTTCTTTTTTTGTGCATAAAGAAACTTTTTATAATCAATAATCTTACAAACAGGCGGATCAGATTTTGCAGAAATTTCAACTAAATCTAGTTCTAATTCTTTTGCAATTCGAAGAGCCTCGTTTTTTAAACATACTTTATTTTCTATATTATCCCCGACCAATCTTACTGTGTCTGCAGTGATAAAATCGTTTATCTTATGAGGATTTTCTTTTTTAATTCTCCAAGGTCTTCTTCCTTTATTTCTTCTTTTTACTACTATAACTTATTATTTTAATTTATACTCTTATTTATTTAACTCATTATTAATTCTGGTTTCAATTAATGATATTAATTTATTTTTGTTCATCATACCTAAATTATTACCACCGTGTTCTCTGACAGATAATAGGTTGTCAGTAACTTCTTTTTCACCAATTATTATCATATATGGTATTTTTCTTAATTCAGCATCTCTGATTTTTTTACTTGTTGTTTCATTTCTATCATCAATGTGCCCGCGAATATCGGAATTTTTTAGTGAATTTGAAAGTTTATAACAGTATTCATTATATTTTTCACTTATTGGTAAAATTATTATTTGATCTGGTGTCAGCCAAAGTGGGAATTTTCCACCAGTATGCTCAATTAAAAGAGCTATAAATCTTTCCAGCGATCCAAATGGTGCTCGATGTATCATAACAGGCCTATGCATTTTGTCATCTTTTCCTTTAAATTCCAAATTAAATCTTTCAGGTAAATTATAGTCAACTTGAATAGTCCCTAGTTGCCATTTTCTACCTATTGCATCTTTAATCATAAAATCTAATTTTGGACCGTAGAATGCTGCTTCCCCATATTCAATAATTGTATCTAATCCTTTATTTTTAGCTGAGTTAATTATTGCATTTTCCGCCATTTCCCAATTTTCATTATTTCCAATATATTTTTCTTTATCTTCCTTGTCTCTTAATGAAATTTGAGCAATATATTCTTTGAATCCCATTGCTTTTAAAACATATAAAACTAAATCAATAACAGCTTCAAATTCTTTTTCAACCTGTTCCGGCATAGCAAATATATGTGCATCGTCTTGTGTAAATCCTCTTACTCTAGTTAGTCCATGTAGTTCACCACTTTTTTCGTATCGATAAACAGTACCAAATTCAGCAAATCTAATTGGTAATTCTTTATATGATCTAGGTTTTGATTTATATATTTCACAATGATGAGGGCAGTTCATAGGTTTAAGAAAAAACTCTTCATTTAGGTCAGGAGTTTTTATTGGGTGAAATGAATCTTCTCCGTATTTATCATAATGGCCTGAACAAACATATAATTCTTTTGAACCTATATGAGGAGTAACTACAGGCTCATATCCAAATTTTAATTGAGCTTTTTTCATAAAGTCAATCAATTGATCTCTTAAATATGCACCTTTTGGAAGCCATAATGGTAGCCCTTGTCCTACTTTATTTGAAAATGTAAATAAGGCCATATTTTTTCCAATTTTTCTATGATCTCTCTTTTTAGCTTCTTCTAATTTAATTAAGTATTCATCGAGCTCCTTTTTTTTAGGAAATGTAATACCATAAATTCTAGTTAGTTGTTTATTGTTTTCATTTCCTTTCCAATAGGCTCCTGCTACATTAATTAATTTAACAGCTTTTATAAAGCCTGTATGAGGTATGTGAGGGCCCTTGCATAAATCAATAAAATTACCTTGCTGATAAAGAGTTATTTCTCCATCATTTAAATTTTTAATTAAATCTAATTTATATTCATTATCTTTAAAGTGTTCAAGAGCTTTCTGCTTAGATATAGAAGAAATTTTGTATTCGTTTTTTTCTTTGGCTAATTCTATAATTTTCTTTTCTATTTTAGGAAAATCGTCTGATGAAAAGGAAGTGTTTTCAGAAAAATCTATGTCATAATAAAATCCATTTTCTATTGCAGGGCCAATTGCGAATTTTGCTGTGGGATAATAAAACTCAATGGCTTCTGCCATTAAATGTGCACTTGAATGCCACATAGTTGATTTACCTTCAGTATTTTGCCATGTTAATAATTCTAATTTTATTTCATTTTTATTGATTAAAGGCTGATTAATATCAACAATATTATTATCTACTTTTGCTGCAAGTATATTTCTAGCTAATCCTTCACTAATACTTTTAGCAATATCAAGACATGTTGTTCCACTAGGAAATTCTCGGCTATTATTGTCTGGAAATCGTACTTTTATCATAAGATTAAATATAATTATTTTTTTAAGATTAGAGCAGCTAAGTTTGTATTACACCTAATTTAAAGTCTGTGTTTTCACTTATACTAGCATTTCTTATTCCCATTGAAACATATTTTCTAGTTTCTAGTGGATTAATAATTTCATCTATCCACATTTTAGAAGCTGCATAATATGGACTCATTTGCTTATTATACTTCTCCTTAATCGATGATAAAAGTTGTTGCTTTTCCGATTTACTTAATGTTTTTCCATTTTTTTTCAATTTACTTTCTTCTAAATTTAAAAGTACTTTTGATGCTTGCTCTCCTCCCATAACTGCTATTTTTGCAGTTGGCCATGCTAAAATAAGTCTTGGATCATATGCTTTTCCACAAAGTGCATAGTTGCCTGCACCGAAAGAATTGCCAATTATTAAAGTAAATTTAGGAACTATACTATTAGCCATAGCATTAACTAATTTTGCGACATCTTTAATTATACCATTTTGTTCTGCTCTAGATCCAACCATAAATCCATTTACATCTTGAATAAATAATAATGGAATACCTTTTTGATTACAATTCATAATAAATCTTGCAGCTTTATCAGCGGAGTCGGAATATATCACACCTCCCAATTGCATTTCACCTTTTCCGTTTTTAACCATTTTACGTTGATTAGCAATAATACCAACAGACCATCCATCAATTCTAGCATATGCACAGATTAAGGTTTTACCATAAGATGCTTTATATTCCCTTAAAAAACTGTCATCTACAATTCTTTCTAAAATTTCTTTCATGTCATAAGGTGTGTCACGATCTTTTGGAAATATTCCATATATATCATTAATATTTTTTTTAGGTGGTTTACTTTCAATTCTTGAAAATATGCTATCTGGTTCTTTTTTCATATTCTTGATTAATTCACGAATAATTTGAATAGCTTCTGTATCATCTTTACATTCATAGTCTGTTACACCAGAAATATCACAATGTGTTTTAGAACCACCTAATATTTCATTATTAATTTCTTCTCCAATCGCAGCTTTCACTAAATGTGATCCTGCAAGAAAAACACTTCCAGTTTTTTCAACAATAAGTGCTTCATCACTCATTATTGGTAAATATGCTCCACCAGCTACACAACTTCCCATAATTGCTGATATTTGAGTTATTCCCATTGCTGAAATTTTAGCATTATTTCTAAATTGTCTTCCAAAATGTTCTTTATCCGGGAATATTTCATCTTGAAGTGGTAAAAATACCCCTGCACTGTCTACTAAATAAATAACAGGTATTTTATTGTCTATGCATATTTCTTGAGCTCTTAAATTTTTTTTAGCAGTCATTGGAAACCATGCTCCAGCTTTGACAGTTGCATCATTAGCAACGATAATACAATTTCTTTCATGTACTTGACCAAGTACAACTATAACTCCTGCAGAAGGACAACCTCCATAATTATCATACATATCAATTGCAGCAAAAGTTCCTATTTCAATAAATTCAGATTTATTATCTAAAATGAGTTCTATTCTTTCTCGTGCTGTTAATTTTCCTTTTAAATGCTGTTTCTCTATACTTTCCTTTCCTCCGCCGAGTTCAATATTGTTTCTTTTTTGTTTCATTTCAGAAATCAATAGTTTCATACTATCTTCGTTCTGATTAAATTGAATATCCATTGTTTTTTTCATAAGAGCTTATATATATTATATTTCATGAATGTACTCTTTTGCATTTGGTCCTAAGTTAAAAATTAAATCTAAAATACTAAGATTAGGAGTAAAAATCTTATTAAAGATTTGATTATATTTTTTAAATTTTGTTTTAATGTTAATTTCATTTCGTTGATCTAATATGTTATTTTCATATAATTCTATGTAGGAATCTGTTTTTTTAGTATTAGTATTCATCTCTAATTCTTCTAAAAAAAAATGAAGTATATCGTAATTTAAATCAATTAAAAATGAATTTTTTTTAAGTATAATTTTTTTTATTATATCAAAATAAAATATAAAATAAGGACTAGATCCATAAGCAGTTTGAATACTATTAATATGTTTTTTCTTCCAATAGCTATCTGCAATTTTAACATTTTCAATTAATGTTTTTGAATAATGTTTATTAACTATCGGTACAGTTAAAAGTAAAGGATTATTAGGACCAAGAATTAAAGTGCGATTTCTAATAGAATGTCTTTTGTAGTACTCTTTATGTTCAATAAATATATTTGACGAAATAGTAAAGTACTTGAAATATTGAATTGGGGGAAAATATGATGTGCATAGAATAGTTGGTTGTATTTTCATTATTTTTTGTATTTCTTGAATCGAAAAATAATTTTACTTAAAAGAATTAAAATAATAAAGTGAATAAAATATGATTTCCCTGGCTGTTTACCATGAATAGTAGTAAATAATTTTCCCCATCTCACTAAACCTAATTTGTCAATTAGCTTTTTTTTATTGATTGCATTATAGTTTAAGCTTAGCCAAGTGAATATAGGTTTTCCAACTACATGATTTTCCGGAACAAATCCCCAAACTCTTGAATCCTCAGAATTATGTCTATTGTCACCCATCATCCAGTAGTAATTCATATTAAATTTATATTGATTAATTTTTTTACCGTTGATATAATAATCAGAGTTAATTACATCTATTGTGTCATTTTCATATTCTTCAATAATTGTTTTGTAGAAATGAATTGTAGAGTCATTGATTTCAATAATATCATCCTTTTTAGGAATATATATAGGACCGTAGTTGTCTATGTTCCAATTTTTTTTAAGACTTTTTGGAAATAGGTTTTTGGAAGATGTAGTTTCTTGTTTAATAATAAACCATTTTTCTGCTACTTTTTCTACTACTTCTTTTTCAGAATTAGTTAAAAAGACAAAAAATTTACCTGTATTCTTTAACGGTCCAGCTCGTTTCTCTAGTTTTCTTTTTTTTGTAGGCTTACTATTTATTGTGTAGGTGTCACAATTTCCGTCATTATTTGAATCAAAGAAACAGTAGCCATTTTTTGATTTATATTCAGCGATAATTTCCACATCATTTTCTATCATAAATTGTTCTAAATCACTAATTATTTTACTGCTCGTATTTTGGTTTTTTGTTACTAATGTGTATTGAAATTGAATTTTATCGGAATAGTGTGGTTTAATTTTTTTATTATTAATAAATATTTCTTGATTTTTAATTTCGATAGTGTCTCCACCAATACCGATACATCTTTTTACATAATTCATTTTTTTATCAAAGGGTATTTTATCTCTAAGTGTATCTGCGGGAAAATTAAATACAACTATGTCATCATTTTTAATACTTTGAAAACCAGGCAAACGGTTGTATCCAAGTTGTATTAATTTAGAATACGATGGAGTCCCTCCAGATATTTTTTGAAGTTTTTTTAGAAGTTTATTTTTTTCTTCATTAGATTGAGATGTTTGAATTTGATTTTTTATTTTATTAATTTTCCCTGAACTAGGTGTGCCAGGAATTTTTTGATGCATAAAAGGAAGAAAAAGTGGAGTATTAGGAATATTAGCTCCATAATTCATTTTACTTACAAGTAAAAAATCACCAACCAACATACTCTTCTCCATGGAAGATGTTGGAATTGTAAAAGGTTGAATAAAAAAAACATGAATTAATGTTGCTGCTATTATTGCAAAAGTGATAGCTTCTTCCAATTCTTGATTTTTAGATTCATATTTAACTTTAGTCTTATTAGACCATGGAAAAAATTGAAAATAGTAATAATCTAATATGAAAAATATTAGAAAGTATAACCATTTTAACCAGTGAGTGTCAGTTATTTTAATTATCAAAAATAAAGATAATGAATAGAGAAATATATATAGAAAACATGTGGTAAATATTCTGCGATGATCAATAGATTGAGTAATTTTCCACAGAAAATTTAAACCTAGTTTAATAAATATTGATGCTAGATAGATTATTATTAAATAAATAAAGTATTGTTTTACATGTTCTAGTGATGTAACTATGGACATAGTGAATCCTAACCCTGCAAGTAAAAAAATTAGACTTTTAATTTTGAACTTTTTAATATAAGCAAGATAAACAGTAATTAAATATATAATTAGTACAAGTAAGAACATGTTTTTTATTTTAAGTTAGTTATTATATCCTTCATAGTAAAGAATCCTGTTTTATTTTTAATAAATTCTGCTGCTAGTAATGCACCTTCAGCAAATCCTAATCTATTATGAGCTTTATGTGTTAATTCAATTTCATCAATTTCAGATTTATATTTTATTGTATGCACACCAGTTGTTTCACCAATTCTATGAGATTGTATTTGGCTATGTGCATTATCTATATAGGGAGAGTTTTTAAGTATATCGTTTAGTATTTTAATAGCCGTTCCACTCGGCTTATCTTTTTTTGTTATGTGGTGTGTTTCTTCAACACTAAATTGATATTTTTTTCCACTCATTAATTTAGATAGATAATTATTAATATCAAAAAAAAGATTAACACCGATACTGAAATTAGGTGCATATATAAAGCTAGTTGGATGTTCTAAACATAAATTTTTCACTTCTTCTAGTTTATTTAACCATCCTGTTGTTCCGCATACAATAGGTATTTTGTTATTAATGCAAAAAATTATATTTTCAAATGCAGTCTCTGGTGTTGAAAATTCAATAGCAACATCAATGTCAGCGATGTTTTTTGAATTTAATAAATGATGATTTTTTGAATTTATTTTAAGTAAAATATTATGTCCTTTTTGAAGAGCTATTTTTTCAATTTCCCGTCCCATTTTTCCATATCCAATAATACCAATATTCATACTTATAAGTCTATTTTTAAAGAAAGATTTATTATTTCTTGATTTTTTGAATTTAAATATAAAGATAAATTATCATTTAAATTATAATTAATAAGGTGTGCATCAACTGATGCATCAATAATATTTAATAAATAAATTAAGGCAAGAAAAAAACCAGATAAGTCTCTTGAATCTCTATAATAATCTTGTAATGTAATTAAATTGGTCGTGTTGTATCCTGAAAAATTAATAGTTTTTGGATTATCATCAGTAGCTGCATTATAAGCAGATTGATATTCTTTATATTTTTGATTATTATAAATATATGAATAAATAGTTCCCCCTATCCCCGCATATATAATTGGTACTTTCCAATACTTTTTATTATATACTTGACCTAAACCAGGAACGGCAGCGGAAAATAATGTGTGTTTTTTAATGTTATCATTATAATTTTGCTGGCCGTATAAGTTTTGTAGCATACAGCATACTACAATAATTATTTTAAGATTGAAGTAGTTTGATAATTTCATCTAATTTTTTTTTCAGATTGAAAAGGTATTTCTATTTTTCCATTTCCATTTTTTGATATTTTTAAATTAACTTTTTGGTTAAAAAAAACAGCTAATTCTTTCTCTATTTTTTGGAACTGATTTGATAAAATGATTTTTGATTGAACAGGTATTCTATTTTCTTTTATTTTTCTCGTTTTAACAATCTGTTCAGTTTCCCTTACAGAGTATTTGTTTTTAATTATTTCCTGATATAATTTTAGTTGTAATTTTTGGTCCAGAATATTTAAAATTGCTTTTGCATGTCCCATTGATATTATTTTATCTCGAACTCCAGCTTGTATAATAGGGTCTAATTTTAATAATCTGATATAGTTACTAATTGTTGATCTACTTTTACCAATTTTTTTTCCCAATGTATCATGTTTTATATTGTATTCACTAATCAATTGTTTTAAGCTTAGTGCAATTTCAATAGGGTCAAGATCTTGTCTTTGAATATTTTCTACGAGAGCTACTTCCAGCATTTGATTATCTTCAATATTTTTAATAAAAACAGGGATTTGACTTAGTCCTGCTAATTTTGATGCTGTTAATCTTCTTTCACCTGATATTAATTCATATTCTGAGTGATTTACTTTTCTAACAGTAATTGGTTGAATTAAGCCATAAGTTAAAATAGAATCAGATAGCTCCTGTATTTCTTTATTATTAATATAGGTTCGAGGCTGATAAGGATTAAGTTTAATTGAATTAATATTTATATTTTGAATCAAAGTATTTTCAACGGTATTAAATTTACTAGAGCTATTAAAGATAGCAGATATGCCTCTTCCTAATCGTGTTTTTTTATTGGCTTTCATAATTTGTGATTACTTGATTTTTTTCAATGAATTCTTTAGCAAGATTTAAGTAATTGATTGCTCCTCTACAATGTGCATCATATTTTATTATACTTTTCCCAAAACCGGTTGCTTCACTAAGGCGAACATTTCTCTGTATAATGGTGTCAAAAACAATATCACCAAAATGCATTTTAACTTCTTCAATAACACTATTTGATAGTCTTAGTCGAGAATCATACATTGTCAGTAAAAGACCTTCAATAGATAAGTTATTATTATAAAAACTTTGAATTTTTCTTATGGTATTCATTAGTTTACCTAATCCTTCTAATGCAAAGTATTCACATTGAATTGGTATTATAATAGAATCAGATCCACATAAGCAATTTATTGTGATAAGTCCTAATGAGGGTGGGCAATCAATTAGTATAAAATCGTATTTTGAATTTATTTTTTCTAGTTGTTTAGTAAGCATTTTTTCTCTATCATCTTGATTTACTAATTCAATTTCAGCTCCAACTAAATCTAGTGTTGAGGGGATAATATCAACGTTGGGGGAGTCGGTAGTAATAATAGTATTGTGAATATCTATATTATTTTCTAACACTTCATAAATAGTTTTTTTTTCATTTTCTAAATTTAATTCAATTCCTAAAGCAGATGTTGCATTTGCTTGAGGGTCAGCATCAATTAATAGTATTTTCTTTTCTAATACACCTAGGCTAGCTGCTAAATTAACTGATGTTGTAGTTTTACCAACACCTCCTTTTTGATTAGCAATTGATATAATTTTACCCATTTTATAATTTAAAATATCTTTAATAATTAACTAATATGATGATTTTTTATTGCTAGATATAAATAAAAGTAATTATTTTTTCAACATTGTTAAAAACTGTATATTTATCTAATGGAATTATTATATAATTTTTTTGAATCAAATCTTGGTTGGGGTGATTATGTTTATCATCGCGGATTTATTTTATTTATATCTTTATTCTTTTCAATTTTATTTTTACAATCTGGTCTAGATAAGTTGTTTTCATTTACATCTAATCTAGATTATTTTAAAGATCATTTTAAGAATACATTTTTTAAAAAACAAGTAAAATTTTTATTAATAGTGATTACATTTTTAGAATGTGTTACTGGGTTTTCATTTTTATATGTATTATTTGAAGTTTTGTGTTTAACTAGTCTAGGTCTATTAGTTAATCATTATTTAATTGCTATATTTTTATGTTTGATGACTTTATCTTGTCTTTTTTTAGGTCAAAGAATTGCTCAAGATTATGCTGGGGCTGTGAATCTTGGTATTTATTATTTAATTGCTTTGTTAGGTTTATTCTTGCCGGTGATTTTTTTAGAATTTTTGTAGCCAAATAAATTATTTTCCTTTATTATATTATCTACATATGTAGGAACCATCTTTTCCCAGCCTTTATCATCTTGTTTAATCATTTTTAAAACTTTCGTAGAAAAAATACTTAAGTACTCCTCTTTATATCCTTTTAAATCAATAATTCTTTTATTAAATAAGAAAAAATCATACAAGGGCTTTATTCTAGGCTGAATAGATAAATTTTTTGCTGTTTTGAGAATAGTCTTTGTATCAGGTTTATATGGGTATACATACACCTTAATATCTCGGTTAAACATTTTACCTACACCTTCAAGTATTCCTCCATTTAAATGCCGATAAAATCTAGATTCAAATATTTCTTGTAAATTTGTTAATCCAAGTATGATACCAATTCTCTCTTTAGTAAATCGACCAAAATAATCAAGCAATTTATAATATCTTTGATAGTTTGATATCATTACAGTTTGTCCAATGGAACATAAAACATCGACTCTATCAAGAAAATCTTTTTCATTAATATCGCCCTCTTCCTTTAAATTATTTAATGTGATTTCAAATAATACTTGCAAATTATCTTCATTGACACGATTTTCTTTTATGAATTCATTTAAACCGTTTTTAATCATATCAATATTAACTTTTGTAACAGGTCTAAAACTTCCTCTTAAAGCTAATATATTCTTTTTATAAAGAAGATCAGATGGCTGCATATTTTGTCCGTCTGGACCAAATGTAACAGCTTCAGTCATACCATTTTTTACAAGCAAAAGACTTAATAACCTATTGTCTACATGTTGAAATTTTTGACCATTCATTTTAACCATATCGATTTCTACCTGTTTTCGTGTTAAATTATCATAGAGGCTTTGAATAAATTGTTCAGGTCCATTCATGTGGTAAAAGCAAGCATACATTAAATTAACACCTAGTATTCCAACAGTCTCTTGCTGTAATTTTGCTTCGTGATCGTGAAGGCGAATATGTATAATGACATCATTGGGTTCATCATTTTCATTTATCTGAAATCTAACTCCCATCCATCCATGTCCAGGATTTAAGTCATCGTTGTATTTTGTAGTTGTTATGGTGTTAGCAAAAGAAAAAAATAGTTTTTTTGGATATTTTTTTCGGTCTAATCTTTCTTCTAATAGTAAATATTCTCTATTTATCATCTTTTTTAATCTAGATTCACAAACATATCTACCATCTTCTTCTTTACCATAAATAGCATCACTTACATCCATGTCATATGCAGACATAGCTTTTGCAATTGTGCCAGATGCTCCTCCAGATCTAAAAAAATGTCTTACAACTTCTTGACCAGCACCAATTTCTGAAAATGTACCATATATATTTTCATGTAAATTAATGTTTAGAGCTTTTTGTGCAGGGGATAAAATCACATTTTCCATTGTATGGTAATTAATATAATTATTACAAATTTAGTGTAGTTTGTTAAAAAAGAGTAAAAAAATTAAATTTATTGTATGAAAAATGAAGTGTTATTTTTAGGTACTGGCACGTCTCAGGGTGTTCCAATTATTGGTTGTGACTGTCCTGTTTGTTGTTCAGATAATAAAAAAGATAATAGGTTAAGAGCTTCATTATTAATTAAAATTAATTTTTTTAATATTTTAATAGATATAGGACCCGATTTCCGTTCACAAATGTTACAAGCAAATAATAGTAAAGTTAATAGTATTTTAATAACTCATAAACATAGAGATCATACTGCTGGTCTTGATGATTTAAGGCCGATTTATTATTTAAATAAAAAACCTATAGATATATATGGTGAGGATAAAGTATTAGAATCAATAAATAATGATTTCAAATATTTATTTGATGGTCCTGATTATCCGGGTAAACCTAAAATAAATCTTAATACAATCAGTAATAATTCTTTTTTTATAAATGATATTAAGATTACACCCATTAGAGTTATGCATCACAAATTACCAATTTTTGGCTATAGAATAGGTGATTTGTCATATATAACAGATGCTAAATATATTTCTAATTCAGAAAAAAATAAAATTAAAGGTTCTAAAGTTCTAATTATTAATTCGCTACAAAGAGAGTCTCATATTTCACACTATAACTTACAAGAATCACTTGAACTAATTAATGAAATAAATCCCCAAACTGCATATCTTACTCACATCAGTCATAATATGGGACTCCATAATGATGTACAGAAAGAATTGCCGGCAAATGTTTTTTTAGCATATGATCAATTGTCAATTACAATTTAATTGATAGCTTGTTTAATTGCAATTAATTTTTTTAGTAAACTCTCTAATTCTTCTAGAGGCAACATAGTTGATCCATCAGAGAGAGCTTGTTTGGGATTTGGATGAGTTTCAAGAAAGATTCCATTTGCTCCAGCTGCTACACCAGCACATGCAAGAGTTTCTATATACTGTGGAGTTCCTCCAGAAACTCCATGTATTTGATTTGGTTTTTGATTTGAGTGGGTTGCATCTAAAACAACTGATAAATTATACATTCCTAAAATAGGAATATTTCGCATATCAACAACAAGGTTTTCATAGCCAAAAGAATTACCTCTTTCGGTTAGTATAATTTTATTTTCTGAAAACTTTCTTATTTTATCAGCAATAAATTTACATGATTCTCCGGATAGAAAAGGGCCTTTTTTCACATTTACATATTTATTTGTTTTAGCAGCTGCTATTAACATTTCAGTTTGTCGACATAAAAATGCAGGGATTTGAATAATATCAATTATATCTTTTACTTTTTCAATTTCTTCCACACTATGTACATCAGTTGTGATTGGTAAATCTAATTTGTCTTTAATGTTTTTTAAAATTTTTAAACCTTTTTTAATTCCAGGACCTGTAAATGAATTTAATTTTGAGCGATTTGCTTTACTATATGATGCTTTAAATATAAATGGAATTTTGAGTTTATCTGCTGTGTGTTTTAATTTCTGAGCAATTTCAGTTGTGATTTGCTCATCTTCTATTACACAGGGACCTGCAATAAGGTATAAATTATTTGTATTTAGTGTTTGTTTTATAGAAATCATTTCATCAATAAAGTTTATTTTAAACTTAAATTATTGCATCTTTGTTAAGATATTAATTTTAATCTAATCTATGAATAAACTCTGGTATATTAATTTATTATTCTTATGTATTTTTATATTTAATTCATGTCAAAAATATCAATTAGAAGTGCATGATTGGTCCCCTGAATTAGTATCTCCTCTTATAAATACAACAATTACTATTGCAGATTTAATTCCTGAACAAGGAACTACGGAATATGATAATGATAATTTAATTCATTTAGCATTTAGGAGTGATAGTATATATATCCTTGAGCCATCACTGATCCAAGATATTACAGGATTAAATATCGATACAATTGTAACATTAGAACAATTATTATTGGGAGTGCAAGATGACCCGGCTCTTGAATCTTTAATAAACTTACTTGGTTTAGAGATACCATTTCCAGAGAGTCAGGAAATACCTGGTGCACTTTTTAGCTTATTCAATGCTGACCTTATTGAGCCATTCAATTTTCAATTTGATGAATTTAATAATGCTACATTTAATTCAGGAAATTTAGAAATTACAATTATTAATAATTTACCTGTAGCACTTGAAAATACATTAATTATAATTAATCCATCTGAAGATATAGAGTGGCAAGTAAATATATCTGAATTACTACCTGGTCAAGGTTATAATCATACTATTGATTTAGCTGGACTTACTATTGAGTCTAGTAATAGTATGCAGATTGAAATTGAGACATTAGAAATAGAAAATTTAGGTACTGATATGTTAGTGATTACACCTCAGACAGGATTTTCAGTATTATTTAATTTAAATAATGTAGGTTTTGATAATATCACTTTACCTTTAGGCGGAGATACTGTAGATGTAGATTTAGCATTATTTGAAGATTTTGACAGCGGACTTATTTTAGAAAATCCTCAATTTACATTGAAAGTTGATAATCCATTTGGTTTAGTAGGAAATATTGATGGACAATTACTAGCATTTTCACAATATGGAATACAAGAAAGTTTAAATGTTAATTTAGATATAGAACCTAACAACATAAGTACTGTCACATATTATCAGGATGTTATTGGTGATATTATTGCATTGCCACCTCAAATTCTTGAATATGAAGCAAATGCTAGTCTAAGTTTTAATATAGATGATATAGTAAGTGATCAAGCTTTAAAACTGGGAGTAGATATAGATTTCCCTTTAAGTGTTAATGCTGCTAATTTAAGCTTAAAAGACACAATAGTTTTTGATGGAATACAATATGATATATCTAAGTTAGAACGTCTATTATTGCATTATAATCTTATAAATGGATTTCCTTTAGGTACAAGATTTAATTTAGTATTACATGATTCTATAAACCCTAGTTTTAATTTAGATACATTAGAATTTATCGGTATGAATACAGGAGAAAATAATATTATCAATCCAGCTATTGTAAACGATTTTGGAGAAGTTATTGAGCCGGTTCTTTCATCAGGTGTTTTAATTTTATCTGACTCAGAAATTTCTAACTTACTTAATACAAATAAAATGATAATTGATGTTACATTAAGTAGTTCTAATTTTCAGAATCAAGACCAATATGTTAAAATATATTCAGACTATGAATGTATTTTAAAATTAGGTATTGAAACACAATTAAATATCGATTTAGATTAATTATGGTAAAACTATTTTATTTTATTTTTTCTTTTTTTATTTTTCAAATATCCTTTAGTCAGGATAATAAATTATTTCATAATCTTGATGTTCCAGTGTCACAATATAATTTTGAGAGAGATTCTAATTCATTTAGTGTTTTGCAGATTCCTTTGCTAAATTTCGAATTTAATATTTATTCAAGCCCTAGATTGAATTCTTTTTTAATAAAATCAAATAATAATTTGATATTAAATTTGAATTTATTTGCAAATAATATTAATGATTATTCGCATCATATTTTTGATTTTTCAAATAGTCTAGCATATTATGCTGTCAAAAAAATAACCATATTAATTCATTTGGTTTAAATCATCATTTCTTTTCGGAATTATCATTATCAGATGACATTGTATCTTTAATTGTGAATGGGAATTATCAGTATTTGAATAAAAATATTGATTTTAGTAACTCTTTTTTTAGAGGGTTAAATTATTTTTCTTTTTATTGGGGTTATGATAAGTATTTTTCAAATGAATTGGTAGTTGGAGCAAAATTTAAATTTGTTAAAGGTGTTAGCAGATTTGGTTTAGATATTCAAAATGTAAATATGTCATTGATAAATAATATTGCTACTGAAAATAATCCATTCTCAACAAATTCTCATATTGATTTATATTATTTTACAAATAATAATTTTGATATTTTTTCCAATCCAGGTTTAGCATTTGATTTTAGTATGCAATATAAATTAGGTCAAAGTACTTTTTTTTACACCAGTATCTCTGAGTTAGGTTTTATTGTTTGGCAGGAAGATCAGTATGCTTATCAAGGTTCTTTTGAATATGATGGTTTGAATTATGATTTAAATCAGGATATAGCTGTAGAATTCAATAATCTATTTGATAGTATTGTTAATCTTATTGATACTAAAGATATTAGTAATGTTTCTAAAGTTGATTTTTTGCCTTTTAGTATTGATTTAGGTTTTACATATAATACAGATGTTAATTTTTCAAAATTTATGATAAATTATAATTTAAAAAAATTAACTAATAGTTTACTACATACAGGAAGTGTTTCATATTTATATTATTTTCCTAGTTATCAGATTTGTTTAGTCCCAAATTACTCAGTTAATAAATTTAATTATTTTAATCTATCATTCTTTTTTCAAAAGAAATGGTTTGATAAATTATATACTAATTTCTATCTTAAGAATTGTGTTGGTTTTATTAATGAAAATTCTAGAGCTAGAAATGTTGGTTTTGGGATGGAATTATTATTGTTATTTTAATTGTAGATTTTTATTTTCCCTTTATTGATTACACCCAATGGTTTCCCAATAAACTCCCAGTTAATAAATGGTGTATTTTTTGATTTAGAGCAAATTTCATCTTCTGTATATTTCCATTTTTGAGTAGGATTAAATAATGTAATATTTGCAATTTCATTTTCTTCAATTATTGGATTTTTCTGTCCTAGTATTTGTCGTGGATTTTTACTGATTAAATCAATAATTTTTGCTAGTTCAAGTTCCTCTTTTAGTATTGTATTTATAATGGGGAATACTGTTTCTAAACCAATGATTCCAAATTCTGCTTGTTGAAATGAGCATTTCTTATTTTCGATATCAATAGGTGTATGGTCAGAAGAAATTGCATCAATTGTTCCATTGATAATTCCTTTTATTAATGCTTTTCTGTTACTCTCATCTCTAATAGGTGGTATTACTTTTAAATTAGTATTAAAATTAGTTAATAACTCATCTGTTAGGATAAGTTGATGAGCTGCAACATCTGTAGAGATATTTAATTTATTTTTTTTTGCTTTTGCAATATTATTAATAGCACTTTTACTGGAAATAGTTGAAATATGTAATTTTGAATTAGTATATTTTAAAATACTTAGGTCTCTCAAAATTAATAATTCTTCTGCTAGTTCTGGTGAAGGTGCTAGTCCCATCTTGGTACTAGTTACTCCTTCATTTATTTGACCAAATTCATTTATATTGTCATCTAAACAGGTTGACATAACTAGTCCGTTAAAATTTTTAACATATTCTAGGGCAGTGTTCATTAACATGGAATTTTGAATACTTTTTTTATCATCTGTAAATGCTACTGCACCATTGATATGCATGTCATACATCTCTGTTATATTTTTTTGTTCACAATCTTTAGTTATACACCCAGTAGGTAATATATCTACTATATTGTTTTGTCCTTTCTTTATTAAGAAATTAACATCAGATTTAGATTGTATTGGAGGATTTGTACTTGGCATAATTACTACTGCTGTAAATCCACCTTTGGCAGCTGATTTTAAACCAGTTTTTATTGTTTCTTTATGTTCTAATCCAGGTTCACCCATTCTAGCATGAAGATCAATCCATCCAGGAGAAACATGAAGATTATTTGATTTTTTTTCAAAAAAAGGTTCAGATATTGTAATACTATTATCAATTTTTTTAATTACTCCATCAATAATTAATATATCTTTTTTTTGATTATTATGTTTAGAAGATGAATCAATTATTTTTACATCTCGTAAAATAATATGCTTTATATTTTCCATATTGAAAGTAAAATTAGTTCAATTATTAATAATATTATTGCTCCTAGTATAAAAAAATCTTCTAATTTTTTGTGATTTTCATTCTCCTGGTATTTTTTTGGAATGTTATTTTTTTCTAAATCGATAAAATCAACATACTTACTAAGATTATTATTCATAATTTCTTTTTGGTTGTAAAAATTCATTTTACTTTCTAAGCGAGAATAGTTAAATGAAACAAGAAAAGAGTCAATTTGACTTGTTATTAAATTATAATTGTCTGCTTCTTTAATACCATCTTTAAAATTTATAATTGTTTTTTGTCCATAATCTACCACAGAGGGAATAAAGTCAAAACTTTCATCTTTCACAAGTCTAAAAGCATTGTTTTTGGTATTATTTTTTTCTATAATAGTTTCATTTTTAAGTTCATAATATAATTTTTCTTTTTTAGTATTTATTAGTGCTGAATTATATAAGCAAGGTATGAAAAGTGCATGCTCTGGAAAATTATTGTTTTGTGTGTTTAAATCACTATAACACACAAATAAATTACCTTTATTATGTTTATATTGTGCTAAGAAAAGATCATTATTTTCAAGGTTTAATATCTCTCTTCTTTGAGCATATTTATTTTTATTAGTTGTGAAGTATTGATATACTTTAGGCAAGTTAATATTGTCTTTTTTCTCTTTAAATACATTTCTAAACAATTCGTTGTCATAATTAATATATTCTACATTTCTATTTACATTATTCCATTTTAATAAAGTATCTGTATTAATTGAATTAAAAAAATTATTAAATGAAGGTTTGTTTATATTTTTATTTAAAAACATGAAAATATTGCCTCCTTGATTTAGAAAAGAAATTAATTTTTTTTCTAATGTATTTGGTATCTTACTTAGTTCCGATATTACTATTAAATCTGAATTTGTTAATTTATTGTAATCAAGATAGTGTTTGTCGTATTTTGAAAATTCAAAAAGTGAGTCAGAAAATAAATTGAATAATGCAGATTGTAGTTCATCGTCATAAATAGCACTAATTTTCAGAGATTGGTTAGTATTATAGCTAAAATATAGTTTATTGTCAAATTGTAAATTATTATCTTCTATTTGGATATAGCCATTGATTAAGTTTGTGTTAATTGGATTAACAAAAGTAAAGCTTTCGATAATACTAGAGTTTGCAGGAATATCTAGTTTGTACAATGATTTTTGCTGGTTGTTAATAATTAATTTTGCAGTAATTATTTGATCTTGTGTGTTGTGATTAGTTACTACAACTTGTAAATTTTCAATTTGGTTTTTCAACCTAATAGGTTCTCTGAAATAACATGTGTCAATGCTTATGTTATCTGTTTGGTTGCTTTGTAATAATCCTATTTTAATGTCACTTTTTATATTTTTTAAATGATTTAATGCTACTGAACTTTTTTGAAAATCAGAAAATATATAGAGTCTACTTAATTGATTTGAATCAGTTATTCTATTGTACCTATTTAGAATAGTTTTTAAATTTTCTTCTTTATTCGAAATTGAAATTTGATTAATTAAATCATAAGATTCTTTTGGGGAATACCATTTTTGATGTTTTTTTTCAAAATCATTTGTTAGTATGAGTACTTGATGTGAGTTGTTTAACTGACCTATAATCTTCTTAGCATTTAATTTTGCATAGTTTATTAATGAATTATTTAATTCATCAGTTCTTTGCATACTAAATGAGTTATCAATATAAATACAAATTTTGTCTACTTCATTGATATGATTTTGTTTTTTTATATAGGGTAGTGTAAATGCAATAATAATTAAAGCAGTAAGTAGTATTCTATTTAGCAGTACTATCCATCTCCTAATTTGATATTTAGCTTTATTTTTTTTATTTACTTCTTTTAAAAAATAAGTACTACTAAAATATATTCTTTTATATTTTCTGAAATTGAATAAATGAATTATTACAGGGATAGCCAGTAAAAATAAATAGTTGAAAACTGAATAGTTTAAGAAATCCATTTTTGTAAAAGTAAATTATTTTCAAATAATTTTCCCATCTTCTATGTTAATAATTCTATCAGCCATTTTAGCTAGCCGATTATTATGAGTGATTATTAAAAAAGTTACTGAAAAATTCTCACGAATTTTATTAAATAGTTCAAACATATCATTAGATTGTTTTGAGTCTAGGTTCCCAGATGGTTCATCAGCTAATATAAGTTTCGGAGAATTAATTAAAGCTCTTGCAATTGCAACTCTTTGTTGTTCTCCACCTGACATTTGATTTGGTTTTTTATTTTTTTGTGCAGAAATATTCAGAGATGAAAGTAAGGAGTTTGCATTTTTTTTAGCTTCTGTTAAGCTATGTCCTGCAATCAATGAGGGTAGAATAATATTTTCAATTGCAGAAAATTCAGGAAGTAAATTATGAAATTGAAATACAAATCCAATCTTTTGATTTCGAAAAAAACATTGTTGTTTTTCATTAAATTGTGTGATATCTTCATTTCTAAAAAGTATAGATCCTTTATCTATAGAATCTAGTAATCCAATTGATTTTAATAATGTTGTCTTTCCAGCTCCGGAGGGACCTTGGAGTGCTACAATTTCATTTTTTTCGATTTTGATATTCACTCCTTTTAGGACTTGTGTATTATTAAATTTTTTAAATAAATTATTTACTTGAATCATAATTATTTTTTTTAAAATTTAATTTCTGTATATTTTCTAATGTCTTTTACAGTGGTTGAATAATCTAGATATGAAGTGAATTTAACAGAAATTATGTTAGTAGTAGGATGATTAAAAAAATTATTTATATTATTAAAAAAAACATTTTCAATTTCATTATTTTGATTTGTTAGTTGGTTTTGCCAAACAATCGAAAGATTTGAGCCCGGTTTATATTCCCAAGAAATATTCCAATCTAAGTTCCATGTATTAAAGTTTATTTGATATTCATTATCATAATTAAAATTAATTAATTGAATTAACTCTCCACTATTATTTAGTTCATAAAAGTTTTGATTGTCAATTACTGACCAATAATGACGAGCAATAATTTTGCTACTTAGTTTGTTTGTGAAAGTATAGTTAAAAATTAATTTATTTGTAATTGTTTTTTGTTTTCTTCGACTAAATAGTGATTCAATATTTGAACTATTTGGAATCCACCCAAATTGATTATTTTCTTTATCAAATGCAATTATATATTGTATAAATGCATGGTTACTTATTATAATTCTTGGATTAAAACGAAAATATATATGCATATTATTATAATCTTCCCAAATTGAATAACCATTTGTTAATCTATATTTCACAGATCCACTTAAATTGAGAGAAATTGGATTATTGAAGTTACTAGAAGTTGATAACGAAAATTTAAATGCAGGTGGTCTAATAAATTTTTGATTATTTATTCTGGATTCAAATGGATCAACTTCTTCAAAAAAGTATCTAAATCTTAGATTCATCCATAGATAGTTATTATTTACAATCCAGGTGTCAAATTTTAATTTCAACTCATTATATCCAAGAGGATTATATAACATACGATGTTCAAATCCCAAAGATAAACTGCCTTTCAAGATATTTATTTTTTTAGCAATTTTTTCATCGCTAGAAACTACTTCATATGCAATATCGCCACTAGTGTTAATTTCATTGTTCTGATATAGAAAACCCATATCGTTGATTTCATATTTATCACTTTCTATATAGTTTTTGATTTGATATTTAATATTACCGTCTGTATTATAGAATCCAATAGATGAAGAAAATCCAGATTCTAATTGATTATTATTCCGTACTAAACTATTTTTTAAACTAAAATCATATGCATGGGTTTCTTTTTTATTAGTAATCGATCCTAATATCCCAAACACATTTGCTTTTCTGAAATTCATTCTTCTATATACATTTGTATTTACAAAAGTCAAAAAAGAATTTTTTTTAAAACTTTTATCAAGAACAATCATACTATATTGTGTAAGTGGTTCTATTAATTCTTCTCTTGTTTCATTTGTAATTGTATCTGTAACTTCACAATATGTATTATTTGTAATAGCATTAAAGATTCCAATTCCCCAGCCGTCGTCAGTTCTTCCTGATATTTTAGCAGCATTTAATAAACTTATATTTGTTGGTGAATTATAAATAATTTCATTTTCTTGTAGCGATATACTTTGTGCAGGAGGTCCACCAATTCGCCTTGAATAAAATAAATTTCCTTTTGTAAATAATTCAGTACCCTCGGTAAAGAAACTTCGTTTTTCATCAAATTTTGTTTCAAATGGACTAATATTTAATACTAAAGGATCGAATTCAACTTGTTGGAATTCAGGAAGAATTGTCATATCAAGTGTAGAATTAAAACTTTTCTTAAATATATTAGTTGTAAATCCATATTTTAAATCAATTCCACCAGAGTAATCAAAATCATATTTTTGGTTAGGTTCTTTTAAAAGTATTGTTGATAAATATGGTGTTAAGGATAATCTGATGGGAGGGTCTATATTTTTTATCCCTTTTAGTAGTCCAGCTTGGTTACCAATGTGATGTTTTTTTAAATCTATTAGATTCCATGAATAACTTTCTCTAAATCTCCTTAATTCTCTATATATATTTAATCCCCATTCTTGTATTTTTTTATCAGGGAATCTAATCGCTGAATAAGGTATTTTCATCTCAACAGACCATCCATCTTTATCAATACTAACTGCACTTTCCCAGACTGAATCCCAGTTAATATCTTCTAAATAACCATTTGTTGTAAGAATAATTCGTTTATCAATTTGTACTCCTGCTGCTGTTACTAAAAATGCAAATTCATTGATACCATCATTGAAAGGATTTAAGAAAATACCAAACACATCTGTAGTTTTTCCTTGGTCATCACGTGCACCTAATTGTTTTAATATACCAACTATATTAGGGTCATCATAGCCTGCATTTTTATCATTTAATCTAGCTCCTATATAAATTGCATTATTGTCATATGCAAATTTAACTTCTGTTTTTTGGTTTACTCGTTCTAGCTTACCATTCACAGGTTCCATCATTTGGAAATCTTTAGCAGTACTAATATTAGACCAGAACAATTCATTTAGCTTCCCATCAATAATCACATCGGTGTTAATTCGTTTCGCAATCACTTCTTTTTGCTTGTTTTGACCAATCAAAAGGAAAGGAATAAATAGAGTATATATTAAAAAATATCTCATATAATCAAAGATAGATTATTTTAGTAAATGAATTGTTTTTATTTCTTTAAACATTAGGTTATTTTTGGCTACAAAATATTAATTACTATGAATCTACATGAATATCAGGGAAAAGAAATTCTATCTCAACATGGGGTTAGAGTTCAAAGAGGCTATGTTGCAGAAAAAGTGAGTGAAGCCGTTTCAAAAGGTAAACAATTACTCACAGAAACAAATACACCATGTTTTATTGTTAAGGCACAAATTCATGCTGGTGGTAGAGGTAAAGGTGGAGGAGTGAAATTAGCTAAGAATTTAGATGAATTAGAACACTACTCCAATGAAATCCTTGGTATGATGTTAATTACTCCACAAACAAGTAAAGAAGGGAAAAAAGTAAGAAAAATATTTATAGGTGAAGATGTTTATTATCCAGGTAAAAATAAAATAGAAGAATTATATATTTCAGTTCTATTAGATAGAACAACTAATAAAAATATGGTAATGTATTCTTCTGAAGGAGGTGTTGAAATTGAACAAGTCGCTGAAGAAACACCTGATAAAATATTTATTGAAAAAATAGACCCCATTGTCGGTATAACTGATTTACAATTACAAACTATCGCTACTAATCTTAATCTCTCAAACGATGCATTTGACAATATGTGCGATTTTATAAAAAAACTATATACTGCTTATTTGGAATCAGATGCATCACTGTTTGAAATAAATCCAGTTATTAAAAGTTCAGATAATAAAATTATAGCGGTAGATGCTAAAGTTACTCTTGATGATAATGCATTATTTCGCCATCCTGACTTTATTCAATATAGAGATGAATATGAAGAAGATCCTTTAGAAAATGAAGCAGCTTCAGTAGGTTTAAGTTATGTAAAATTAGATGGTAATGTTGGATGTATTGTTAATGGGGCTGGTTTAGCTATGGCTACTATGGATATTATTAAGCATTCCGGAGGTAATCCAGCAAATTTTCTTGATGTTGGGGGCACTGCAGATGCAAAGAGAGTTGAAGCAGCATTAAGAATTATTTTAAATGATAATAATGTGAAAGCAATTTTGGTAAATATTTTTGGTGGTATAGTGAGATGTGATAGAGTTGCTCAAGGAATAGTTGATGCATACAAAAATATTGGTTCAATAGATGTTCCTATTATTGTAAGATTGCAGGGTACAAATGCAGTTGAAGCTAAAGAAATTATCGATAATAGTGGCTTAGAAGTTATTTCTGCAATCTCACTGCAGTCTGCTGCAGATAAGGTAAAAAATGTTTTTGCTTAGTTATTATATTTTTTTAAGAAAATCCCATGTCTCATCGGGGTTATTCACTTTAAATAATTTATAATTTTTATTATTTTGTTGTAAACTATGTGCTATTGGATAGTCATTTCCTCCTAATTCCATTTTATCTCCAAAAAAATATATAGGATCAAGAATGTCTTCTAAAACTTGTGCTTTATTACAACCTTTTTGGTAAATATCAATACTAATTTGTCCTCCAATTGATGCTTCAACATTTGGAAATTTATTCATTATCATTTCACAGATTTTTATTCGCTCATGATTTTTCTGATCCCATTCATAGTATTCTTCTCTTTTATTTTGTGGACAATTTCTACCAATAATTGAAAAGTTTACTAAACCAATTCGTTCTTCAAGATGGTTTCCAAATTTTTCTTTCCATTTACTGTTTTCTAATTGTTGTAATAGAAGATTTTTTATATCGATATTTAGAGTAAAATCTTTTTGCCTTATTAATATCCCTTTTTCCCAAACTTGGTTACCGCAACTTTGATATACTCTTTTCACTGAAGACCAGATTTCTTCTCCAATTTGTTCAATTGTTTTTTCTTTATCTGAGCCTGTAACCAAATAAACATTTTTTCCTTTAATCCAATTTTTATAAAATACTTCAAATTGAGGATTAATTGGCAGTCTACTTTGAGTTAAGGTGCCATCTATGTCAAAAATATAATTTATCATATTATTTCTATATTGCAGTTTTGTGGCGTCTAATTGGAAGTTTAATTTTTTTCCAAACATTATCAATATTTAGTTGAAAAGGATTTTGATTCCTTATTTTATGTTTTTTTTCACCAATATTATATCCTATTGCTATATTATGGCTTCCATTATGATATGATCCTAAGCCAGAAGCACCAACATCGTAGCTCCATCCAAAAAATGCTTTATTAGTATTAAATCCAATTAATGTGCATATAGCTTTTTCGTGTGTTCTATATGCAAACCCAGTCCAAATTTTATTTCTATAAACAACTTTAATATTTAAATCTAATTCAAAAAGTGAATTATATGATATTATCCCCATTTTTCTAATTACAAATGAAGGAATTACACCAATTGGACTATTTGGATTATTTCTTCCTAAATACGATCCGTGTAATAAAATATACTTTACTCTTTCTATATTTTCATTTGGTGATGAACTACTAGGTTCATTAGATGTTAGGTTTTTAATATTTATACCAAAATCAAAATAATCATTGAATACCACCATACCAAAATTAATATCACCTTGACTGGAATTTTCATTTCCTTGATTGATATCGTCAACTAAACCATTAGTTAATTCAGAATATGTTGTATTTTCTTTGTAATCAAATTGTAACATATTTAATGTTCCACTAAGAGCCATAGATAATATTAGATTTTGACGTTTACTAATTATTACATGATAGCCATAGCTAGCTTCAATCTGTGTTCTAGAAATTGGAGATGTTTTATCTAATATTATTGATGAACCAATAGCACTTTTTTTACCTAGTCTACTATGAGCTGAGATAGAAGAAGTTTTTGGTGTCGATTCTCCAAATCCTAACCATTGATTTCTATGATTAATTATAATAGGAGTAAAATCATAGGTTCCAGCATATGCAGAATTTATCAAATAGTCATTAAACATATATTGACTGTATATTGGTAACTCTTGAGCTTTAACATCTTTATTGAAACATAAAAAGACAAATAAAAATATTATTGGAATATATTTCTTCATATAATTTATTTAGCGTTTAATTGTAACTCCTCCATGGTATGTTTTACCATTTTCATTAACAGGATCTATAATATAATAATATACAGCATGTGGTAGTGGTGTTCCATTATGAGTACCGTCCCATTCATTACCAAAGTAATTACCACTTGATGTAAAAATTATTTGTCCCCATCTATTATATATATCTATTTTTGCATTTGGATAATCTTCAATACCAATAATTTGCCAAATGTCATTTTGACCATCTCCATTTGGTGTAAATAATGATGGTATTTCTAAGCAGTTTTCAGATGCGGGATCTATATTAACTATAATATCTTCTGATTGACAGCCTTGAGAATCAATAAATGTAAAGATATATTCTCCAGAAGTTAAATCAATAACATCTGCTGAATTATAATCATAGATATCTTGATTATTTACTGAGTACTGATAATTACCTTCATGGCTTCCTGAGACATTGAATTCAACATAGCCAACTAATTGATCACATTCAGGGCCTGTTGGAAATACTTCTATTTCAAATGGAGGAGGTTCATATATATTGATATATTCAGAATATGTACAGTTATTAAAATCTGTTACCTCAATTGTGTAATTTCCACCACTTAAATTTGTAATATCGGAACTTGTAGAATATAAAACATTATCAAGTGACCATTGATATGAGTAGGGTGGTAGTCCTCCTGAGTATTGTATCTGTATGGATCCATCTTCACTATTTGCACAGCTAACATCATTTGTGACAATATCAAATTCAAAAATATCAGGACCTGTCATTACGATTTCTAATGTTATTAAACAACCTACTTGATCATTAATAGTGATAATATTTGTGCCGGCACATACTCCTGTAATTTTAGCAATGATTGTCTCGCCTGAAATCTCTACTGTATTTAGTATTTCATTTTCTGTGCTAATTGCACTCTCTAGATTATTAATAGAGTATTCATAATAAGAATTCATATTAATAGATGGGAGGTTAAAGTTACATTCAGTATTGAATTCACCATTTGTATTAAATGGTATTCCTCCAAGAATTTCTAAAGTAATTTCTCCATTGCAGATATTTTCATTTGCATTATCTGGACATTCAACATTATATCCACCTCCATAGACACTTAAGTCGTAACTAACTATGTCAAGTACTTCGGTTTCAAGTATTTCAAATTCTTCCCATATTTGATAGCCATAGTTATCTGTAACAGTTACTGTGTATATTCCTGCAGGTTGATTTTCAAGGTTTTGGGTTGTGCTAATTTCTGTACCCTCCTCATTTGACCATAAAAATGTAAACTCTCCTGAACTTCCCTCTGTATAAATTGCAATTGAATTCTCTATAAATGAATCATCAGCACATAGATCATGTTGAATACATTCTTCATACACCTCAAAACCATCTTCATTATATTCAAAACATATTGTTGTTACTCTATAGTTACCTTCAGCAAAATTATCATACTCATTAAGTATTCCATCACCGTCAGTATCTGGATCATCATCAGCATTATTAGGAATACCATCAAAGCCATTATTAGGAATACCATCACCATCCATATCAGGGTCTTGGTTATTTAATATACCATTACCATTGATATCGTTATCTTCTGGATATAGTATTTGAGCATAGTATTCACCATTACATAAATTATTAATTTCATTTTCTGAATCCGTTGAAGAGTCAAGAGATTGTCCATCGCAATTAAACCAAGCTATTTGACATAGTTCACTATTTAAATCATTATAGTCCACAGTAATAGTAGCGATTCCTCCGCAACTACCAGTGCTTGGTTCACAACCTGTTATTTCAAGTTCTGCCCAAGGTAATGTTGGTGCAGCCTCATATACCTCAAAGTATGTGATTTCTGAAGCATCACAATTACTTGCATCAATTATTTCTAATGAATAAGAACCAGGTAGTAATAAAATATTTCTTGGATATCCATTGATTTCATCAATATCATAATCTACACCTATATTTGTGACATCACTAGTATTGAAGTTAGAGTCAATAATATCAGGTAAGATTTGGCCAGTCTCTACATTGGTCCATATATCATAATATGGTCCTTGGCCACCAGATATTTCTGCTGTGACATTAACAGCACATCCATCACATATCTCATAATCTGGAACAAAAACATATAGTGGTCCAGGAGTTGAGATTGAAAAGTCAAATTCAGTTGCACATTGATCAATACCATTAGGAGATAAACTATATAGTGTAGCACTATAATTACCTGCTGCAAGAGAATTAATATCCCAAGGACTCCATTCAACTTCAACTTCATACATTGGATTTATAAAATTCCAATCATCAATTTCACCATCCCATATTGCTACTATATCGTCGGTGTCTAACCCATATGGAGTGGAATCGTCATCATTACAATTATTAATACAAATACCATTGGAAAAATTCCCATCACCGTCCATATCAGGATCAAGTGTGTTAATAATCCCGTCACCGTCCATATCATGATCAAGTGTATTAATAATTCCGTCATTATCTAAATCAGAAATAAGTACAGTATTCACATCACCGTCCCCATCAATATCCTCTAGAGAGTAAATAATCATATTTTCTATAAATCCGTCTGTAGCATTGCTACATGAGACATTATAACCACCTGGATAGGCAAATAAATCTATTTCAATTAGAGCTTCATGGATATAGTTGCCAATATTAATTTCAAATTCAAATGGAGGTTCTGTAGTACAGTCATTATTATCACTTAAAAATACTTGATATAAGCCTGGTTGTAAATCTTCTGGACTAGCACATCCATCTGTCACAGTAATTGGTAAATAGGTATTTGTATTGGGTTCAAGCCATGTTAAATTGAAGGTGTATTCTACCAAATCTCCAGTGATATCAGGTGTACCTCCACTAGCAAAGAAGCATGCACTTGCACCTTCATTTTCACCACAATCAGGTTGAGTTATTACAGTTTCCATTACTAACGGATCTGCTTCCGGTCTTAAGTCAAATTCTACAATTAATCCACATCCATTACTAAGGCAGTCTTGTACTTGAGCAAAGTAAAATCCAGGCTCTAAATTTTGTAGTGTATAAGTATCAGAAATGCCATCACCGCCTCCAAAAACTGGAAAGTTATCTTCTTCAATAAATTCTCCGTTTATTATCTCAGTGTCAAATTCATTAAATTCAGTGTCACCATTATCTAAATACCATGTTACAGTCCAAAAAGCACCATCATCTAAACAACTTGCATTATTAAAATCATCCGCTGAGCCACCTGTGATTGAAAAAGTAGCATATGCATCTTGCTCTCCTGCACATGATATAGAGGATTCGTAATTGCAATTTTCATCACAAACACCATCACCATCTATATCAACCCCTTCATCTCCAAATTCACCAGCGCCAAATGGTGTTTCGCCACTTGAGAAATCAAATAATGAGCTTTGTGCATCAATGTCAAGTTCCATCAAGGGAACTTCAACAAGTGTTACAATAGAGTCAGGGCCATTAGGACATAAATCAACATATAATAATATAAAGTCTTGTCCTTGTAATTGTACATCCACTTCAATACTTAAATCATTATTATATAAACTTAGTGCTGTATCTTCTTCATCTAATGTTTGCGAATCAGTACCATTATTAATAAACCAGTATAATTCATACCCCAATCCACTTCCACCAAAATCACCTATGATGCCATCTGGGTTTAGCACACTTATTGTAGAGCCACATGAACCAAATCCAATTGTTGTTTCTTCAGCAATTAGTGTTTCATCTTCATTAGGAGTTCCTTCATTTACTTGAATCCAGTTAGGAGTTATTATACCACCTAAATCAGCTTCAGCAAACACATCGAAGTTTGCTTGATCGGTTTCCTCCATGAAGAATGTCATTTGTGCATTACATGGATATACTTCACTTGTGTTACATAAATCATCATTGGAATTCACTTCGGTGTTAGGGTTGTCATCTGATATAATAATTGTATACCACCCTGTTCCTATTCCATTATATAGTAAATTATTTTCATTTTGAATTACAATTTCTCCATCTATACAATCACCTACTATGGTTCCGTTTTCTAAAGATGGGAATAGAGAGAAAGCATACGGTTGTCCGCATCCACCGCTTATTTCTAATGATATTTCTCCATTTTCTAAACAATAAGTCGCAATTGTTTCAATTGTCATATTTTCAATTATAAGTGGTTCAGGGTCGGTCAAAATAATTTCTTCTGAGGTTGAGCATCCATTTGCATCAGTAACATCTACAAAGTATGTTCCGGCACTTAAGTCGAGTAGTATAGCACCCTCGCTTATAAAATCACCATTTACATCAAATTGATCATTAATAGAATTCCAATTATATGTGTATGGTGAAACACCACCTGTAACAGATATTTCAATTTCTCCATCATTCCCGTTAGCACAACTTATATTGTAATTACAGTTGTAATATTCTGAAATTTGAATATTATCTATTACTAGTGGTTCAGGTTCTATTATTTCAATGTCGCCATCAAATACACTACATCCATTAGCATCAAAAACAGAAACAGAGTAATTTCCTGAGCATAAATCTGTTACGGATGATATATTACTACTTAAAGTATTTGATCCACTATTTGTATACTCTGTCCATATATAGCTATATGGTTCTGCTCCACCAGAAACTAATACATCAATTGATCCTGAGCATGACCCATTACATTCTGTGCTTAGTTGATTAATAATAATTTCGTCAATTAATAGTATTTCAGGCTCAGTTATTTCATAATTAAGTGTGTCTTGACAGTTATTACTATCTTCAGCAATTAACCAGTATTCACCTGCTGGTAGGTTTTCTAATAATGTTGGATTATTACCATATAAGCTTATATCTAACTCATTACCAGTAACAATAAAAGCAGGATACCATGTGTAATCCCATACATCACCATCATCAATAACACCGCCATTTGGATCCATTTCAATATTGATAAATCCATTACTGTCACCATTACATTCAACACCGTATCCATTATAATCACTAAATGATACTAATGTTATTTCTACTGGTGCTTCAGGCTCTGATGTAATTTCTACACTAAATTCATTATTTTCACATCCATTATCATCGGTTAATTCTAGATAATAAATACCTTCTCCTAAATTTTCAATTGTATTTATAGTTAAATTATTTACTATAGTATTTGTACCATTTCCAATAAAAGTATTATCACTATCATACCAATTAAAATCATAAGGTGGAGTTCCTCCAAATGTGGATATTTCAATTATCCCAGTTTCATCACCAAAGCACTCAACTTCTAAAAAAGAATTACTATTTAGTTCAAAATTAATTGATGTTGGTCCGATATTAATAACATCGGTAAATAATAATGGACACCCATTAGCATCGGTGATATTTAAATTATATTCACCCCCTGTTAATCCCTCAATTGAATTAATAAAACCACCCTGTGGTGCAGGTATTTCATTACCTTCACCAATAAAATTATTGTTACCGTCTGTCCAGCTGTAACTGTAGGGTGCAGTACCCCCTGTTATTAATACTGTGAAATTACCTACACTATTTGAGCACTCTAATTCTGTATCAGATGATATAACTTCAAATGTTAGTGGGGTAGGTTCTGTGATTAAATATTCTTCAGTTGTTTGACATGAAAGTTGATCTGAAATTATTACAGAGTATATTCCAGGACTAAGATTATCTATATTAGATGTAGTCGCTCCTGTATCCCATAAATATGAATAGTTACCATTATTCCCTGACACAGAAAGGTCAATACTTCCATTATTATATTCAGAGCATGAAATATTAGTGATATCATAGTCTACAATAAAAGGGTTAGGTTCTCCAATAGTAAATGTTATACTGACATCACAACCATTATCATCCGTATAGGTTTCTGTATACTCACCAGCACTTAAGCCAGTGATAATGGTATTAGTAGCATTAGTTCCACCTGTGACGATTAATTCCACTTCTCCATTATTTC
>PAWM01000010.1 GCA_002714185.1 Flavobacteriales bacterium | reverse complement strand
CTAAGCGGAGAGAGAGGGATTCGAACCCTCGATACCGTTACCAGTATAACACCTTAGCAGGGTGCCGCTTTCAGCCACTCAGCCACCTCTCCGAAAAGAAGGATTGCAAATATATACATATATTATTAGAGAATGAAATTAATTAAGTAAATTGCCTAAAAAAATAAAAATGGAAGAAGTTGTAATTGTATCTTATACGAGAACACCAATTGGTAGCTTTGGAGGAATACTGTCCTCAGTAAGTGCTACTAAACTTGGATCAATAGCAATAAAAGGTGCTATTGAAAAAATTAATTTAGACCCAAATGAAATTAATGAAGTTTATATGGGTAATGTTATTTCTGCAGGCTTAGGACAAGCTCCTGCGAAACAAGCAGCAATATTTGCTGGCATTAATGAAAAAACTCCTTGTACCACTATTAATAAAGTTTGCTCATCAGGAATGAAATCAGTTATGATTGCAGCACAATCTATTGCAATTGGGGATAATGATATTGTGGTAGCCGGAGGTATGGAAAATATGTCATCTATCCCTTTTTATATTCATGAAATGAGAAATGGAAAAAAATTGGGACACTCTAAATTAGAAGACGGACTACTATTGGACGGATTAACAGATGTTTATGATAATGTACACATGGGAGTTTGTGCAGAATTATGTGCAACAGAAATGTCAATTTCAAGAGATGAGCAAGATGAATTTGCTTTAAATTCTTACTCAAAAAGTACAGATGCATGGAAAAAAGGGTTTTTTAAAAATGAAATCACACCTGTGACAATAAAAACAAGAAAAGGAGAGCAAATTATAACTGAAGATGAAGAATATAAAAATATTCATTTAGAAAAATTTAAAACATTAAGACCAGTATTCAAAAAAGAAGGCACGGTAACCGCAGGAAATGCTTCTACTATCAATGATGGTGCAGCAGCTATTGTTTTAATGAGTAATAAAAAAGCAAAAGAATTAAACATAAAACCATTAGCAAAAATAATTTCATATGCTGATGCCTCTCAAAAACCAAAATGGTTTACAACTACACCTACAGATGCTCTTAAAAAGACTCTTCAAAAAGCTAATTTAAAGAAAGAAGATATAGATTATTGGGAGTTAAATGAGGCATTTTCAGTAGTTGGATTAGCTAATATCAAAAAATTAAATTTAGATAAAAATAAAGTAAATATTCATGGTGGTGCAGTCTCACTTGGACATCCTTTAGGATGCTCTGGTTCCAGAATACTTGTTACTCTTCTAAATACGTTAGAAAATAAAAAAGGAGTATATGGAGCTGCAGGTATTTGCAATGGAGGAGGTGGCGCCTCAGCCATAGTAATAGAAAACTTATGCTAGAAGGAATATGCCTTTTATCTGTTATTCCGATGAGAAGTAAAAAATCAGATACCTCGGAATTAATTAATCAAATATTATTTGGTGAAACTTTTAAAATAATAAAGGAAGAAAAAAACTGGTCTTTTATAGAATTACATCATGATAAATACACAGGTTGGATTGATAATAAACAATTTCAAAAAATCAATTTCAAAATAAGACACAAAATTTCTAACAAAATATTTGCCTACATAAAAATTAATAACACTAAACAAATAGTAATTATTGGTAGTTTAATCCCATTCAATAAAAGATTTAAAACAAAGTTTGAAATAGATCACAACTTGTCATTTAAAAAAATGGAACCATTTAACTTGTCCTTTTTAAACATAGCTAAAAAATACTTAAACTCACCATATCTTTGGGGAGGAAGAACTCCTTTAGGGATAGATTGCTCAGGATATACACAAATGGTGTTTAGATTTTTTAACATAAAATTACCAAGAGATTCATTTCAGCAAGCTCTAATTGGACAATCAATCAATATAGAAGAGACTAAACTAGCAGATTTAGCATTTTTTGGCAGTAAAAATAAAAAAGTTACACATGTTGGTATAGTGTTAAATAATAATAGAATTATTCATGCATCAGGTAAAGTTAGAATTGATACACTAGATAAAAAAGGCATTTTTAATCTAGAATCAAATTCATATACTCACTCACTGAAACTAATCAAAAGAGTTATTCTTTAATAATTTGATGGCTTGAATAAAAATTATCTATTGTAATATTTAATATATAAATAGAAGAAGGTAAAAAGCTAATATCTAAAGGTGTTGAATCCATTAACTTTAAGTCTTTATCTAAAATTAAATTACCTTTCATATCTCGCAAAGTGACTTTAGCAAGATGACTATTATTTGAATTAGATAATTTTATATATAACAGACCATTTGACGGATTTGGAAAAACTTTAATCACAGAATTTATTAATTCATCTACAATTAAATAACCAGATATAGTATCATCTTCATCATTTGGTATTCCGTCACCATCTATATCATTATCAATATCATCAGGTATACCATCACCATCCACATCATCATCTTCACTATTTATAACTCCATCACCATCCACATCATCATCATTGTCATTAATAATACCATCATTATCTAAATCATCATTAATTTGAGATTGGTAAAATATAGTGTCCGAACTCCACGAGCACCCATATACATCAGAAGCAATTAACCAATAATAACCATCTGAATCAATATTTATATCAGAACCTACACCATAATACACACCGTTCCAGTACCAATCAATTTCATAATCAGTGTCAGTAGTTAGTAGTACATTATCGGAAACAAAGATAGATGGAGAAAATTCATTATCACACTTTACTACATCTAATGGAATAGATGTCCCAACACAACCATACTGGGTAATAAATTCCACCCAATATGTGCCTGACTCAGAAACAAGATATGTAGATTCATTAGCTCCTTCAATAGAATTTCCATCAACAAACCATTGATAAGACACAGCATTATCATAATCAATATATATAGAATAAATATCTTCATTTAATATCGTAAGTAACTCAGGATTTTCAAACACAGATATGACTTCAGAAGCCTCTATAGATTGAATTGGGACAACGGAGGAATTAATTGAATAAGTACCACTAGAACAATTAGAATTAAATGAATGTTCACCATCTTCTAAATTCAGTGTAAATGAACCTAACAAATCATCTTCTGAGAATTGAACACCAAAATCAAGTTGATCCCAATTTTCTGTATCCCATATTGAAACTGTATAAGGAGGATTGTTTAAAGTGAAATTAATATTCGACCAGGAAGCTGTCGTACCAGTAACATATTCATTAGAACCAAGACCACCGGTTTGATATACTAAATTTCCATTAGCATCATATAATTTTATTAATAAATCCGGATCAGAAATACAACTTTCACCAATAAAAGGAATATCAACACATAATTCTTCAACATCATTACCCCAACAATCTGAATTAGTATAATTTATATTAAAATTATTCAATGTAGACAGAGTAGAAGTTAAATTAGTAATCAATGTTACATTATAATCACCAGGTTCTTGATAAGTTTGAGTTGGTGGATATTGCTGATTACTACTGAAACCGTTATCAAAATCCCAAATATATTCTACATCATATTCATCACTTGTAATCAAAGCTTCAAAATTCACATCCAAATCTTCGCAACCACTAGAAGGACTGAAAGTAAAACTTGTATTACCTCCTGAGCCAGGATTTACATTAATAAACAAATCAAACTCTGTTGGATAAGCGATTTCAAAACCAACTGAAGGTACAATGACATTTGCAACAACATATACTGTAATAGTATACTCTCCTGAAGCTAAAGGCATACCACTTACACTGGCACACCCAAACTCATTCTCTGATGGGTAAAAAACCATTGAAGAATTTGAAAGTTCAACTGATAAACCAATGGGTAAACCACTTATTTGAGTTACTACTAATTCATCTAACACAACTTCAAATCCTTCAGCCTCAAATTCTACAGGCATCCAAAATGTTAAATCAGTATTATACGGCTCTCCAACAGTAGCATCCGGTAATTGAATGGGACAAATTGTTGGAAAAGCAGGAGATATAACACAACTTTCATCATAGGAGCATTGAGAAAATGCAAAGAAAGAAATAAATAAAAATGTATAAATTAAAGCTCTTTTCATAATTAATTTAGTCTAATACCATAAGTTGAATAATCTGAACATCACTACTACTAGCTGCATAAAGATAATATATACCAGGTTCTAAATTATCAATAATAAAATATTTTTCATTATTTATTACCATATCATCTTTCCAAATCTTTTTACCAAGGCCGTCATATAAAGCAAATTTAAGTAACTCAATATTATTTCTTTCTATTTGAATAATTGCGGAATTCAAAAATGGATTTGGATTACATGTTATAGTAAAACCTAACTCATCGTTAATAGAATTTTGAAATAATTCATAATCATAATAAAAAGTGTTTGAAAAACACAAATCATTACCATAAATAAAATTAACAGTTACACCATATAAACCCGAAACTGTGGGGAATATTTGAGAGCCTTCAAAACCATCACCTGTTAAAATCTCTCCATTTAAAGTCCATTGGTAATTATCATAACCCTCTAATGTTACTAACCAACCACCTGATTCCCACATTTCAATTAATAAATCATCAGCCTGTGTAATAGTAAATGATATAGAGCTAGAATAACCTTCAGAATCAATTACATTTAAAAGATAATTTCCATATTGGAGTTCAAAATCATTAGTGACAAATGGAAAAGTAACTTCTTCATCAATAACTATATTACTTAAATTATCATATATGAAAAATGTGTAAGGCGGAATACCGCCAATTACTTGAAAATCAAATTCACCATTTATATCATCCCAGCAAATAGGATTTTCAATATTTAAATTGATAATTTCAATCGCTGGCACACAAGAACTACAATCGTTAATATTTGCATTTGGATTAAAATTTTCAGCTGTAGGATCCATACAGCCATACACAAGAAGGTTTTCACAAGATCCATCATCAAATGTAGGTATGTTTTGAGGTGGTAGTAATTCAGTACAACCACCTTCATATTCAAAATCACAATTATAACTTTCCAATAAATTATTTATAAAATCAAAGTCAAAATTATCCTCGCCATTATAATCTACAATGTCATAATACTCTATAAAACAAGGATTCATACAACCATAAATATATTCACATGGATTAACTGAGTTAATTGGATCTGGATTATTAATAGGTAAACCATTTTGATCTAATGGAACTTGAGTATTTACATTAGTATTATTTCCTAAGAACGGAACCTCTTGGATAATATCAAAATTATTAATGGCAAACAAATCAGATTCAATATTCATATTAATATTCTGCAATTGATAAATAATTTGATTTTCATTTACATATTCGTTTGATTCACCATCATAATCATAATCATTATAATTTTCTGCAACAGGATCCATACAACCAAATACATAATCATAACATGTATTTTCATAACCTATTGTATCTCCATCTTCTATAATAGGAATAGGAACATAAATGCCGTCTTGAAATACAAATACTAATTCTTCAATCGTAGCACTTGAATTATAATTCACTGAATATGGATCAAGGCAACCTAAATAATCACAACAGTCATCTAAACCGTCAGGCTCAGGTAAAAATGTTTGATTATTAAAATAGTCAAAACATTCTTCTCCTTCAGGATTAAAATTAAGTGCTTGATTATCGTCACAAGCATAATAGATACAGCTGAAGTTATCAACATTAGCATTTTCATTATAATTAATAGCATTAACATCCATACAACCCATATATACACAAGGACTATTTGAATCTAAATCTTCTACATTTCCATAATTAAAAATTGTAGAGAAATTATCACCATCAGGATCTGAATCTAAAGAATTTGAAATACCATCTCCGTCAATATCTTCTTGTGAAAAGAAACTTATTATATTTGAAGGCGATGGTAAATCAGGATCTAAAATAATATATGATTCATCAAAATTAAATAGCACATTTAAATTCTGCTCATTATCATTAGCTGTATCATCTTGATAGAAAACTCCATCTAAATCTTGATAATTGTCAGCTGATTCATCATCACAACCAAAATATAAGCAACAACTATTAGATCCCTCAAAATCAAAAGACACATCATTATATGTTACTGCAAAAGAATCATTCTCAGGCTGCTCATTAAAATCAATAGAAAAGCCATTTTCACTTGCAAGTGATAAAATATCATCCCCGTTACAATTAAATCCATAATTCAAAGCATCTGCATCTTGACAAGCAGGAAAATAATAACAATAATTAACACCTACTAAAATATTTGCACTAGGATTATAATTTGATGCTGGAACCCCTGGAAAAGGGCTTTGATAATATACTGACAAACCAGTTTGTTCATCTATATATAAAAAACTATCATCACATTCATCTAAATCTCCATCGCCATCGATATCGAAACATGATCCATCATCAGTACAACCAGGATTTGCATAAAAACAACAATCCGGTAATCCATCTGTTTCATTTTCTAATGTATAGTTATTGAGAATATCCTCAGTACATATTGTACCATCTGAACCTGAATAATAATTTTGTGCATCAATGTCTCCACACAACAAACAGGAACCATCATCATCAGTAGCAGTAATATCAAAATTACTTGCTAAAGAATTTATACATCCAAAAACTATATAATTACAAGAGCCATTATCTTCAGTTGCATTTGAATCAAAGTTTGCTGCTAAAGAATCAGTACAACCAAATATTTCAAGCTCATCACAAATGAAATCACTATCTGAATCATTTATACATTCACCATCACAATTGTAGTATATGGGAGGATACTGACATAAAGAATCATCAAATACTGAACAAGAACCGCAATAATTACAAGCTAATAGATCTGAACAACCTGAACTAAAAAAATCTACATCTAAAATTTGACCAAAGCCATTTGGAGCAAAAGTAGAAGACATACCCAATGGTCCACCTTCGTTCATTAATGAAAAAGAGGCTTGATAACTTTCTCCATCAACTTGTAAATACCAAGTAATATCTTCACCAACTTGAAAACCGTTATCCATACCCGACTCTGTACCCCACAGTGCAACTGCAATTTGATCGCCTGTCCACTCTTGATAACCACCACAAGAAAATTCTCCTAAATCATTAATATAAAAAGCACCTAATAAAGAACCAATAGGTGGTGCTATATCATCAAAAGTAACAACATCAGCTGAGACTTGAATAGTCATATTGACATCAGTAATAGAATATTCCCACTCTTGAGATATTACTAAATGACTAAAAAAAATAAAACTAATAAAAAATAGATTCCTTAACATATATTTATTTTGTTAAATCAATTATAATATTCTTATTTTCTTCAGAATTTTGTATCTCAATATAGTATAACCCCTGACTTAAATGTCCTAAAGAAATTGGTAATTTATTAATACCCTTAGTAAATAAATTCTTATTATACTTATAAACTTGCTCACCAATTGAATTGAAGATTGATAAATTTACATAATCATCATTATTCAAATAGAATTCAATTGATAAATTACCTGAAGTTGGATTTGGATAACAAGAAATATAATCTAAACTATTTTCAAATTTCTTATCTACGAAAATTGAAGAAGCTATATTAATTCCATTATTACTAAATAAATCAACTCCTTCTTCCCAATCTATTTCAACAGTATAAATAGTATTTGTTGACTGATCCCATAATTCAATAAAAAATTCTTCTCCACTTATCATTCCATCCTTATGCGATGTTTCATTATCATCACCCCAAATAAACATAAAATTATTATTATCATTCAATACAGTAACACCTACGATGTTATTTTCAGAATCGAATGCAACTAATTCATCTCCATTTTCAGGATAAAAATTATCCCAAGATTCTACAGGTAACCCAATAACCATGTTAGAGTTAGTTTTCTCAATGTCAGTAAAGTAAGAGGTTTGGGTTAAACCAAGTCTTCCCTCGGCAACTGTACTACCACCTATCTCGCCATCACTATTAGATGGGAAAGAAAATAATTGATCATCCAAGACTTTTAGAATATAACCTTCACCTGCCTCCATCTGACCAATTGTATTAATACCTAATTCAGGCCAATACAGATTCCCTTCATCATCTTTTAATAATTTTATATTTGATGCTAAATCAGATAATACAACATCAACATCTTCTTGGTAGTATCGTGGGTATGACATATAATTCCAACCAGAAAGAGAAAATGAAATTTCTTCTGGTTGAATAAAATCTCCATAAACAGTTATTTCATTTGGTGCCCATGTTTTAACTGCATAAGCATCATTTACATTTAAAGTTGTTAGTGTTTGTATATTTAAATCTGGCCAATAAACTAACTCAGTAGCATCTTTTATAATAACTAACTCTTCTGCTACAGGAGTAAATATGGATTGAACAGTTTCCTCAGAGGACATATATGTTGATATCATATCCCAGTCAGAATATAGATTTTCGTTAAGTGGAATCACTTGATGAGATGCAAACACAGTACCTAAAACACAACTTGTACCAGCATCTTGATTAGTACCGTTCGAATTAAAATATCTTTCATCATCGCAACTATTATCATAAACAGCAAAACCCTCTACTTCTGTTTCTGTTTGATTACTCCAAACTCTCCAATTAAATTTTTCTCCTTGCTCAAAACCTTCATAATCATTATCACTTCCATAAGCATATAAAGGACAAGTATAACAACCATCTTGATTCATGAACATATTATATTCATTTATCATCACATAACCACCACATGATTGAGTTCCATCATCATTATTAAAAAACACACCCACATAATCACCTGGTACTAGTTGAATTTCATCTAATAACATAATAGCATCATCTAAAAAACCGCCTCCAATAATTATATGATGAACCAAACTTGTTTCATTAACCTCCCACCCTTCTGGTAGCAAATATTCTACAGTTACTAGTCCATTAACAACACAGCCATTAGAATCAGTAACTGTAACAGAGTAATCTCCGGCACAAAGTCCTGATAATTCTGCAGTAGTTTCACCATTTGACCACAAATATTCATAATCTCCATTACCGCCCTCTACAAACACAGCAGCTGTTCCAGAAGAACAATTAGAATACTCACCTGCTGTAGAATTAAATGATAATGACAATTCTTCTGGCTCTGTAACTATAAAGTCAAGACTTGCTATGCATCCATTAGCATCAGTTACTTCTGCGGTATATGTACCTGATAACAGGTAATTAAAATCATAAACGAATAAAGGAATAGATGATACTTCATATGCAGATATTTCATATGGAGCTGTACCACCTTCAACTATTATTTCTGCTGATACAAAATCTCCATAACATAATGGTTCACTTACTATTACTTCTACAGTTAATTCTGCAGGTACTTCATAAACAACTTCCACTTCACTTACACAACCATTTGCATCAATAGCAGTTAAGAGTAAATTATTATCAGTAGATAAATATAGCTCATTATCTTGATTTGGAATAAAGTCATAAAAATCTATACCATTATCTGTGTATTGATATGGTGGAGTACCTCCTAAAACACTATAATACACTGTGGCTAAACCACCATTACATAGAGGATTTAGTATCTCAACTGAAGAGGTTAGCAAGTCCGGTTCTTGAACAATAAATTCTAATTCAAATTGACATCCTACTGCATCAAGAACTACTGTAGTATTTAAACCTACAGGTAAAGATGATAAATCTTCAATTTGATATGGAGCAACACCGCCTGTAACTATCAATTCTGCTGACCCCAAATCCCCGTAACACAGAGCATCTGTAACAATAGCAGATGCATCGAGAGGACTTCCTGAAAAAGAAATAACTTGAGAAATACCATTTACTTGATATTCTCCAGCTGAAGACTGAGATTCAGAATAATCAACATTGATAGAATAAGCACAATCTTCACCTACTGGCCAAAGTTGCCAGATGAAAGACTCGCCTATATCAAAACCATCTTTTTCGGAAGTTGTTTGATCATCACCACAAATAGTAAAAGAAAAATTATTACCACTATATTCAATTCCTTGTGAAAACACTAAATCACCATCTGAACTCGTATAAAATAAACCTATAAAATCTCCTATATTAAATCCCTCTACTGCAAATCCAACAACATGAGTATTAAATGGGTCACAACCAATATTATTTCCCCATGGAGAATCTAATAATAATGCATTACCATCACAATCAAAACCCTGAGATGGATATATACATGAACCATCATCTGTATTCGCATTAATAATATAGTTACATGAAGCATTATCTAAACATCCTAAAATTATTTCTATACAAGTTCCATCATCCTCTGTAGCTTCTAAATCAAAATTGAATGCTGATGAATCAGTACATCCAAAAATTTCCAATTCATCACATACTTCATCACTATCAATATCATTGATACAATTATTATCACAATCAAAATAAATTACTGGATATGAACATCCACTGTTAGAATTTGCATTAGGATTATAATTACAAGCTACTTGATCTGTACATCCTATTATAATACATGAACCATTATCTATTATAGCTTCTGAATCATAATTTTCTGCAGACGAATCTGTACATCCTAAACATGATTCATACTCACATTCTACAACCTCATTATATATGCCTTCGGAATCAAAATTACAAGCACCAGAATCTAAACATCCTGGAAAAATACAAAAGTCGGAATCTGTTGCTTGCGGATTATAGTTGAAAGCTGCTGGATTTGTACATCCACCCACTTCTAATTCATCACAAATACCATCAGAATCTAAATCATTTAAACAAACTTCATTACAGTCATAGAAATCCTCAGGATAAGTACATCCATTATCTGTATTTGCACTAGGATTAAAATTACAAGCTATTGAATCAGTACAGCCAAAAATAAATGGTATACAAGAACCATCGTCTGTATTTGCATTCACATTATAATTAAATGATGATGAATCTGTACATCCCTCAATAACTTCAACACAGGAACCGTTATCAAAACATGCATTTGAATTATAATTATATGCAGATGAATCTGTACATCCTCCAATATAACAACAACTATCATTAGAAGTATTAGCATTTAAATCATAATTTAAAGCAGATGGGTCTAAACAGCCCTCTATAACTTCAATACAGGAGCTATTATCAAAACAAGCATTAGCATTATAATTATATGCTAATTCATCTGTACAACCTTCAATGAAACAACAACTATTATTATCAGTATTAGCTATTTCATCATAATTTAAAGCCATTGAGTCTGTACAACCATAGACCACTTCTATACATGAACCATCATCTTCAGTTGCTGAAGAATCATAATTAAATGCTGATAATTCAGTACAACCAAAAGTTTCTATCTCATCACATACTCCATCACTATCAGAATCAGTTAAACAATTATTATTACAATCTAAATAATCCTCTAAAGGATAAGTACAAGTACCATTATCTGTATTAACTGTTAAATCATAATTACAAGCGAATATATCAGTACAACCAAAAATAAATGGAACACATGAACCATCATCTGTATTTGCATTCACATCATAATTAAATGAGGATGAATCTGTACAACCTTCTAAAACATCTATACATGAACCGTTATCAAAACATGCATTGGAATTATAATTAAATGCTGACGCATCTATACATCCTGCTATATAACAACAAGAATCATCATTTTCAGTTGCAGAACTATCAAAATTTAATGCAGATGAATCTTGACATCCATAAATTTCATCAATATCACAAACTCCATCATTATCTATATCATTAACACATTCTCCGTTACAAATACCAAGAGCATCATATTCACCAATACAATCATCTTCATAATCACAAATTCCATCATTATCTTCATCAGTATTTTCACTATCATAAGGACAAGGGTCATCAGCATTATCAGAAAAATCATCCCCCGGAGGATTACATCCATATACAATATATAAATCTGTTCCTAGACCATCACCATCTTCATCTAGATACCATATAACCGCATTATTAGGATTATCTATATTATTAGGACAAGGATCTTCATTATTGTCTACAAATCCACTTATTTCATCACAAGATTCTGTACTCGAATCTGGATTTCCAAGGCCATCACCATCACTATCCTGATACAATATTTGTGCATAAGTACAAGATGTATCATCAACAATCGCGGTTTCATCATAATTACAAGCAGTAGAATCTGTACAACCAAAACTTATGGTGTATTCTCCTTCAAAATTAACAGATGTTAGATTTCCAAATCCATTACACACATAAGTACTAGACCACCCAATTTCATTCATTGTAGCCCCATTATCATCAATTTGAATCGTTTGATCTCCAATCAATAAAGCCCAAGTTGCAAATTCCTCTCCACTTTGAAAACCATTATTTAATCCAGCTTCTGCTCCCCAAACAGCAAGACTGGTTGCTACTCCTGTCCATATAGTAGATCCACCACATATAAGTTCTCCATTTTCATTTTCATAAAACACCCCAATTACTGAGCCAGTGGGAATAACATCTTGATTTAAAGAAATGCTAAGTAAATCAATATCTACTTGTTGAATTAAAATTGTCATATTACAATCAGTGGGCGTCACCTCCCAATCTAAATTATAACAAGAACCATTATCAAAATTAGCATCAGGACTATAATTGTAGGCCGACGGGTCAGTACATCCTAAAACGGCTGTTAATTCACCTTCAAATTCAGCTGACAATAATTGTCCAAAACCATTTGAAATAAAAGTTTGAGAAAATGGTGGATTAGAATTCATAGAAGACGAAGTAGCAAGAAAATCATCTGGACCGATTGATAAACCCCATATAATTTCCTCACCTGAAGCAAATCCATTATCTAAGCCAGACTCTGATGCCCATACAGGTAATGCTAGTTGATCTCCTGTCCACTCTAAATATCCAGCATTTTGTAATTCACCATTGTCATTCGTGAAAAAAGCACCGATTAAAGAACCTAATGGAATTGGTTCATTATTAAAATTAACTACATCAGAACCTATTTGAACTGTCATATTAGCATCGGTTATAGAAAACTCCCAAGTTAAATCAACATCAATAAGACTATATTGACAATCTTCTGAAGCAAAAATAGCAGTAGAACATTCATCTCCTGAGTAGTTATTAGCAGTAGCATCACTACAGCCACCACTTAAAATAACACATGAACCATCATCTAAGTTTGCAGATGGATTATAATTATATGATTCGGAACATAAACAACCAGAGTACACACAATTTGGTGCAATAAAATTAGCAGTAGAGCATTCATCTCCTGAATAATTTGCTGCAGAAGAATCATTACAGCCTCCAGACAACACTAAACAAGTACCATCGTCAACTGAAGCATTAGAATCATAATTATAAGCTTCCTCACATGTACAACCTTCTAAAGCTTGATCATATTCACATGCATTTTGAAAATATTGTGTTAAATCAGGTCCTAGTCCAGGACAATAATTGGATGCTGTAGGGTCATCACAAGCATTGAGTATCATACACATACCTCCGTTAGGAACAGCTACCCCATAAGCACACTCACATGATAATTCTTCTTCTACATTTTCTTCATATTCAACAAAATCAGCAGAAGATAAAGCTGATAATCCATTAGATACGTATGTAACATCAAAAGGACTTATGTTTAACATTATAGCATCATTAGAAATATAATCTATTCCATCTAATACTTCATTTGAATCAATAACATTATCACCATCAAGATCTATAGGCCAACAATCACCGTCACATACTCTCACAAACCAATTATATGACTCACCGGCAGCAAACCCATTATCTAAACCACTTTCAGAGCCCCATGCTGCAACTGCTAAATTTAATGATGCATTCCATTTAGTTGCTCCACCACAAGTATACTCATTATTATCATTTAAAAAGAAAACACCAATTAAAGACCCATCAGGTAGCAGTGCTGAATTGAGAGTTGGATCAGATGCACCAGTTACACCATTTCCTTCCCCAATACTTATTGTAGCATTTGCATCAGTTACAGGAACTTGCCAATCTAAAACTGATTGTCCTTGAATATAAAAATTAATAAACACACATATACAAAACAATATTTTTTTCATAACAAAACTTTTTAAGTTATATAATTTTAATAATACGCTATTATCTATCTTCTTTAAATAAATGTACATATCCACTATACCTCTCCTTTCTCATATTCGCATTATTAAATAATTCCAATATGTAATAATAAACACCATCATTCAATTTTTTATTTTCAAAGGTATTAGTAGTACCATCCCATAGATGCGAATCAAAACCGTAATTATTTTGAGAATGAACAATTTGACCAAACCTATTATATACAGTAAAATTAATTTGAGAATGTATTAGTGGAATTAATTGACTTTCTAAAAAAAAGTCATTATTTAAATCACCATTTGGTGTAAAAACATTAGGAAGTTCTAAGGGACACGAAAAACCAACAAAATGTTGATAGAAAGTATCACAAATTAAATATCTAAACTCATATAATCCATAATCAGAAACACCAAAACTTATTTCATGTGGGGTCGCATAATAAATATCAACATTACCTTGATTAACACCTGCATTACTCCATTCCCATGTACCAGGATCCATTAAAGCATCGGCAAAAGAAATTGGATTTTCAATAAATATAGTTGCATCAAGTAAACAATCTTGATATGTCGAAACACCAAATTCAGGTGCTTCTTTTTGAATAGAAAACTGAGCATAATCTTCTTTTCCACAAGAGGTAAAGGAAAATAAATAATCACCATAACAACATTCTTGACTTGGATCAATTGGTGTCATGTATACATCAGTTTCAAATGAATTAATATTGTCAATGGTAACTTGAGTATTATCCGGAGATTCAATTAATGACCAAAATCCTTGACTACTGAATGAAGACGCTACCAATGAAGTTTCAAAATCACAATACACAACTACAGGTACAGCCTCTGCAAGTGGTGCAATTGATAACATTTGAGCTGTAGTAGAAATCTCTTCTCCACAATCATTCGTAAATACAATTTCATAAGTTCCAAACTCAGAAACTATAACTTCAGTTTGTAAGTTCAAAGGATTAGAAAATTCAATATTTCCAGGTCCCGAACCAGACCAATTCCCAGAACTTACACCGGAAACATTAATATTGAAGGGTTCTAAGCAGCTAATTTGACTATCAATATCAATAACCATATCAGAAATAGAAGGTTGAGATATTGGTACATATTCACTAAATAAACATCCATAACTATCTTCTACTGATAACAAATAAGTACCTGCTGATAAATTATTAGGATCAACAGACACCCCAAAAAGATCTGACCATAATACTGTATATGGCCCGGTACCACCTGAAGGAACAGCACTAGCTTGACCATCGCTCAATCCAAAACATGTAGCATCAACAGAATTTACAATAGCAGAAACAGGGTTAGGTTCGTCAACAAAAAAATCTTCTTCCACAACACAACCATTACTATCTACAACTGAAACAGTATAGAGACCAGAACCTAACTGATTTAAAAATACCCCAGGAGTAGTTGAAAATTGATAAGGAAAAGTACCACCAGATGCTATTGGTTCAATAGATCCAGTTTGATCACCATTACAAGGAAAAACATCAATAATATTCGCAGTTAGTGCTAACTCTAAATCAGGTTGATTAATAATTATATCATCTACAGTAACAATACAACTATTAGCATCAGTGATAGTTAATGAATAAACACCTGCAAATAAATTATTAGGGTCAGCTCCTCCACTCCAGCTCTCTGTATAGGGAGGAGTACCTCCACTTATAATTGGAGTAATTGAACCTGTATTTTCACCAAAACATAATACATCAAAGCTACTGACAGAAGCTATTAATAATGTGGGCTCAGTAATTTGGAAGGTGGCTGTTTCAAAACAACCTTCGTTGTCAGTTACTATCACATCATATACACCAGGAGATAAATTACTTATATTCTCATTAAAGCTACCAGTAGACCATTCAACTATATATGGAGGGGTTCCACCTGACAATGAAAGATCAATTGAACCATCATTAAATTCAAAACAAGAAATATTAGTAATTGTTTCATTAATTAAAATTGGATTTGGAGTAGTAACACTAAATATCTCCTGGTATTCACAATTGTTATTGTCAGTAACTATTACAGTATAATCTCCAGTAGGTATATCAGATATATTTGGATTATTACTTAAAAATATGTCGTCAAAAAACCAAGAAAAAGAATAAGGTGATACACCACCACTTATATCAACTGTAATTGCTCCATCAGTAGCACCACTACACGAAACAGGAACTATTTCAGTAGCAATAATATCAACCACATTTGGTTCTGAAAGGACTAAGTCATTTATTAATAATTCACAATTATTTTGATCAACAACTTGTACCGAATATATTCCAGCATTAGCATTACTTAAATTTTGAGTGTTATTAACAAGTGTACCAGTACTATTAGACCAATTATACTGATAAGGCGGTGTTCCACCATTAATATCTATATTAATAAAACCACTATCATCATTATTACATGCAACACCAAAGCCACCATAATCAGAAAAAATAATATTTTCTAAAATTATAGGTTCTGGTTCAGAAATAGTAAAAAACACTTCTTGCTCTTCAACTAAACATCCAAAAGCATCAAAAGGTGTAAAAAAGTAGTCACCAACTCCTAAATTACTAAATGAAATTGATGAACCAATTTCAGTTGCAATAATCTCACCAGTCAATAAACCAATAGAGGTTGTATAAGGTTCCGTACCACCTGTTAAATTGATTGAAATAGCACCGTCAATAATATCGTTAATACTATCATTATTATCATCAATAAAACATGATACATCTATTATATTATAATTGTAATTAAATTGTTCTGGAGAGCCAACTACAACAGTTGTTTGAAAGTCACAACCAAAAACTGGACTTGCATTATTATTACTAGCAATTAAAACAGAATATTCACCAGGTAACAAACTCGTTATTTCTCCATTCCATGAGGGGGAATTAAAAGAATTACTACTTGACCACGAAATATCATAATCAGTAGGAAAACCTGAGCAACTTCCTGTATCATATGCAGTAATACCATACCAATTTGTTGCTTGACAAGCATTGAAATATGTTACAAAATCACATCCACAAACTTCCTCAGATGTAGATGGACAGGAAAAATCATCATTATTAATAATACCATCTCCATTTATATCTTCAGCAATTAGATTATCATCAATACAATTACTATTCATTATACTTGAAACAGTGATTACTCCATCATTAGAATCTATACAACTAGCATTTGTCACATCTAATTCAACCATAATTTCTTCAGGAGGTAATATTTCAAAATAAACTGGAGAGGAACAACCCCCAGGAAAACCTAAATCTTCAACTTGAATTAAATATTCTGCAGACTCTAAACCAGACACTGTAACAGGAAGTGTAACATTAGTATTTTCTTCAATAATTTCACCACTATCTAAATTAAACCATATATAATTCCAAGGACCTATACCTTCAGGTGTAACTACTGCAACACCCCCTGTCTCGTCAACATTAGCACAAGTGGGGTGAATAATAGTTAAACCTGATTCATCACAAGTTGGACAATCTAATTGAACACCTTGAATATAATATGATGGATCATCTAAACATTGATTCAATGCAGCAGAATTATTCCAACTTCCAGTTTCTGAATCAGCAAAATTTAAAATTTCAACAATTAAATTAGCTTCATTAAATGCAGGTGGACAAGATTGTGTTGTAATTTCCCAACAGAATGTCCACGGCCCATTATTACCATCGCCCCAGTTATCAGTTGGATCTCCGTCTAAAGTTCCACCACCAGAGCCAGCATCAAAAAACCAACCTGGACCACTTATTAATTCACCAGTAATTCCTGCTACTACATCTCCTACCCATATCCATTCACCACCAGCCCAGAATTGTGTTTCTGGCTGACCAACAGGTTGTAAGGTTGTTAAATCCCATCCTGGCCCAAATAAAGGAACAATACCATGCATCCAATTTTGAGTACCAGGTGTGTTATATTCATCAACAGTGTAACACATTTGGACAGTTGTCTCAGCAGGGTAAGTAGAAAAACCTGTAAATAGAGGATCAGGTGTAGGACCAGGAATTAATTCAACACCAGCATCAACAATACAATCATCATCTTGTGAATAAATTAAATTAATACAACAAAGGAGAAAAAAAAATAATATATAAAATTTCTTCATTTCAGTATCTGTGATTCATATATCAATAGGGGCTACGATATTAATGAATAAATATACAAAAATTATAAGATAAGAAAGTGTTTTAATTTAAGATTAACGACGCAATGTTACTCTACCATGGCTTAGACTTATACCATCACGATCTTTAATGATATAAAAATAATCAGCAGTTGGCATATGTTTACCCTTATATGTACCATCCCAATAATCTTTATTATCATCAGAGTAAAATACGAGATCACCCCACCGATTATAGACCTGAACTTCCACATCTTGATATTCTTCCATTGCACCTATTACCCAGTAATCATTTATACCATCACCATTAGGAGAAAAACCTGTAGGCACTTCAACACAATCAAATTCAGATTGTAGAATATAATCATATATCATCTCACAACCATATATATCATCTATTATATGTAATGAATATATACCAATTGATAACTCAGTTAAATCTCGTTCCTCAGTTGTATAATCATATTCACCATCAAAATTTAAATCAACCCCCCAATAATGAATAAAAGATAATTCTGATGAAATTTCTGGAAATAAAATAGAACCATCAACTGAATATTCACAATCTGGCATATTTACATCTAAAATATTTATGGACATAGGTGATGGTACTCCGCTTGTATTACTAACATAGTCCCAACCTAACAAAATATCAAAATTAGAAACACACTGATTAGTGTCAGTAATTTCTAAATTATACACACCTGAAGTTAGATTTTGAATTTCTAAATTATTATCAAAAAAACCTAATGACATTGTATCATCAGAACTTGTATTAACTAAAGAAACATCAAATGGTGGATTTTCACCAATTAAATCTAAATTTAACAATCCATTAGAAGGGTTAACAAGAGTATCATATATAATACCACCATTCTCTGAAGAATACCAAATAGTTTGATAATTGTAACAAGGGTGCACAATACTCATATTTAATGTATCAATTGCAGGAGGTTCAAATATTTGAATATCTAAAGAAGCACTACATCCATCAGGCATAAAATGATATTGAGAATCAGCCGCTAAACCTAAATCTGAAAAATCATCATTAGTGACAGAAAATCCATTAATATCAAATATATCTAATCGATAAAAACCTGCTGATAAGTTATCTATATAGATCTCTCCTGGCTCAATTAAGTTTACACCAGTTGCTATTAACTCACCATCTAAGTATGAATCATCTGTAGAATACAAGCCCCAATTCCAATTATTTGGTAAACCTCCATAAAAACTAGTGAGAATTGAACCATCAGAATCACCGTTACATGAAACTGAATCAACAAAAGCCTCAGTAAATTGTAAAATTTCAGGCGGTGCTATTAACTCAATACAACTAATTTCAATAGGCTGACATAATCCATCATTAATAACAATTGAATAAATTCCTGCAGGCAATTCATCCAGCTCTACAACAGTAGACATTAAACCTGGATAGTAAGGCAAATCATCATTATCAGCACAATTTTCAATACAATTTCCTTCTAAATTATACAATGCAGAATTATTACAGTTATCAATACACTCACCATTTAAATAAACACCATCTCCATCAATATCAGAATCATTTTCATTAAGTATACCATCATTATCTACATCAGATGACCATTCACAAGGTACAGGTTCTAAAATTTGATTTATGTTAGCTATTTCAATTCCATTTTCATCAAAATATAAAACATTATACACACCACTCCCTCCTTCTATTTGAACCGAAATTGAACCATCAAATGATCCTATACAACTTACACCATAACCATTATAATCATTATCAATTAAATCCCCATTTAAATCAGAAATAGTAACATTATCTATATTAGAGTTTAAAAATTGGGGCTGGGAAATAAAATGAGGTCCAAAAATATTTTCACATCCAGTAATATTATCTTGAACATATAAAGTATAGTATCCAGAAGTAAGTCCAGCTAAATTAGGCACTTCATTACCATTTCCAACTTCTAAAATAGATGGAAAAAGAATTTCTGGTGTACCATTTTCAAAATCTATAATCTCGTTATTATATTTCCAGTAATATGAAAAGCTATTATTAGTTGATGGAAATAAACTATTAACTACAATTTCACCGTCTGTAATATCATTTAAACCATCATTATTTTCGTCTATAAAACATGAAATATTAAAACCTAATTCATCATCGCAGTAGTCCGAATATACTACCTCTGTTAATTCAAAATCTATAGGGTCAGGTTCTGTAACAAGAAATAATTCTGTTACTTCACAAAAGTAATTATTATCATATACAGTTAGCAGATACTCTCCTGCTGGAACTCCACTTAAATCCTGTACATCATCCTGAGCAAGTATAATCTCATCACCATTAAAATCTGTACCTGACCAAGAATAAATATAATCACCATCCGATGAACCTATACCGCCCGAAACACTAACATTAATAGATCCATCCTCATTTCCATTACAAGAAACATTATTAATTAATGGATTATTAATTAATAATAAATCTGGTTCAGTAATTACAATTTCTATTTCAAAAACACAGTTTAAATAATTATTACTTGGAAATACATTAATATATGATTGTAAATCAGTAGCAATTTCAGCATTTAATTCATCATATAAATAATTATAATCATATACAATTAAAGTATAAGTGTCAGCTTCTAAATTTGATATAGCATAATTAATCTCTTCTGAAAAAATTTCTAAAGAATCAACTACTTGATTAGATGAATTAAATAACTTATAATTATATAATTCTACACCACCACTAATACTAATATTTATTTGACCATCAGCTGCTCCATTACATGACACACCAAATGTTAAATAATCATAATCGTCAATGGTATTATAAGTATCTATTAACGGACTATTTACGTCACTTGAATAGTCCTCTGAATTAATATTACTATCATAGTAAAGAATTTGAACATCAACATCAAGAGGCTCAGCAGGTTCATTTAAAATAAAAGTCTGTGTTACAAAACAGCCAGAATTAGCAATTGGATCATTTTGATAATAATTGTCTTCAATTACACTTACAATATATGTTCCAGCATTTAATTCAAAAATATCTTGATTATCTGATTGATTACCTAAGTCAATTGAATTACCATTTAAATCAAAAGCCTCCCAGTAATATGTATAATTGTTAGAAGAACCTCCCGAAATTTCAATATTAATAAATCCATTATTTGCACCATTACATGACACACCATAATCTCCATAAATTTCCAATTCTCCAGTTACATACTCATTTTCGTCTTGTAAAACAAATACTAAAGGTACTTCTTGAATCCAATTATCTTCAACTGAATCATTATCGTAATCAACATTCATTGGAATTGTAATAGAGGGCTCAATACCTAATGAAGGAGGTAATGAAATGACAAATGGACCAATTGTAATTGGACAATCAGTTTCTAAATTACCTGTATCTATAATTTCTAACCAATATGTTGTGTTTCCTGGAAGTCCATCTCCATCAGCTCCTAAACTAGAAGGGTCATCACCGATGATATTACCAAATAAATTAACTGTCATAATATTATCAGGGGCAATGCTACCTAGATACCAAGTGTAATTAAAAGGTCCAATTCCTCCAACAACTTCAATTGATTCTACAACACCGATTTGCCCATCATCCTCTCCTGCACAAGAAACTCCAAAACCATCATAATCACTGATGTAAGTAGTTGGATCCAAACCTGAAACCAGCTCAATTTGATCGGGCTGTATTAAATTAATATCGATTGTATTTGATTCACAACCAAGTGAATCAATAACATAAACTGAATATGAGCCAGATGATAAATTATTATTTAAAGAGTCTAATCCTATAAATTCATATCCTTCATCACCTAAATAAGGTGTACCTCCATTAACCGCAAGATTAATAAACCCATCATTTGCGCCAAAACATGAAACTCCAAAGCCATCATAATCACTAACTGATTCTATAGAGAGAACTAGTTCTTCTGGCTGTTGAATTTCAAAATTAACTTCAACATAACAATAGTTAGCATCATAAATAATACCTTGATATACACCTGCCTCTAACCCAATAAAATCCGAAGGATTGTATATATAAGGAGTCGCTCCACCTGTTAAATTTAAATCAACAAATCCATCTGAACCATTATAACACGAAACATTATTTATTGAAGTAGAAACATTGAAAATTTCTGGTTCTGTAATGGAAAACTCATAATAATATATTAAATTTTCATTTTCATCTACATAAAAATTACCATTAACAATAGTAGAACACCCTAAACTATCTGAAGTAGTTAAATAATAAGTACCTGGAGCTAAATCACCACCAAAACTTTCAATAACATTATTACATTCATTAAAAATTGGACACGATGGTGCTATTTCATTCGCTATTGGATTATCAAATGGAAAAGAATTATACAAAGAAAGTGTATAAGATCCAAATCCACCAGAAATTAAAACATCAACAAATCCATCTGTCTCACCAAAACATGAAACTCCAAAACCATTATAATTACTTGAGTCAGCTAAAAACACATTGATTGGTTCTTCAGGAGCAAGAATATTAATTGAATCAAGTGAAGTACCACAGGAAATTGAATCATTATAAGATGAATTAAAAACTGTAATATTATAAATATCATCCACACTTGGATTAATCAAACAAACCTCTAAACTACCATCACCGTTGTCTAGTAAAGGCTCATCTAAATAAATAGATTCAATCGCTGATAATCCATTAACAGCATATTGCTGTGTGAATCCGGAAGATTGAGCAAATTCAACAACAGTAGAATATGTAATTCCATCTCTTTGAACAAAAATATAAATATCATTATTAGGTGATGTTGCATCAAATCCATATAAAGCTAAAGGATTACTTACTGGATTACACACAGGAATTGTAGGGTCTGATGCAAAAGCGGTAAATGAAAATCCACCTGTCCAATTTCCAAATGCATCAGTCCAAATAGAGTTAAGATCACCTTGTACATCGTTTGGGTCGTCAGGGAAAGATTGATATGGAATTGATTGAGAAAAACTAGATATCATACCACATCCTGGTGCATCACATTCTTCATTATAAGGAGTTAACGGATTATCCTCTGGACACAAAGTGTTATCAGAACAAATAGTAGGATAATCATTAATAATATCTTCGAAACAATAATCACAATCAGGAAGATTATTATTATCAGTTATTCCTCCAACACAAAGATACCCAGACGGAGCTGCTGGACTAACTGGAACCTGTTGAAATAAACCAATAATATCCCCATCCTGCAAATCAGTTTCAAAAGGATTAACAAATACATTACCTAAACCAGTTAAGGCAATAGATTGATTGTCTCCATCCGCAAAAAAACAATAGTTTAATGCTGCTCCTGAAGGAGTATATTCAATTATGCTATCAATTAAAACACCTGAACTATCAACATATACATCAAAGCTACCACTATAATTTGGTTGATTAATTAAAACATCAATATATGCAACAGAATCACCATAACATATTAAAGGTTGTGTAACTTCATAGTTAATTGAAATCTCGTCTAATTGAACAATTGTTAAAGGAGAATCATTTGGACCATTAATGTAAAATAAGCCATCAGAGTTTTCAGATATTGTACCTCCATCAGGTAGTGTTAAATTTAATGCACTACAACCATTTGAGTCGGTCACACCAATATAATAATCACCTACCTGTAAATCATTAAACTCTATAGAGTTGTTAGTTATACCTTGAATAAAAGCAACGGGAATTCCATTTTCATCATTTTGAAGAAATTGATAATTATAAGGAGGTGTACCACCACTAAATTCAAAATTTAAAAAAGCATTTGGAATTTGATTACCATCAGAGTCAGGATTAAAACAATTATATTGATCTCCATAGGATGAAATAAAAATTGGATCTATATCCTGAATAATAATTGTATCAAGTATAACACATCCATTTAAATCTGAAATAGTAAAATTATAAGTACCAGATTCTAAATTATTAATTGGTAAATCGTTACCCCCCCAATTAGTTTCATAATCTGAAACACCGTCAGAAGTATTATCAAATTGAATATTGTAAGGTGGTGCTCCACCTGAAATATTTAAAATAATCTGACCATCTGGAATTTGATTACCCTCAGAATCAATATCAAAACAATCAACATCAATGTTAATAACATCTAGAGTTAGTAAATTTGGCTCATTAAAATTAAAAACATCACTAACTACACTACATTGACCATCAGCAGCTTGAATAATAAATTGATAACTTCCTCCAATAGATGTAACATCAATATCATTATTAGGACCATTCCATAAATTATAAAAATCATCATATGTATAAGGAAAAGGTTCATTAATTATTTGACCGTCAGTAATATCAAAATCAACAGGGCCTAAAACACCATTTACGGAAATATAAAGATCATACGGTGGCTGACCGCCAATAAATTCTAAATACATCGAAGCTGTTGTATCACCAAAACACTGAATCGAATATTGATTAAATGGATTATCAAAGAAATATGGCTCTTGAACAACAAATTCTAAATTTTGACCAACATTAACAGTTTCAAAACCTTGTTGAACACATAGACCATTATCAATAATATATGTGTAAACTCCCGGATCTAAATTAACCAAATCTTCATTATTAATTTGTTCACCTAAATCTATATTATTACCTGAATAATCAAAGCCTGACCACTGAAACATCAAGTCATCATTAATAAATAAAGAATCTATGGTAATAGAAATAGAACCAAAATCCCCTTCTTCACAGGGTTGTGACACATCAGAAGAAGATACAAAATCGAACTGATCGCATAACTCAATTTCATCCCAATCACAAATTCCATCATTATCTTCATCATTATTTACTACTAATCCATTTTCGCATGTTTCACATATATCTTCGGGATAAATACATGAATTATCATTATCTGTAGCATCAACATTATAATTACATGCTTCTTCGTCGGTGCAACCATAAACTGTTAATGTAACACAAGAGCCATCATCTTCAGTTGCTAAAGGATTGTATTCCTCATATAGTGGATTAGTACATCCAATTATCTCGTTCCAATCGCACACACCGTCATTATCAACATCATTATTTACAACTAAGCCATTTTCACAAGTTTCACATTCATCATCCGGATACAGGCATGCTCCTTGTTCTGTTGCTGATTGATTATAATTACAACCTAGAGGATCCTGACAACCAATTATTTCATCATCATCACAGATTGTATCATTATCAGAATCATTATTAATTATATAGCCAGAACCATCAATTTCTCCTGAACATATATCACAATTATTTTCAACATATATACACGAATCATCATTATCAGATGCATCTTCATTATAATTACAAGCCAAAACATCTTGACATCCAGATATTTCTTCATCATCACAGATTCCATCCCCATCTAAATCAAAAAACCATACAAGAGCACCAAAACATTCTTCACATGGTTCATCTGCATATAAACATAGTCCATCTTCCTCAGTTGCAGCAGGATTATAATTACATGCCTCTTCGTCTGTACAACCAATTAAAGAGAGAGTTAGACAAGAACCATCATTCTCGGTTGCAGCAGGATTATATTCATCAAATAATGGATTAGTACAGCCTAATATTTCATCGTCATTACATATGCCATCGTTATCAAGGTCATTATCAATTATAATGTTATTTTCACAAGTATCACAAATACCATCAGTATAAAAACATTCATCAGATATGGTAGCTTCAGAGGAATAATTACATGCCTGCTCATCTGTACAGCCAGCACATGTTAAATACTCACATGAATTATTATCAATTGTGCTTCCTAAATCATAATTACATGCCTGCTCATCTGTACAACCAGTGCATGTTAAATACTCACATAAACCATTATCAATTGTACTTCCTAAATCATAATTACATGCCTGCTCATCTGTACAACCAGCACAAGAACTATAATCACATAAAGAATTATCAGAGATTATAGCAATAGCATTATAATTACATGCCTGCTCATCTGTACAACCTACACAAGAACTATAATCACAGGAGCCATCATCAAATAAAGCAACAGAGTTATAATTACAAGCACTAAAATCTGTGCATCCAATACATGATGTGTTATCACCTCCACAAATACCACAAATATCAAATTCCAGACCACTATTTGCTATACCATCACAACCCAAACAAGAGTAATCACAAGAATCATTATCGGTAGCATTTGGATCAAAATTACATGCTAATTCATCAGAGCAACCAAGCACACAATCATTAGTAGGATCACTATCACACACTCCACAGTCATCTATTAATCCTGAGGCTCCAACTATAATATCAAAATCAGTAAAAGATTCATCACAAGTTAAGTCAAGAATATTTATAAAATATGTTCCTGAGGGTAGATTTTCAAAAGAATTACCGTTAGCAGTAAATGTAGTATTTGGACCAATAAGTACTAATGTTAGTTCATAAGTTGAATTTTCACTTAATCCTTGAACAGTGATAGAACCATCATTTACATCTTCACAAGTAGCATCTACAATATTTAAAACAGCATCATTAACAGACTGTGAGTCTTCAATAAATATATCATTTTCTTCTAAAATAAGACAACTTCCATCGAAAACAGTAACTGAATGTGCACCAGTACTGAGCTCAACAGAAAAAGATTCCTCGTAATCACCACCAATACTAAAGGATGTTGTAGCACCAAGACCTGCTGGTGCAAAATATTCACCTGAAATCAAACCATTTCCTGAAGTGTTCCAATTGATATCAGCATTATAAATTATTCCATCTGAGTTTACTAACCAAATAATTTCATCACCGGGGTTAAAACCTTCTACTGGAAGAGTATTAGGATCATTAGCCCAGACAGATATTGTAAGTGTATTACTACCATCATATTCAATATCACCTCCACTTGTTAATCCACAAGTTGGGTGAATATAAAATGCACCTATTTGATCGCCAATTTGCAAACCTGAAAAACCACCTAATGCAATTGTTTGATTTTCTGTAGCATTTCCAAAAAGAACATTTCCATTGCAATCTGAACCCACATTCCCATTCCAGCTATCAAATACAACATTTTCTAAACCAATGCTTAAGTCAGTTTCATAGATTCCATCAACATAAACTGAGTAAATCCCTGATGGTCCGTCTAAAAATCCTGTTAAAAAACCACCCTGACAAGGTATTGCATCTAAAGAATATGTTAAACTTAAATCAACTGACTCTAAAATTGATATAGGAAATTCTCCAAAATTACATTCAGAACTTGATTGAAAAGATATAATATAATCACCAGGAGTATTGATATTATATACTAAATCATACTCAGAATTCGTAGTTACAAAAGATTGTTCTGGCTCATATAATGTGCCTGAAGAAATAAAAAAAGCAGTAATATCATCTAAGCCTGGAATGGATGTGCTAGTATCATATTGAAAATCTAAATAAATTTGCCATTCACCTTCACAAAGATTAGTTATAATCGGTTGAACGGTGACTTGACAACCTAAATCATCCCAATCACATATACCATCACCATCACTATCATTTTCCAAAACCACACCATCTAAACAAGTTTGACATATACCGTCAGCAAATAAGCAACAATCCTGATCTTCTAGTTCAAGCACATAATATCTCTCAACAGATCCTGGAGCATCATTCCAAAAACCAGGAGATATAGAATTATCTGAAAATACTTCAACATAATTTTCATCAAAACCAGAATTAGGCTCACCTGTATTCCAATTTTCAAAAATAAAATCATCATCATTTACCCAACTAAACACACCTTCATTATTAATGTCATTTAATCCAATCCAATAATTATTAGGAATAATTGAATTAACATTGTTATAAATAAAATTTTGCTCTTCCTCTGATGTAACAGATGTTAAATAACCTCCTAATACATTTGTATAATTGTTTGCATAATCCCAAGATGCAACTTCATTAGATAAATAATAACCGTGATCATTAAATATACCCAGAAATGTAAAACCCGATATTTCTTCTCCTATTTGGGTACAAGGAAGGTTAGTGTTTTCATTGTAATTACATGCAGATGAGTTAAAACATCCAAGATTAATTATATTAGAACAAGAGCCATTATCAAAATCTGCCTCATATCCTTGAAGATAATACTCAAGAAAAAATGGATCTACACAACCTGCATATACACACGAACCATTATCTTCTGTAGCATTAGAATTATAATTTTCAGCATTTGGATCAGTACAATCAGAAATCACACAAGAGCCATTCTCTATGTTTGAATTGATATCATAATTATCGGCAAGTGGATTTGTACAACCAAAACATGGCTCATATGTACCAAATTCAATTGGATTCGGATCTGAAATTCCATATGACCATTCTGCAATATCAAAATTTTCATAAAGATTAGTTAAATCACCATTATCTGAAAGGAAGACAGGATTCATATATTGCCAATTAATAGGTCCAGCATTAGGTCCAAAACAATTTTGTCTTTTTGACCAACCTCCGAAAAGACCATAATCTAAACTATTATTCGCCCAAAAATCTATTGTTTGAAGGTTATTAACATTCCAAGAACCAGGTGAATATAATAACTCTATCACACAAATTGGACCTGGACCACTTTCATTACCTCCATAAAAATTTAAAGCACCTGATTCATAATCTGGAGGGAAACCATGTAAATCTTCAAACAAATCTCCATCTCTAGCAATATAAATGAATGAACCTGCAGGCCAAAAATCAGCATCCTCAGTTAATTGAATTGGATTATTACTTTGCCCACCCGCTGCATTCTCATTACTTGTAGCAAATCCATAAACACTAAGATCAATAATATCTTCAACCACATACAACTCAATTGATCTTGCATTATTATTTCCATTATCAGGAAATGAATTATTAGGACGAGAAATACCTGTTAAAATCAAAGAACTTTGTTGAGCAGGTGTTATGTAGCTAACAAGTATAAAAAAAATGAAAAAATAAATTCTATTCATATGATATTATATCAATCGTGTTAAAACAATTAATCACAAGAGTTAAAAATACACAATTTGAATGAAACGATAAAATTAATTGTCAAGAATTAAATGCTTCAATGAGGGTTTTATGACAACATGTTTATTATTAATTAATTTATCTTTAAATAACCATCTTTTTTTAATTAAAGTACTATTAGTAAAAACTGGGAAATCGCCATTAGTTAGAGTACAAAATTTATTATTTTCAGGCTGAATCCAAAAGTTTTTTATTTCTAATTGAATACCATTTGCAACGCACAATTCATTCTTATTTATATCAAAAGCAACATCTTGAGCATTATACTTAAAAGCTTTTTTTCCATATCTAGAAGAAGATAAAACACCTTCCTGAGATGTATTATTATTACTGAATTCTATTAGCTGTTTTTCTAAATACAATGATGCCAAATCAAAATCGATAGAATAATTTATCTCATCTAATACGAATGGATTATTATTCTTATACATTAATATGCTTTTTTCACTAAAAATATATTCAATACTTGTACTTAACACTGAAAATTTTGCTTTATCATTATAGTGATTCTTAATTGAAAAATTTGCATCAGCAGATGCAATACCATTTTCTGAAAAATAAAAATGTGCAGATTTAATACTATAATTCATAAAATTCAAATCCCCAGTTCCATTTAAGTTTTCAGAATCAAAATACATGTCACCAAAAAAATTTATATCATCATACATATAAATTGTATCTTCTATAGACTTAACAATAAATTCGTCTGAGTAAGGACTAAAACTCAATAAAGATGATTCAGAGCTAAAAGGTATATCTACTAAAAAATCTCCGTTAATAATAGAATTTGTTTTTCCAACAATTTGGCCAGACAATAAATGAATTTTTTCAGCAAAGAAATTTACAGAACTTGAGTTGAATTGACCAGATCCAAAAAGTCCTTTTTCACTTAATTGGACAGAACCATTTAAAGACACTTTTCCTTTATATAAATTAAACTTATCTCTCTCAAGATAAGTTTCTAAATTATTAGTTGCATTAAATTTAAGAATACTCTCAGGACCTATCTTCATACCATCAAGAAATATATTACCATTAAATGATAAGTTATTTAATGAAATATCATGTAAATAACTGACAGTAAATGGATTAATCAAAAATAGAACAGGTTCATTATTATAACTTAGATGTGATGAGGCAATAGTAGAAAATTTTGGAAAATCATTAATCTTACTTGCACCTGATTTATTATTTGTTGAATCCAAATAAAGAATACCATTATCAAAATGAATTATTGAAGATGAAATTTCATTTTTACTATCAACAAGGAATGACATTAAAGAATTTTTTGAAAAATAAAAAGCAAAACTATCGTAGTCAAAACTTATATCTTTTCCAGAAAATGCAAAAGAACCTAAATCAATATTTCCGTCCATATAAAAACATTTATTCTTAAAGAACATAAGTTTATTTGACATTGGATAAAGATTGATATTATATCTATTTGTGAGGTTAATTTTATGAACTTTATTAATCTCCATTTTATTCAAATATAAATCAATATCAGCTACTGTATCACCAATAGCTGCTAGTGATTCTATTTTAAAAGAATCATAATCATATTTTTTTTTATATGATTTTTGAAAATTATGTGCCCATGGCAATATTGAAAATGAACCTTTAAAAGAATTATAATTTACAAAACCGAAAATCTCAAGTTCTAATAATATATTTATTATATCCTCAATTTCAAAACCACTAAAAATAGAAAAATCATTCACAAGATGTTCTTGTTGATGAGGATAATTTTCATCAAATTGAAGAAGCAGCAAAAGTGGATTTAAATCTAATCTATCTATGTCATGATACTTTTTTAGACTATAATAATTATCAGATTCAAATAACACACTGATATCACTTCCTTGTGCATAATGAAATAAATAACAATTATCATCAATTAAGTCAATCTCCATTTTATCTACATACATACTGAGACCATGAAAAGTATTTCTAATTGGATTTAGGCCTCTTTTACCAGATAATCTATCAATAGATATTTTGTTATCATAATCATCATAAGTAAAATATGTAGATGGATGAGTAAGTGAGCCTAAGTTATTAGAGATAGAAAAATTAGTATTTGCACTATATATTTTTCCATCATTTAATTGAAAATCATTTGCAATAAATAAATAATCTAATTTATTATTTTTAAACCTCAATTCAACAGGTTTTTCGTGCCTATAAATAAATAAATTATCTCCCTTTAACTGAAAACCACCATCAATATAAAAATTCTTAAAAATTCTTAACATATAATCATCATTAACTGAAGTAAAATTCGGAAAATTATTAGATGATGACAGCTTATTTTTATAAATACCTTCAGCTGTTGCACCAACTGCACCAAAAATAGAAATAGATGCATTATTGATTGTAACAAAATCTTTTCTCAAGTCAATAATAAAATTATTAAATTGAAATTCAACAAAAACATCTTCGTTAATATAATCCGATCGACCAAATTGTCCATTAAAATTATTATTGATAAGATCATAGTAGCCTTTAACATTAAAAAACTTAATTGTATCAGATGAATTAAAAAGAATTAAATCACAATCTAAAAAATTTATTTTAAAGCTTTCATCTTCATTAACATTAATATTAAATTCACCAACAGTTTTCCAGGTAAAGTCTGCTCTATTATTCAAAACTCTACTTTTTAAAAATTTCTCTAAATCTGAAAATATATAATTTAAATTTAAATCAGTGTACATATGATTATTCATAATTAAATAATCTAAGAAACTATTAAAAACAATTTGATCTTTACTACTTTCAAATGATTCAAGAAATAAATTGAAAAATTTGACATAATGTGCATTTAAATACAACCCTCTTTTTTCAAACTCAGTTAAAACAAGATAAATTTTTGATTTCATTTCTTGTGACAGCTCTTTTGATTTTAATATTCTAAAAAATTTCCTGATTTTTTTTCTATTTTTTGAATTAGAATTTTCATCCATCATTAAATACACATCTTCTTTGAATTCTTTATAAGAATCTTGAGAATTTGAATAGTTAGAAAATAAAATTATAAGAAAAAATATAAGAAAAAATCTATGCATTATCATCTGTTTATGAAACATTATTAAGCTAGGAAGAAATTTCATTTGCAATACTAATAATTTCTTCAAAATGTAAAAGATCTAAAGATGCCCCACCAATTAATAAACCATTTACATTTTGCAGTTGTAAAATTAATTTTGCATTTTTTGAAGTACAACTACCACCATAAAGGACCGGAATATCACTTAATATACAATCACCCTGTTTCGATTTTAATAAATTTCTAATGTAAGTATGAACCTCTTGAATTTGATTATATGAAGGTATTATACCTGTTCCAATTGCCCAAATAGGTTCATATGCAACAATTATATTACATAATTCTGAATTAGCGAATAACATAATAGTGTTTTCTAATTGCTTTTCAATAACTCGTAAATAATTTCCTGAATCCCTATCCTCTTTATTTTCACCAACACAAAACACAGGCACCATACCGTAATTAAAACATAATTTTAATTTATTATATAGAATTTTGTCATTTTCATGAAAATAAAGTCTTCTTTCGGAATGTCCAATAATAATATGATTAACATATTGGCTTAACATATTGGCTGATAACTCTCCAGTAAGAGCACCAGAGTCTTCAAAAGCAATATTCTGCCCCATAAATTGTATTGAATTATCTAATTGGCTTAGTGATGGGAGAAAAATACTGGGAGGAGATATAAAAATATTAAGATTTTTTTTAAGATTTAAATTCTTAACATCTAAATCTAATTTTTGCACAAAACTTATTGATTCATCAAGTGTTTTGTTCATTTTCCAATTACCAATAATATATTCCATATCTCAACTATTAATTAATTTCAACTCTAGGATCTAACCAAAGATAGATTAAATCTACTAATATGTTAATAATAATAAAACATGTTGCAATGACTAAAATAACTCCCATAACTAAAGGAAAATCCATACTAATCAAGCCATCTACAAGTAATTTTCCCAAACCATTCCATCCAAAAATATACTCTATAAAAACAGCACCTGATAACATTCCTGCAAACCACCCAGAAGCTGCTGTAACGATGGAACTTAAAGAATTTTGTAAAGCATGTTTTAACACAACATATCTCATGTTAAATCCTTTAGATCTAACTAAATAAATATAATCAGCATTTAATTCATCAATTAATGCAGTACGGGTTAAATTAACTATCACACCTATAGGTCTAATCCCTAATGTTAAAGTGGGAAGTATTAAGTTTTTCAAAGATAACTCCTGACCGTTACCGATATCACTTACAATAAATAAACTACCAGTGATATCTAAATTAGTTAACCAATGTAATTTATAAGCAAAAATATATCCTATAAGAACCGCAGCTAAAAATGAGGGAAGTGACATACCTAGTATGCTAAAAAAAGAAATAAACTTATCTAAAAATCTATCTTTAAACAAAGCAGCTAAAATGCCAAGTGGAATACCAAAAATTAATGAAAATATTATAGCAGTAATTGATAAAACAAGTGTATTTAGAAAAGCATTATAAATCAATTGAGAAACTAAAATATTTTTTTGATAAAAAGATGTTCTTAAATAAGGCCATTTTAATACAAGATAACAATTATCAGTTAATGGAAAACTTAAATAAGATGGATAAATAGGTGAATTACAGTGAATAGATAAAGGAGATAAATCTTTTAAATAATAAAAATATTGTTTATGAATAGGTTTATCAAAATGATATTTACTGTTTAATAACTCAAGTTGTTTAGCATTATCTCGATTACCTAACATCATTTTTGCCGGGTCTGCAGGCATCACATTAAATAAAAAGAAAATAATAGTAACAACACCGAAAAGAACAAGTAATGAATATAATAATTTATTAAAAATATACTTAATCAATAATTTAGTTTTAATTAATTTACAAAAACAGAAAGATCAGCAGGAATATCTCTCCAATGCCACTTATTAATTACAACACCTCTCTCTAGTAAAATCACACCAGGATTAGCACGAATTATAGTTTTCAAAGTAGTTTGATCAACTAAAAAGTAGGGAAAAGGTAGTTCAGAAATTGACAATTTATTAATTATTTCATCTGAGGAGGAAGATGATAAACCAAAAATTTGTGCATTATGGTCTACAGCATCAGTTAAATTAGAAACAAATTTATGGCCCTTAAGATTAGTTTTTTCAATATCATGTGAGATAACTAATATAACTTTATTCATTTTCAAAATGCTATCAGTCATACTTTGATCAAAACTTAATGGATTTATAATATCGAAGTCTTTGATTGGAGGTTCATAACCTTTATCAATAATAATTCGCTCTTCGAATCCTTGAACTTTATCAAATTCTTTCCATTGAGAAGCCCACTGATTACTTAACATTTTTATTGTATCGCCTGTTTGTTTATCAACAACCTTGTACCAAATCTCTTCCTGAAGACATGGTTTGCCAATCTGATCACAGGTCTTTTTTCCCTCAATTAAATCAGTATTAATTTTGTATGCTCTAAAATCTATAATAGGTAGATGAGACAAAGAATAAATAGGTATTGAAAAGATAATAATAAAAACAAAAGCTAAAAACAATGAATTTTTATGATTAGAAGATATTAAAATAGGTTTTATATATAATTGATAACAGATTAATAAAATCGAAATAATTATTAAAAAAACATCTTTTTGAAAAGAAACCCATGGTTCTAATTTCATAAAGTCACCAAAACATCCGCAATCAGTTACAGCATTAAAATATGCAGAATAAAAAGTGAGAAATGTAAATGAAATCATCAATAATAAATTTACATATAAAGTCTGTTTAATATAAATACCCAAAAGAAGAAAAATTGCAATAATAAATTCAACAAGACAAACAGTTATTGATAAGAATATAGTAAATGGCAACAACCACTCCATTTCAAAAACTTGAAAATATTCCTCTAACTTGTATGAAAAACCTAATGGATCAATAATTTTAACAAAACCTGAAAAAAGTAAAAACACGGAGTATGAAACACGAAGAATATTTACCATTTTTCTTTTCGAGAATAATTTAATAAATGCAAGAAAAATAGCTACAGCTTGAATGGAAAAAATAATAATCAGGAAATTCATTTTTCAGATAGTTTAATTAAAGCAAAAATAGAATAATTAATCATATCAAAATAATTTGCATCAATGCCCTCTGAAACTAAAGTTTCACCTTTATTATCCTCTATTTGCTTTACTCTTAATAACTTTTGAAGAATTAAATCAGTAAAAGACCCAACTCTCATATCTCGCCAAGCTTCATTATAATCATGATTTTTTGCAACCATCAACTTTTTGGCTTTTGTTGCATAATATTCGTATAATTTAGAAGCTTCATCTAAATCTAAATCTGCTGAATCAGCTAAGCCTTTTTCTAACTGAATCAATGCAATTATAGAATAATTAATAATTCCCTTAAACTCTGCCTCAATTGTATCACTAACTTCCTGCTTACCTTTATCTTCAATACTTCTAATTCTTTGTGCTTTTATAAAAATCTGATCTGTTAAAGAACGAAGTCTTAAAATTCTCCAAGCACTCCCATAATCAAGCATTTTTTTATTAAATAAAATGTGACAATTATTAATTATTAAATCAAAACTCTCAGATGTTTTCATATGTATCATTAAACATTTAATTCTATCTTTAACAAAAATAAAATAATTAATCAATCTTAACTTATCAAGAATTGAATTTTTACAAAAAAATACAATCAAAAAAACAACTTCCATTAGTTATGGGAATAATTAATCTTACTCCGGATTCGTTTTATGATGGTGGTAAATATATAAACCCTGAAAATGCAATTAAATGTGCTCAAAAAATGATTGATCAAGGTGTTGATATAATAGATTTAGGAGCTTGCTCATCTCGTCCTGGGTCAAAACTAATTTCTGTTAAACAAGAAGAGAAAAGACTATTTCCTGTTTTAAATAAATTAAGAAATCTATTTCCTGAAATTACAATATCCATCGACACATTCAGATCTAAAATTGCAGAAAATGCAATCAATTATGGTGCTAATATAATTAATGATATTTATGTTGAAAAAGAACAAAGAAAAATGTTTGAAGTTATTGCAAAACATCAAATACCATATATTATGATGCATATGCATGGCAAACCTTATACTATGCAAGAAAATACTTTTTATGACAATTTTAAAAATGAAATACTTAATTTTTTTAAACAAAAAATTAATTTATTAATGGACTTAAAATTCAATAAAATCATTATAGATCCGGGCATAGGATTTGGGAAAAATTTATCTCAGAATTACCAATTAATAAACATGATTCCTGATTTACTGAAATTTAAATATCCAGTTCTTATTGGTGCTTCACGAAAATCAATGATTCAAAACACCTTAAACATTGATAAGGATCAAGCTCTTAACGGAACTACCATAATAAATACAATGGCCATACTAAAAGGTGCTAAAATTATACGTGTTCACGATGTAAAAGAAGCAAAAGAAATAATTCAAATTTATAAATTAATAAATACAAATAAATAACACCAAATGAAATTATTTAAATATAATTTAATTATAATTTTATTATTTTGTATTTGCTGTAAATCCAAAATAAACACACAAATTTCTACAAGTCAAAATGACTCTTTAAATAGAACAATATTAAAATATATAAAAAAAGATAATAAGGCAAAAGTTCTGTTTGCCCTTGACCCTGAATGCCCACTCTGTAAATCATACTCTAAAACAATTAATGAATTATGTGATAAGTATGAAAATACTTTTGATTTTTATGCTTTTTTTCCATCAACAATCTACTCTGAAAATAAAACTAATAATTTTCTGATCAAAAATAATATTACAATGAATGTCATTATTGACACAAACCAAGTAATTACTGAATTTCTCAATGCTACAGTAACACCAGAATGTTTTTTATTAGATACAAATTTAAATATTATTTATCAAGGATTAATAGACGACTGGGTAAAAGCATTAGGAAGAAAAGGACAAAATATTAATAATAATTATTTAGATGATGCTATCAGAAAATACATTTATCATGATTCAATTTTAATAAATAAAACAACAGCTATTGGATGTATTATAGAAAGATTCAAATAATATGTATATGTATATATATAATAATGATTGGATGTGATAAAAAACAAATCACCTTTCATAATAATGTTAAGAAAATCATTCATACTAAATGTGCAGTTTGTCATAATCCAAAAGGTGCTGGACCATTTAATTTAATCTCATATGAAGATGTTTCGAAAAGATCTAAAATGATTACTCAAGTAATTACCACTAATTATATGCCGCCATGGCCAGCAGACCCATATTACAGAAGCTTCTTAAATGAAAAAAATCTAACAATAAATGAGAAAGAAACTATATTAAAATGGATACAGAACGGAATTACAAAAGGTGAAGACACTCCAAATCATATATTAGATTCAATATTTGTTAATAAGAATCAAGATAAACCGGACCTTCAAATTTATATGCAAAAGACACATGTAACAAATGATTTAAATACAGATGAGTTCTTAATGATGAAATTTCCATTTGAACTGCAAAAAGATACATTTATTAAAAAAATAGAATTTGTTGCTAATAATAAACAAGTAGTTCATCATATAAATGCACATTTAATAACATATGAAGAAAATAAAAAGAAAAACATCTTCCAAGGTGAGTATGTTGTTAATACTGAAATATTCTCAGATGATAAAGCTTTTCAAAAGATGGACATTTTAAATGATGATGACACATACCCTTTGTTAACACCGTCCGTTGCAAATTATTTACCAGGGTCGGAACAAACTGAATATCCACTTGGTATTGGCGGATATAGGGCTAAAAAAAAGAATATTATTCTTGTTAATGATTTTCATTACGGGCCTACACCTTATCCAGAGAGAGATAGTTCTTATTTTAATATATATTTTAGTGATTCACCTCCTAAAAGGCAGGTTCAAGAAACACAATTAGGTACTTTTGGGATATCTAAAATCAATCCACCATTAATTATACCACCTAATGAAATTAAAAAATTTACTACAAAAGCCACTATTACTCAGGATATATCATTGCTTACAATAAATCCTCATATGCACTTATTAGGTAAATCATTTATAGCATTTGCCGTGACTTTAAATAACGATACAATTCCATTAATTAAAATCAATAATTGGAATTTTAGATGGCAATATTTTTATACATATAAAAAGATGCTAAAAATTCCAGCAGGTTCTGAAATTATTGTAGAAGCAATATATGATAATACAGAAAATAATCCTGACAATCCGTTCAATCCACCAAAAGAAATTTCTGAAAGAATTGGATTTAATGGAAAGGGAAGTATGAAAACAACAAATGAGATGCTACAATTTATTATTAATTATTTACCCTACCAGGAAGGAGATGAAAAAATCAGCTTAGATGTCCAATAATTTTTTTTTAATATCACGAACTAATGATGGACCTTTGTAGATAAATCCAGTATAAACTTGAACTAAACTTGCACCAGAATTAAACATTTCAAGAGCATCATTCGCACAACTGATACCACCAACAGCAATAATTGGCAACTGACCTGAGGTTTTTTTACTAATGTAAGAAACAACTTTTTTAGACTTTACAAACAGCGGTCTTCCACTTAACCCACCAGCACCTACTTGATCTATATATGATAACCTAGTAGTAAGGTTATCTCTATTGGATGAGGTATTCGTTGCAATTATACCTGCAATATTATATTCTTTAACTAAAGTTAAAATATGATCAATTTGTTTCAAAGTTAAATCAGGAGAGATTTTAATTAATAATGGCTTATTAAATTCTTTTTGATTAATTTCTTGAACTACTGAAAGTAATGATTTTAAACCTTTTTTATTTTGCAACTCCACTAATCCAGGAGTGTTAGGAGAACTTATATTAAGTACTAGATAATCAACATGTGGTGCTATTTTTTGCAAACAATCTTTATAATCGGACGAAGCTGCTTCATTTGGTGTAATTTTATTTTTACCTATATTTCCTCCTATTATAATGTTGGTTTTTTTATTTTTTAATCTTTTAACAATTTTTTCAATACCGTCATTATTAAAACCCATTCTATTAATTAGAGCATTATCCATTTTCAATCTAAATAATCTTGGCTTTTGATTACCATACTGTGGCATTGGGGTTACAGTACCAATCTCAATAAATCCAAAACCGAAGGATTCAAATTCATTAAATACATTCGCATTTTTATCAAAACCAGCAGCTAAACCAACAGGATTTTTAAATACAAGGCCAAAAAGACTTTTTTGCAATTTTGAACCTTCAAAACAATAAAAAAACTTTAAACATTGTTTAACACCGGGGACTAAAAATATTAGTTTGATAAAAAAAATAGCTATATTATGGGAATACTCAGGAGGGAATAAAAAAAGAAAATTTCTAAAAAAGTATCTGTAAATCATAATTATTTTTCTTAAAAAAACTATTTCAAATTGCTAATGTGCAATAAATGTTCAAAAATACATAGAAATTTGAAGGTTAAAAAAATAGTCATTAATATAATAAATCTTTATTTTTATAGAATGTTTAAGAAAATATCTTTTTTTAAAATTTTTTTCTCAATTTTTATATCGTTATTTTTCATTAATAATAGTTTAATAGCTTGTGATACAACACCCACACTAACAGTTAGTAATGTTATTGATAATGGAGACGGTACCTTTTATATGGATATCAGTGCCTGTATTGGATCTGGAGGCTCAGCAGATGGTTTTGATTTATATTTTAATAATGACATTAATATTTTAGGCACGACTGTAACAGAAGTTACAGCCCCAGCTACAGGTAATACTGCTACAGTAAGTGTAAGCAATGGTATATGGTTAGCCACATATAATGATTTTGACCCAGTTACAAATTCACCTTATTTTGAAAATGGAGGATGGGGTCTAGATTGCATAGACTTTGGTATCATAGTTGACGAAAACCCAGAAGGTGCAACATTATGCAGCGTAGGGATTAACGAAGATTGCCTTGGATTTACACAAAATGATGTTTTTATAACCTGTGGAATTATACCTGGTCCTTGTTTACCTAACTACTCAATTACTGATAATGGATCAATTGACAGTGATGTTTTTCCAGCCGGACAAAATTGTAATTTTGCTCCTTTTAATGATGAAATCATAGAATTAACAGTCACTTGTGATGGAAACTTTAACTTCACACTCACACAAGATGCAGGATTTTGGGCAGGTGAATCTTGGCTAACTGTTGCTTCTGCATGCTGCAGTGGACCCATTGAACAGGTAATGTCATTTTTTGAAGGCACCCTAACAATTGACACTTATTTAACTGAGGGTGTTTACTATGTTATCGTAGATATATATTCTGACGGCTTTCAACCTGGCGATTATATTTTAGATGTTAATTCTAGTGCTGACCTATCTCTAGTAACAACATCTGAAGCTGGAAGTAACCTCCTAACTTGTGAAGATGAAATTGTATTAAATGTAAATGACCCTGCTAATAATGAAATAGGTACTTGGTCAGTAATAAGTGGTTTCGGAGTTTTTTCAGATCCATCTAGTCCAACTACCCTAGTTACCAGTCTAGGAAATGGTGAAAATATATTTCAATGGGAAATTTTTACTGAATGCACCAATTCAACTGATGAAGTAATAATAGAAGTTGCAAATAACATAAGTTTTGACATACCAAATACTGTTTATTGCTTAGATGATATACCATTAAATGTTATTGGAGGCAATAATAATGGAGAATGGAGTGTTGAACCAAATTTAAATGTACAAATCGATAACATATCTGCAAATAACACATTTGCTAGTGTCACAGCATATGGAACTTATATTTTTTCTTACACAATATGTGGTGAAGAATTTTCAACAACAGTTAATGTGGAAAGTAGTGCACCAATACTTTCATCTATATCAAATACCTATTCCTGCTTAGAAAGCTTTTCACTCAATGCAGTAATTGAAGGAGACCCTGGATATTGGGAAGGTGAAGGTCCTTTTTTAACTAATATTGATAATCCAATTTCTTTAAATCCAACAATAACTGTTAATGGTTACGGCACTTATTTATTTACATATTACGGTTGTGGAACAAACAGCTCTATTGAAATAAATATGACAGGTATTGAGCCAAGTACCAATGGACCAGAAGATATATATTGCTTAGAACCGTTTGAGTTAAATGCTACAGTTGATGGAGACCCAGGATACTGGAGTTTCTCAGGACCTGGTAATGCTATTTTTAATGACCAAGAATTATTAAATCCTATTGTGACTGTTGATGAATATGGAACATATGAATTCATATATAATGGATGTGGTGAATCTAGTGAGCCAATCTATGTCAATTCACTAGCAATAGAACCTCAAATAATATCTCCAACAGAAAATTTAAATATATACTGTGAGTTAGAAAGTCAATTAGAAGCTATTGTACTAGGAGATCCAGGATATTGGGACTACCAGGGACCTGGTAATGCTATTTTTAGTAATCCTACTTCAACAAGTACAAATGTAATAGTAAATCAATATGGAGAATACACTTTCACCTACTATGGTTGCGGTACAAATAGTGAAACTGCGATTATTAATTTTGAACCAGTTCAACCTGAAATCTTAGCAGAACAAATCACATCATGTGCTCTTTCAACAAATTTAGAAGCAATTATTGATAATGGACAAAATATTGAATGGTTTATAAATAATTCACCTACAGGAACAAATGCAAGTTTCACAAATTCAACATCAGTTAACACTGAACTTATAGTATCTGATTATGGAACTTATGAGATTGGATTAAATGGATGCGGAAATACCACTCTTTTAGAAATTCAATTTGAACCTACTCCACCACATATTATTGCTCCTAATTTTCAAAACTGTATTTTAACAGCATCACTAATCGCTTATACTGATGACCCTAGCCAAGGAGGACCATGGGAACAAATTTATGGTGAACCTGGAGTCATTTTTACTGACCAAACATCTAATTTTACAGATATTACTGTACCCAATTTTGGACTATATAGCTTTGCATATCCTGCATGCGATACTGTTTCAATAATAAATATTGGATTTGAGTGTCCTCTAGTATTTTCAAATGTAATAACCCCTAATGACGATGGTAATAATGAACAATTTATTATTAAAAACTTAAATCCTGAAATATATACTGAAAGTATTTTTACAGTTTATAACAGATGGGGTGTTATAGTATACAACACTACAGGATACGGAATAAGTGGTGAATGGTGGAATGGAAAAACAACATATAATAATACTCAAGTAACTGACGGTGTATATTATTATGTTCTAGAAGTATTTAATAATGTCACTAAAGAAAGAGAAAAGTATACTGGTGACTTAAATATTTTTATGTCAAATTCATCATCTTCAAATGAGAATTTAAAAATGATGAATTTGAATAATGAATAAATATATTAATTTCTTTTCTTTGGTTTCCTCACTTCCAATGTAAAGGGATGTATATGTCTAACATATTCATCATATAATTTAACTTGTTTCTTTTTTAAACAAGCTTTTGCTAACTTATCTCTTTTAGCAGAAAAACGTAACATATATTGATGAACACCTTTTGAACCTTTTGCATCAACACCTTTTTCATTACTTTTGGATATAGCCTTAGCCATATTAAATGCATATTCTGCAAATTCATTCATAAAAATAGATTTTTGCTTTTCATCAAGCTTAATATTCTTATGTAAATAGTCAACTGCTTTAACAGATTTTAACTTAAGGTCTTTAGATACATCTTTCTTATCTTGAGCAATAGAAAATGATATAAATAAGAAACTCAAAAGTGATAATAATAAATTTTTCATACTACTTATTTTTTAAAAATTAATAAAATTATTTGACTGATTATTGAACGAAAGTAATAATATTTTATTGTAATAACTAATTAGAAATATTAAAGCCAATAGTTAAATGCACACTTCTTAATTTAAAATTATTATTTATTAAAGGCTCTGTAATTATTAAATCTGTATAAATATATTCGTCAATCTCACTATTATATATTTCAAAAAAATCATCATCTTTATTTTCTACCTCGCTAAAAAAATCAACTAAACCGAAATTATAACGCAAAGAGAGATAAAAAGTTTTAGTTTCAAAACCTAGACCTCCAATAATAGAGCCATTCCAATTAAATGGCCATTCATCCTTATCAAAACCATGGTTGTCAATTCCTGAATCTGAGTCAAAAAACTCATAAACAACTCTTTCATCTAAAAATAATTGACTATTAGTATAATCTTGAGTATTATTATTAAATGATGATAAAATGCGACTTTCCTCAGCTTTTAATAAGAATCCAAATTTAAAACCTGCTTGAAAAAAAAATTTTTCAGTTGGATAGATCTTCAATACAAAGGGGAAATTAAAATAACTTACCTTCCAAAAATACATAGCAGTTTTATATAAATCTTCACTTTGTAAACCTGATAAAGCTAATTCTAAATTATTAAAAACTGCATAAGAACTATTTTGATATAAAATATGATTAAATTCAAGCTGCTGAAACTCTAATTCAGGCTGAATTGACAAGCCTTTAATTACTGGAAAATTAAATCTTAAGCCAAAAACATTTCCATTAATTAGTTCTATATTATTTGATAAATTATTATCATCTAATAAACTAAATGTATTTAATATATTACTGTCTCCTAAACTAAAATCAAATAAATTATGATAATTACCAACATCATCATATACAGCATTATAACCAATTGAAGGGCCATAAAAGAAACCTATTGATGTTCTTTGTGAAAGAATAATACTTGAAATAGAAAAGGTAAACAGTAATAATATTCTTTTAAAATTCATAATTTATTAAAATGAAGCATTAATAAAAAAGTGACCCTGAAAGGATTCGAACCTTTAACCTCCTGATCCGTAGTCAGGTACTCTATCCAGTTGAGCCACAGGGCCAATTCTTTTATTTATTTGACAAAAGAAATGATCGTAACTGATGAGTGCTTCTCGGTTTTGCGACAATTTCCATAGCATTATTTAACACAAAAAATGTAGGGGTTTTCTTAATTTTATAATCTAAACATATAGGTGATTTATACACTTTAAATTCACATATATTAATCCAACTAAAATTATTGTTATTTACTGCATTTTGCCAATTTTTAGTATTACCATCTAACGATATTGCAATAATTTCAAAATTACCATTCTTATTTTGATCATACCATTTTGCAAAACCTGGTAACTCTGCCATACAATGTTGACAATGAGATGCCCAAAACATTAAAACAGTAAAATTATTTTTAGAACAAGTTTTTGCTAAGTCAATATTGTTATTTTTTAAATCAAGAATAGTAAAATTAGGTGGTTTACTACCTAGTTGTAAATTTTTAAATTTAAATGCTCGTTCTTTCAATAATTCACTCGGTTGAACATCATCACCGCAACCTTCTCCAAAAATATAATTATCCATAATATAATTACATAAATCAGTCCACACTGGATTATTCTTTTTATCAGTTTGTCCTGTGTTATAAAAACCGTCAAGCATATTATACATACAAAACTCCGCTACTTCGTCATTAACTTTTGCATGTTCCATTACAACATCTATAGCATCATGAAAGCCAAATTTATTATTAGGCCAGTTACTATGATTTTGAAAAAAATCCTGTATTCTAGTAGGGAGCAATGTACTTCTTACAATACAATTATCAGTAAAATCAATATCATTGAAATATAAATGAGAAATATATGTTTGTGGAGATTTCATTTTAGATAATATCATACCAAAATATGTTCCAGGGTGTTGATTATGCAATTGAAGACCATAATCATATAATTCACTTTGCAGCTTACTCATTTCTGCTATTTTTTCATCTCTACTTTTTTTACTTTTTCTAATTAACTTTAATTTTTGAGTAATTGACTCTTCTTTAACTGTATATAACTTCTTAATTTTATTTTCCACTGATTCTATGATGTCATAACCTTTTTTTATTCTAACATTATTAATCTCAAAATTAATTTTTTTTGACTCTGCAGAGTTAACAATGAAATCAAGAGAATTTGACATATTATTATAAGCTAACTTATACACACCTGTTTCATATATTCTTTTTTTAAATACAAATTGGCCGGACCTAACTTTAGCACTATCTAAAATAAAACTATCATTTCCCTCAGTTTCATAAATAAACATAGTACCTGCAGATTTCACTTTAGACTTAGAATCAAACGACCCTTTAATTAAAACTTCACCTTTTATATTTTTAATGTACTCTTGTGCATTAATATAAAACGAAAAAAAACAAATTAATAGGAGTAAAAAATTTTTCATATTATAACAATTAAGTATGCGAATATATTATTTTTTTAGCAGAGTATAAAGTATTTTGCAACAGAGAAGCAATCGTCATCGGTCCTACACCACCAGGTACAGGAGTAATATATGCAGTTTTTTCTTTTAATTCATGAAAATCTACATCGCCAACTAATTTATAGCCACTTTTATTGGATTGAGAAGGTATTCTATGAATGCCAACATCAATAACAATTGCATTCTTTTTAATCATGTGAGATTTCAGAAACGTAGGGACACCAATTGCTACAATAATAATATCAGCTTCTTTTGTTAATGAATCTAGATTTTTAGTTTTACTATGAGCTAATGTTACTGTTGCATTCCCTATTTTCGTATTGCGAGACATTAAAATACTCATAGGAGTACCAACAATATGACTACGACCTATCACAAGGCATTTTTTTCCGGATGTAGCTATATTATATTCATCAAGTAAAGATATTATACCAAATGGAGTTGCTGGTAAAAAACAATCTAAACCTAATACCATTCTACCAATATTTATAGGATGGAACCCATCAACATCCTTTTTATGTGATATACTATGAGTAACAAGATGCTCATCAATATGATTAGGTAAAGGTAATTGCACAATAAGTCCATCAATATTATCAGAATCATTTACATCTTTAATTTTTTCAAGTAAAACATCTTGTTTTACATTCGTAGAATAATTAATAACTGTTGACTCAAAACCTATTTCATTACAAGCTTTTATTTTAGCATTAACATAAGTTTGAGATGCGGGATTATCACCTACTAATATAGCAGCAAGATGAGGAGGTCTTTTGTTGTCATTTTTTAATAAAGAAACTTCTTTACATAAGGATAATTTTATTTTTGACAATAATGCCTTACCATCTAGTAATATCATATATAATTATTTAAAATTAGGATTAGGTCCATTAAAGTTCTTCATCATATTCTCAAAACCACCACTTTTCATCATCTTCATCATTTTACCCATTTGGCTAAATTGTTTAATTAATTTATTAACATCTTCTATTTTAGATCCACTACCATTAGCAATTCGTTGCCTTCTTGAATGATTAATAATTTTAGGGTTATTTCTTTCTTGTTCAGTCATTGAAAAAATAATATTTTCTATGGAATTAAATGCATCATCATCAATATCAAGGTTTCTAATAGCTTTACCCACTCCTGGCACCATCCCTAAGAGATCTTTAATATTTCCCATTTTTTTAATCTGCTTAATTTGCTTTAAAAAATCATTAAAAGTAAATTGATTTTTCAAAAGCTTTCTTTCCATATCTCTAGCCTCCTTCTCACTAAACTGTTCTTGAGCCTTTTCAACTAAAGAAACAACATCACCCATTCCTAAAATTCTATCAGCCATTCTATTTGGATAGAAAATATCAATAGCATCCATCTTCTCACCAGTACCAATAAACTTTATTGGTTTATTAACTTCATTTTTAATTGTTAATGCAGCACCACCTCTTGTATCTCCGTCAAGTTTAGTTAAAACAACACCATCAAAATCAAGTACTTCGTTGAAAGTTTTTGCAGTATTGACAGCATCTTGACCGGTCATAGCATCAACTACGAATAAAATTTCTGAAGGCGTAACAGCATCTTTAATTGAACGAATTTCTGCCATCATTTCATTATCAACAGCTAATCGACCAGCGGTATCAATGATAACAACATTTTTACCTTGGCTCTTAGCAATTTCAATACCCTTTTTTGCAATTTCAACAGGATTTTTTGTGTCCAAATCTTTAAAAACAGGCACTGATATTTGAGATGCTACAACTTCTAATTGATCAATTGCTGCTGGCCTATAAACATCACAGGCAACTAATAAAGGCTTTAACTGTTTCTTTTGAACTAAATAATTCGCTAATTTACCTGAAAAAGTTGTTTTTCCAGATCCTTGAAGACCAGAAATTAAAATAATTGTTAAACTGGATGAAATATTTATTTCTTGAGCACTACTTCCCATTAACTTTGTCAATTCATCTTGAACAATCTTAACCATTAACTGACCAGGATTAATTGATGTTAATACTTGTTGACCTAATGCCTTTTCTTTAACATCACTAACAAATTTTTTAGCTGTTCGATATGAAACATCTGCATCAATCAATGCTCTTCTTACCTCTTTTAATGTTTGTGCTACATTAATTTCAGTGATACGACCATGACCTTTTAATAAACTAAATGCCCTCTCTAACTTATCTGATAAATTTTCAAACATATAAATAACTCTTATTACATTTTAGCAGGAACTTTAATACCTAATAATTTCATTCCTTTACTTATTAATTCTGCTACTTTTCTTGAAACACTAACCCTAAAATTAACATCATTTTTATCTTCAGCACTTAAAATAGGAATTTTTTGATAAAAATGATTGTATTCCTTAGCCAAAGAATATAAATAATTTGCTAATATAGAGGGGTTGAAATTTTTAGCGGATTGATGTATAGTAGTTGGATAATTCAAAATTAATTTAATTAAACTTATTTCTTCTTTAAGAAGATTTCGATGAACAAGGCTAAAAACAATTGGACACATATCTCCTTTTGATAATATTGAATTAATTCTTGCATAAGTATATTGAATAAATGGACCTGTGTGACCATTAAAATCAATTGAAGCTTCTGGGTTAAATAAAATTTCTTTTTTTGGATCTGGTTTTAAAATAAAGTATTTCAATGCTGCGTCACCAATTATTAAAGGTAGTTGATGGTCATAATTTAAGTCCAACTTGCCTGAATTAAGTAAAATATCTTTTGATTTAGAATACATTTCTTTTAATAAATCATCAATATCAATAACATTACCCTCCCTTGATTTCATTTTACCGTCAGGTAAATTCACCATACCGTATGATAAATGGAATAAATTATTATACCAAGAAAAACCCATTTTCTTTAAAAGTCGAAATAATAAATTAAAATGATGATTTTGCTCATTACCAACTACATAAACCATATTATCAAACGACAAATCATCATATCTTAGTATAGCAGTACCTATATCTTGAGTCATATAAACCGCTGTACCATCTGATCTAAGTAATAATTTGTCATCAATATTGTTATCTTGAAATCTAGCCCAAATAGAACCATCATCTTTCTCGCTGAAAATTCCACTTTTCAGTCCATTTAAAACATGTTTTTTACCAATCAAATAAGTTTCACTTTCATAATAAATTTTATCAAATGAAACCCCAATATTGTTATATGTTTTTTCAAACCCTTGATAAACCCAAGAATTCATTTTTTTCCATAAACCAATAATATCTGCTTTACCACTTTCCCATTGCTTTAACATCTCCTTAGCTTCATTTAAAAGTGGAGATATTATTTTAGCTTCCTCTTTAGAATGACCTTGTTGAATCAAATTATTTTGTTCTTTTTGATATTCTTGCTCAAAAATAACATAATACTTACCTACTAAATGATCACCTTTTACTTTAGAACTATTGGGTGTCTCACTGTTACCAAATTTCAACCATGCTAACATAGATTTACATATATGTATACCCCTATCATTAATTATCTGCACCTTTTCTACAAAAAAACCATCAGCCACTAATATATTGGATATTGCATCACCCAATAAAATATTTCTCAAATGCCCCAAATGAAGAGGTTTATTTGTGTTTGGAGAACACGATTCAAGAGCTATTTTTTTGTTTTTACATGCATTAACATGAAAGTTATCTTTATAACTATTTTCTAAAACCAAATACCAAAAAGAATCTAAAAACTTTAAATTCAAAAATCCTTTAACAAAATTAAAAGAAGAAATATAGTTAATCTCTTCAACCAGCTTTGAACCAAGTTCAATAGCTGTATTTTCAACTGATTTTTTAGAAAACTTAGCTAATGCAAAAACAACAACAGTAAAATCACCAGTAAACTCTTTTCTAGTATCCTGTATTTGAATATCATCTCTATGGCAAGTTGGATACATAGAACAGATTAAATCTTTAATATCTTGAATGTGATTATCGAATATCATAACGAAATAAGATGTTTGGGTTAGGAATCAAAATTAGGATTTAAAAATAATTCAGCAATCATACATCTAGCACTTCCACCGCCAAAATACTCAATAGTATCAAGGGGTGAATGTAGAATTTTAGATTTTTTATTAATAATAGAAAATTGGCTATCTGTTAAAGTTTTAAAAGCAGATGAACTCATAACCAAATATGATTCATTAAGATTATTTTGTAATTCTATTACATTTCCAAGAAAGCAATTCATTTGATTTAAAGTAATATCAATAATTTCTTTATTTGTTTTATGAAACAAAGATAATAATTCTTCTTTCTCTTCCTTATTAACTATAGATTCCAAACATATAAAAACCATTTCACTACAAATACTCATCATAACATTCGTATGATAGATAGGTGTATGTAAATCACAAGCAAGAAAAGATATTGGCTGAAAATTTGCCATATCGCACCACTTGATAAACAAATTTTTATTTGTTCTTTTTGAAATACAGGCATATGCAATCCTATTGACCCTATCTAATACCATACTTCCAGTGCCCTCTAAAAAGTGATTTTTATCTTCAAAACTCAATAAATCACTAACAATCATATTTATTGAAAATTTATTATTCAAATAATTTATAATATCAGGATTTCTTTCTAATCTTCTATTAATTGATAACATCGGATATAAGTACACAACACCATTTGAATGGGTGCTAATCCAATTATTAGGGAAAATAGAATCTGGTGTGTAAGGAAGTGAGGAATCTGGGAATTCAACAACTTTGATGCCAGCTTTTTTTAAAACTTTAACAAAATTCTCAAATTCAAAAATCGCTTTTTGGGCTATATCATCTTTTGACAAACCATCTTTATAAATATTCTGATATGCATTATCCTTTGCTGTTAAAGGATTATATCCAAAATTACAGGGCTTAATCATTAATATTGTATCAGTCACTTGATTATTCATAATTTCTAATTAGTGGTAAAGTAGTGCATCTTAACAAACCTCCCATTTTAGCAATTTCAGAAAAAGGTATATCTTCAACTATGTAGCCCTTCTGTCTTAAAACAGAATTAATTCTTACAAATTTTTTTTCTGAAACAATTACATTTTTATTAATTGAAAAAAGATTAGAATTCATATCTGCCATTTCAAATTTATCAACATAAATAATATTTTCCTTACCAAATAAATTTTCTATAAAAGAAATATCCTCTTTAAACTTAAAACCACCAGGATACAAAATAGCATGACCTAATCCTAAGGGTTGAAAACAGCAATCTAAATGTAAACAATTTTCATCTGATTTAGAATCAGACTTGTGCAGATTAAATCCGATTATTTTTTTTGAAGGAAATTTATTTGCAAAAAATTCTAATGCTGCCTCATTTGTTCTACTTACTTCATACTTGTCGAATGAATTGGAATCAGAATATCCAATAAATAAAAAATTATTAAACACAATGACATCACCACCCTCAACAAAGACAGATTTAGGTATATTATTTATGTTTGCACTCTTAATTTGTTTTAAAATATATTTTATCCCGTTCAACTCAATACTTCTTTTACTAATCATATTAGATATAAAAAATTGATTTTCTACAACAAAGCCAACATCACGAGTAAAAATTTGATTACAATTAGGAATATTTTCAGGAGACAAAACATCGACATTATGTTTAATTAAAACATCCTTAAACTTATTTAATTCATAAATTAAATTATGTTCTACAGGATAAGTGTTTTGCAAAATATGTTCTTTAGATTTTGGGTCATACGCATCTTGTAATTCAGGAACACCTCCAAAATTCTCCGCGATGCCAAGAATTACTTTTTTTAATAAATCAAATTCATTATTAATATATGGTTCAATCATAAATAATTTATTATGAATAATTAATTCAAATATATAGAGAACAAATAAAATTAATTAGATTTATATTACATTTATTTGTTAAAGTTTATATGAAACAAAAATATCAATATATTCAATGCAATATCTTACATAATGTAATTAACATTATTTTAGATAGACAAAAAAAGAAAAATGCTCTCAATCCAAATATGATTCTGGAATTAATCAATGTGCTAAATGAGAATAAGGATAACAAATCTATTAGAGTAGTTTTAATTTCATCAAGTTCTGATGTATTTTGTGCTGGTGCTGATATAGAATACCTTAATAAAATTAGAAAGTATAGTTTCCAACAAAATTTAGAAGATTCTAAACAACTTATGTCACTTTTCCAATTAATGCTATCATATCCAAAATTAATTATAACAAAAGTGACTGGTGCTGCTTTAGGTGGAGGGTGCGGTATTATGACTGCATCCGATATTATTTTTGCTACATCCGATAGTAAATTTGGATATCCCGAAGTGAAAATTGGATTTACACCTGCCTTAGTTAGTTCATTTTTAATTCAAAGAATAAACATAGCTAACATTAAGTATCTACTTTTAAATGGCAAAACAATTGATGCGAAACAAGGAAAAGAAATAGGACTAATTAATTATTTATGTGAAAATGAAAATATTGATAAGAAAGTAAATGATTTTATTAAAAAATTTACTAAAACCACATCTCCTCTATCAATAGCAAACACAAAAAAAATACTATACTCGCAACTTAATTTAAAGGAAAAGCTAGAAGAAGCAGCAAAATTTAATGCCGAATCTAGAATGAATGAAGATTTTAAAAAAGGAATCAAGGGCTTTTTAGATAAGCAATTAATTAATTGGAATGATATTTAATTCAAATTATATATGAATAAAGAAAAATTTAAATTAATCTCGTCAATAACAATAATTGCCTTGTCAATGCTTTTATTTATTGCCTTTAATTCTTTTTGGAATAATAATTTTAATGACCAAAGTGAAATAATTAATCAAATTAAAAACTATTCAAATACAAATAATCAATTAGGAGGTGTTGGAGCAGAAATAAGTGAATTTTTAATTAATTTATTTGGTGTAGGAGCATATTTAATTACATCATTTTTTATGTTGATTGGTATTAAATTCTTGTTCAATATAAAAAAAATCAATATCCTACTAATCAGTTTACATCATTTGTTTTTTCTAATTTGGCTACCTTTATTTTGTGCTAATTTCAATACTAAATTTAGTGGAAAAATTGGATTAACAACATTTAACAACCTTGTTATTTCTATAGGTGAAATTGGATTAATTACTTTATTATTATTATCATTATTAATTGTGATTATACTAACTTTTAATATACAACTAAAACAATTTGAAAAATTCAATCATTATATATACAGCATTGTTAAATTAATTTCAAATAAAGTATTTAATGTATTAAGATTTCAAAAAACTGAAAATAATACTTCAACTGAAAATAATACTTCAACTGAAAATAATACTTCAACTGAAAATAATACTTCAACTGAAAATAACACTTCAACTGAAAATGAAATTGACACAGATAATAACACAATAATATCTATCGCCAAAGACGAAGAGACAGTTTTGGAAAATAAAATTAAAAACGAAAATCATAATAATGATATTATAGAATATAAATTTCCAACTTTAAACTTATTAAAAGAGTATCCAAAAAATACAATATCAATTAATGAAGATGAAGTTGAATGGAACAAAAAACTCATTGAAAACACACTAAAAGATTTTAAAATTGATGTTAAAATTGCTCGTGCTACAATTGGCCCCACTATCACATTATATGAAATAATTCCAGAAAAAGGAGTTCAAATATCAAAAATTAAAAATTTAGAAAATGATATTGCATTAAGAATTAAAGCAACAGGAGTTAGAATTATTGCACCACTTCCAGGAAAAGGAACAGTTGGAATCGAAGTTCCAAATCAAAATCCTACTATTGTATCAATGAAAAATGTTCTAGAATCTGAAAAATTTCAAAATATTAATCTAGAATTACCAATAGCTTTAGGTAAAACAATTTCTAATGAAACTTTCGTGCTAGATTTAACTAAGATGCCACACTTATTAATTGCTGGTGCAACAGGGCAAGGGAAATCAGTAGGTCTAAATACCATCTTATGTTCTATTTTATATAAAAAACATCCATCCGAAGTTAAATTTATTCTAGTAGATCCTAAAAAAGTTGAACTAACATTATATAATAAAATAGAAAACCATTTTTTAGCAAAATTAGGTGAAAATGAAGATGCTATTATTACTGACACGAAAAATGTAGTAAAAACATTAAAATCCTTATGTATCGAAATGGATAAAAGATATGATTTATTAAAAAAAGCTGAAGTCAGAAATATTCAAGAGTATAATAAAAAAATAAAATCAAATAAATTTAATAAAGCTGAAAATAATCATTTTTTACCCTATTTAATTCTTGTAATAGATGAATTTGCTGATTTAATTATGACAGCTGGTAAAGAAGTAGAAATTCCTATTGCTAGATTAGCTCAATTATCAAGAGCGATTGGTATTCATTTAATTATTGCAACACAAAGACCAACAACCAATATCATCACAGGAACAATAAAAGCTAATTTTCCAACAAGAATTGCATTTAGAGTAATTCAAGGAGTTGACAGTAAAACTATTTTAGATACTGTTGGAGCTAATCAACTTATTGGAAAAGGTGATATGCTTATTTCAACAGGCAGTTCTCTATCAAGAATACAATGTGCATTTATTGATACTCCTGAAGTAGAAAAATTGACTCATTTTATTTCTAACCAAAAGGGTTATGATAAACCATTTGAACTACCAGGAATACAAAATGAAACTCAGACAATAAATGAGGGTGGGAAAATAGAGAGAGACGAACTTTTTAGGGAGGCAGCAACTCTTATTGTTATACATCAACAAGGGTCAACATCAATGATACAAAGAAAATTGAAACTAGGATATAATAGAGCAGGGAGAATTATTGATCAATTAGAAGCTGCAGGCATTCTTGGGCCCTTACAAGGAAGTAAAGGTAGAAAAGTACTCATTGAAACAGAGGATGAATTAAACAAGTTATTATGATGAAATTAATTATATATTTTTTTTTAATTGTTAATGTCGCAATTGGACAAAACACACAAAACCCAAATGAATTACTGAATATGGTATACAGTAATTTAGTCAATGATAATAATGGATCATTACTTGAATTTGATTACTACTATGAAAATGATTCACACAAAATGCATATACCAATTAAAGGTTCTCTAGCTATTTTTTCTAATAACCGCTTTTATTTAAATTTTAATAAAGGTGAAAATGAAATGATTCAAATTTATAATGGTGAATATATTAGTACTATTTTTATTAAAGAAAAAGAAATTCAAATAGATTATATGGATGGGGTTCAGGACTTTCTAATTCACAATATTTTCACAAACTACTCATCTAAATTTGAAACAAATACCATAAGTAAATCTGATACAATCGCTGAACTCATATTAACTCCCAAACTAGAATATAGCCAAGTCATATACAATAATTGTATTGATGAAGTTGGATTACCAACATGCTTAAAGCTACCATCTCAATGTAAAATTGGTATTCAACCAATATTAAAAGAAAAATTAATAGAATGTCTTGATGAAAATAATGGATATAAAGAAAACAATATTTTAAATATAAATATCAAAATTAATTTCAAGGCATTAGAATTAATCTCCATTAGCCAAGAAAATAGACATAATGGGAAAACAAATATTAATATTAAAAAAACAGAAAAAGTATCTGAAAAAATTCTAAACATAGATACTCTATATAAAGAATTTGAAGTTATAGATTTAAGATAAATCTTAATAAATTTTCAAATAACCAAAGTCATTATATCTAAAAATTTGAACTGCTTTATTTTTATAACCACCATTATTTTCTTGTTCAAAATTATAAGTTCGACCTAAAATTGTTGTGTCATTAAAATGATTACGAGCATTCAAAATAGACCCATATTTGGAAAAAACATCTAAGAAATAAGTACCTGACTCATAACCAACAGAAGAATACTTTAAATTTGGTAGATAATTATATTGATTATAAAAATTAATTATAAATTTATTAATTTCCTCATAATCAATATTTTGATTATGGGGAAATGTTAATTTTAAATCCATTAAATCATAAATAGAAATATGATTAAATTTTGATAAATTAGGCATACCATATACCACCATACTAGTATCTCTACATGCATGTAATTTAGACAACAGGTCAGTTACAAACACATTATCTTCAGATGGAATTAAAATTATATTTTTCTTGCCTAGTGTGTCAAGTTTATGATGAATAGAATCAATAACATTATCTTGAACTATAATCTCTTCAAAAAAATATTGACTTGTATCTATATCTTGCATAATTTTCTTTCCATACAAAATATCATCAGTTAATAAAGTATCATAACTATATTGATTTTCATCTGCATCAGCCATTATATTTTTAGTTGTATTAAACAATGTATCTCTTCTAATTAAAATTATATTGTCATTTACATGTTCTGTGAAAATAAATTTGGATAAAATTGATAATTTATCATTTATATCAACTGGAAGCTGAAATACATTTTGATTGTTTAAAGTTATATGAGGCTTCTTTGAAAATGGAGATATTATAGGAATATTTTTTTTAAATCTATTTTTAAAAAATAAAAAATTATCGGTAAAAAGAGGACCAATAATTAAATCCATTTTATTTATTTTTTTTTCCTCGACAATCTCTTTTAATATATCTCTTGAGAGATCACCTTCTTTAATATCAAAAACATAAATATCAATATTATAATCATTGTATTTATTTAGTGATAATAAAAAGCCAAAATAAAAATCTAGAGAAATACGTGTTTTTTTATACAAATCTGTTCTTACAAAAGTCTCTAGTAATAATGAATCTGAATTATCAATTGATAAAATTTCGTTTTTTTCCAAACAAAAAGGTAATAAAAAACAAATTTTTAAATTTTGATTATTATTTAATTTACTATTTAAATTTGACTGCAATGAATCAGATGAAAAATTAAAAAAATTTTCGATTTGACTAAAACTTTTTAGTGAAATCAAAAAAGAAAAATAAAAAATTAAATATATACTTAATCTTATTCCCATTCTATAGTAGCTGGTGGTTTAGAACTAATATCATATACTACTCTGTTAACTCCTTTGACTTTATTAATAATATCATTAGATACTTTTGAAAGAAAATCATATGGTAAATGGACCCAATCAGCAGTCATTCCATCAGTAGATTCTACAGCTCTTAAAGCTACGACTTTTTCATATGTTCTACCATCCCCCATCACACCCACACTATTATCACTTAACAAAATCGCACCAGCTTGCCAAACTTGACCATACAGTTTATCATCCTTTAATGAACGAATAAAAATATTATCTACATCCTGTAAGATTTGAACTTTTTCTAAAGTTACTTCACCCATAATTCTTATTGCTAATCCTGGACCAGGGAAAGGATGACGATTTAAAATTACTGGATTTATATTGAGTTCAAAACCAACTTTTCTAACTTCATCTTTAAATAGAGATTTTAATGGTTCTATAACTTTTAAATTCATTTTTTCGGGCAAACCACCTACATTATGATGTGACTTTATTGTTTCTGATGGCCCACCAGTACCAGAAATAGATTCAATGACATCTGGATAGATGGTTCCTTGCCCTAGCCATTTTAAATCTGAATATTCTTGTGCAACGGACTCAAATACATCAATAAATGTTGAACCAATAATTTTTCTCTTTTTTTCTGGATCTAAAACTTTATTTAAATTTTTTAAAAACTGATTGGAAGCATCAACTCCTTTTATATTTAAACCAATATCTTTATATGCATGCAACACATTTCTATACTCATCCTTACGCAGTAAACCATTATCGACAAATACACAAAATAAATTGTCACCAATAGCATGATGCAACAAAACTGCTGCGACAGTAGAATCAACACCACCTGATAATCCCATAAGTACTTTTTGAGAACCCAGTGTACTTTTTAATTTATCAATTGTAGAATTAATAAAAGACTGTGAAGTCCAATTTTGTTCAAAATTACAAATGTTAATTAAAAAATTTGCAAGTATTTCTTTTCCATATTTTGTGTGATACACTTCAGGATGAAATTGCAAGGCATATGTCTCTTCATTATTTAAAGTAAAAGCTGCTATAGAGACATCGTCAGTACTAGCATTAATTGTTGTATTATTAGGCAAATCAAGTATTGTGTCTCCGTGTGACATCCATACTTGTGACTTTAAATCTATTCCTTTAAATAATTTATTTGCACTTATAATTGATAAATTTGATCGCCCATACTCTCTTGAATCAGAAGCTTCTACCACACCACCTACATCTTTTGCTATATATTGAGCACCATAACAAAGAGCTAATAAAGGAACTTTAGTTCGAATAAGTGATAAATCAATTTTTGGTGCATCTAATGCATTAACGGAATGTGGACTCCCAGATAATATAACTCCTTTCACATAGGGTGCAAGACTATTAAATTTATTGAATGGTATAATTTCTGAACGCACATTTAATTCTCTAACTTTTCTAGCAATAAGCTGTGTATATTGTGAACCAAAATCTATAATTAGTAATACTTCCTTCATTATTTATTGCGAATGATTAATTTCATCTTCCTCTGTCAAGATAACATATTTATTATCAATAATCGAACTTTCCTTAATTAATAAATTAAAAAATGACTTACCATATTTAATATAATAAGGAATAAAACTACTAGATTTTTCCTGTATATTTTTATCAATAAATACTTCATTATTTATTTTTTCTGTTTGAGATAATATAGTATTATTTTTGATTTTATTCAACTTCAGTATTTTTGATTCTAAACGACTAATTTCTTTAATGAATCTTTTCTTAAAAACATAAAAATCGTTAATCGGAAAGCTATTAATTTGTTTAAAATCTTGTTCCATTTTTAATAATTGATTATTTAAATTTTCAAACTGATGAGCAGTTTGAAAACTATCTAAACAACTAATTGTTTTTTTTAATTTATTTTCATAATCTAAAAAAAGATCAGTAAAATCTAATCCTAATTTAGACTTTAATCTAATAGCTTTTCTAGATAATATTAAAAAATGAGATCTTAAAGCTAAAAGTGGAAAATCAACACCTTGATGTTTAAACATATTTTTTAATTGGAGCCAATATGATATTTCTGATGGACCACCAATGTATAAAATATTAGGCATAATAGATTCTTGATATAATGTTCTCAAAAAAACATTTGGACTAAATTTTTGGGGACAATTATCAATTTTATTTAACAACTCATTCTTAGACCAATGCAAATTATGTAAATCACTATAATATTTTTGTTTATCAACTTTAATTTTGGATCTAATAGAGTCTGATAAATAAAACAGGTTAGACTCCATTGGATTAATCTGTGGTTTATAACTTTTTCTTAGTGAATTATAAGTTTTTTTGACCATATGATGTGTAAAACTATTAGTTATCTCGTCTTTAAAGTGTGTAGAAAATGTTGTTTTTAATTCTTTACAATTACCATCTACTATAACTAAACCATAATCATAGAATAATGCAGTTAAAATAGACCGAGTTGCATCTGCATAATTATTATTATTTTGATATGCAAACAAATACCTATCATACAATTCAAGTCCATGTGAATTTGTAAGAAATATATTTTTCATACTTTTTAAAACTGGCAAAAGAGTCTTGGATTCTAAATTACCAATTGCATCATTTGTTTTAAGACTCCAAGTATATTTCTTATCACTTATTGTACAAGAGTTAATTTCATCAAAATCATGATCATCAGTAGCCATCCAAAAACACGGTACAAAATGATAATCTGGAAATTGCTTGTTTAAATACTCTACATATGATATAATAGAAATAATTTTATAAATTAAAAAAAGTGGACTCACAAAGATATTTAACTGATGACCAGTTGTAATTGTATAAGTTTTATTATCTAATATGGATGATATATTATTTTTTACAATTGATATGTCATTATTATAAAAGTTAGTATTCTTATATTGATTATTGAGTGTTGATACAAGTATTTCTCGATTAATGATTTTCTTTTTATTAATCTTATTAGTTATTGATTCTAAACTGACGAATTCATCTACATACATTTGTAAATTAGTATTACCCTCAATAAAGTCACAAATCAACTTTGAAAACAAACCAGTATCTGAAATAGGTATTCTTGTCTTATTCAAAACATATCATTTAAATAATGAATCAACAAATGATTTGCGATCAAATAATTGTATATCATCAATTTGTTCACCAACTCCGATATATTTAATTGGGATGCTAAGTTGATCACATATTGAAATTACAACACCTCCTTTAGCAGTTCCATCTAACTTAGTCAATGCTAAATGAGTTACTTTTGTAGATTTTAAAAATTGTTTTGCCTGCTCTAAAGCATTTTGGCCCGTAGAAGCATCAAGAACTAAAACCACTTCTTGTGGAGCATTAGGTATTAATTTACTTACAACATTATTGATTTTCTCAAGTTCATGCATTAAATTTATTTTATTATGCAATCTTCCAGCTGTATCAATGAGAATAAAATCAACATTATTTGAAAGACCAGACTGTACAGTATCAAATGCTACAGAAGCAGGATCTGAACCCATATCTTGCTTGATAATTGGAATGTCTATTTTTTTCGCCCACAATGCAAGTTGATCTATTGCTGCAGCTCTAAAAGTATCAGCGGCTCCAATTATTACTTTTTTTCCATCTTTTTTTAATGAGTGTGCTATTTTTGCAATTGATGTGGTCTTTCCTACTCCATTTACTCCTACAAATATTATTACATATGGTTCATTTTCTGATTGGAGTTTATTTGAAATATCAGTATCTATAGAAAGGAGATTAATAATTTCATTTTTTAATATATGTTTTAATTCCTCTTCATCTACATATTTATTTTGATGAACAAACTTCTCAACCAAATCAATGATTTTTACAGTAGTTTGAACACCTACATCAGCCGTTATTAACATTTCCTCCAATTGATCTAAAAAATCATCATCTATTTTATTTTTTCCTGAAAAAAATAGTTTCATCTTACTAAAAAAACCATCTCTAGTTTTATTTAATGTCCTATCGAGTTTTTCATTTTTTTTGGTGAGATTAGTAGATTGACTAGATTCAGAAGTTTGAAGCTGAACTTTTTTAAGGGAGGATGTCTGATTATTCAATTTAGATTTTAATAGATGACCATCTTCTATTGAATCACTAGAAGACAACTCTAAATCTGATTTTTTATCAATAATATCTTCCTGTGAACTATCCGAAACTNTTTCTAAAGGAGTTTCTGCATCTAGGATATCTTCCTGAGAACTATCCGAAACTGTTTCTAAAGGAGTTTCTGCATCTAGGATATCTTCCTGAGAACTATCTGAAACTGTTTCTAAAGGAGTTTCTACATCTAGAATATCTTCCTGAGAACTATCCGAAACTTTTTCTAAAGCAGTTTCTGCATCAGAATTAATTTTATTTTGAATATTTTTTATTGAGTCTGGTGAAAGTTTCTTTTTTTGATTTTCTGAATCTTTTGACAAAGAAGATTCTTTTTTATTTTTTTCATTAGAATCTAAATTATAATCTTTAGGCTTAACACTAAAAATTTTTTTAATCTTATTAAAAATTCCCATTAAAATAAAGGTTAAGGGTTGATTAGAGTAATAAAATTATAAAAGATTTATGTTAAAAAATAAAAAAGAGAAACTATTTTTTAGATAAAAAANATGTAACATCTTCTTTACGGACGATTTTTTCTTGAAATATGTAGGAACCTGACTTATCAGACTTAACCATCTTAATGGCTTTAGTATAACCTTTTCCACCTCCTTTTTGTAATGTAGCAACAACTTTTTTTGCCATAATTTTTATTTTATTTCTTTATGAATTGTATATTTTTTTAATACAGGATTGAATTTTTTTAATTCTAACCTATCGGGTGTGTTTTTCTTGTTTTTAGTGGATATATACCTTGATGTTCCAGAGACACCACTTGTTTTATGCTCAGTACATTCTAAAATTACTTGCACTCTATTACCTTTTTTTGCCATTCAACACTATATTTTAAAAATAGAATGCAAATTTAATGAAAAATTTTTTACTGAAATAATATTATTAATTTAATTTTTCTCAATAATAAAATAATTTTAAATAAAATCTTTTTTATTTTATCTGTTTTGTTTGAATTAAAAACAAGTCATCTGCAATCTTAAAGTCTTTACAGTCAATATCAAAATTAACACTTTTCCATCCTTGACTAGGATATATCCAATCATATTCTTTATTATTGATTTTAGCTAAAAGAGGCATATCAAAATCATTCACTTCCGATTCCCATCTAAAATATAAAGACTTTACATCATGATTTACTTCAAAATAATACTCTAAAACTGGTAAATTAGAACAATACAAATACTGATGAAAAAATGAATCTAAATCTTTTTCTAAAAATGTCGTAATATATGTCAGTATTTGATCGGTATTAACAATACTATGCTTAAAATCTATTTGAATTTGTTTTAATAAAGCAAACCATAAATCGTCTTCACTTATTAATGTACGCAGTGTATGAAGCATCCAACTTCCCTTGTAATACATATCTGAATTTGTATGTTTATTAACATAAATTGGTTCAGTATTTTTAATATTATTTTTTTGAAATTCCAAATACAATAACATATCATTATATCCATACTTCTTTTCAACATATAATGCTTCAGCATATGTAGCAAAAGATTCATGAATCCACATATCTTCTATATTTTCCATACTTACACTATTACCCCACCACTCGTGAGNTGATTCATGAATAATAATAAAATCAAAATCTATATCAGCTGGAAAAGCACCTAAATAACCATCCATATAATTATTACCGTAAGAAATACAACTTTGATGTTCCATACCTAAATAAGAAGTCTCTACAAGCTTATAATTATCTTTATAAAATGGATATGGACCAAATAAATTTTCAAAAATATGTAGCATTGGCTTAACCTGTTGAAAATGTTGCTGAGCTATGAAGAAATTTTCTGGGAGAACATAATATTCAAGATTAAGTAAGCCATCATGACCATGAATTGTATCATTAAAATATTGATAGTTAGCGATATTTGCAGTGACATTATAATTATTGATAGGATAGGAAACAAACCATTCATATGTATATTTACTCTGTCTAATATCACTTTCTATATTTATTAATTTTCCATTAGAAACAGCAATATAAGGAAATGGAACACTTATACTAATTTTCATACTATCTGGTTCATCTGATAAATCATGTTTATTTGGCCACCAAATACTTCCGCCTTCTTTTTGACATGCTACACCAAACCAATCAGAACCTATCTCATCTTCACTCCATACAAAACCACCTTTCCATGGTGGATTTAAAGCAACCACTGGATTACCATAATAAAAAACTTCAACAGTAAGATTATTACTTAATGATGAATTAAACATTAATACTGATTGATTATTTCTTTTAAATGGAATATTTTGTCCATTTAACAATATACTATCAATTAACAGGTTATTAGCAAGATCTATCAAAATTGTATCAGCAGGACATATTAAATTAAAATTCATTTTATTTGAACCTCTAATTTTTTTATCTGATAGAGAAAATTNTAAACTTAGATGAGAATACACTAAATCATAACAGGCTCTAGGATTATCTATAATAGAAAATTTTTCTTCATTACAAGACAGTAATAAAAAAAATAACAGAAAAGCATTTTTAACAAAAGACATTATAGAATCCTACAATAGACCCTTTTCTTTTGCAATTTTCATCACCTCTGTAATACCTTTTTTATCTATTGTTTTCAGTGTTGAAGCAGTTACTTTTAATGTAATCCACTCGCCTTTAGAAGGAATAAAAAATTTTTTTTAATTAAATTTATATTAAAACGGCGTTTAGTTTTTTTATTGGAGTGAGAAACATTATTCCCAACCATTGGTCTTTTACCACTTAACTGACAGATTCTTGACATATAACTTAAAATAAATGAATTGCGAATTTAATAATTTTGAGTTAGAATAAAAATATTATACAATTTCTTTTATAAATAAGTTGAGTAATTCATAAGAAACAATAGATATATTTTCTAGTCGATTTTTATTTAAAATAATAGGTTTTGAAATAATATTTTTCTCTGAAGCAACACACACCCAAGCATGTAATCCAAAATTATTAACAGATAAATTATTTGATAATTCAACATAACCAGTAGTAGCTAAACCATAATTTGTTGCGAAATTTTTCATAACATTTAAAGCCATTTTTTCTACCACAAACTCACTTACCACTCCATAATTATTAATTTCTTCAGTAGTGATATCTAAAAATTTTTTTTTTGCCTCATTACTATATGATATTACTGAACCATTAAAAAAATTTGATGAACCTGACTTAGCAGTTAAAAAAGTGGATAAAAATCCACCTGTACAACTCTCTGCAACTGAAAGATTAACACCTTTTTTAATCATATTATCAGATATTAAATTCAAAAGATTATAATCTATTCTTAAATTATTCATGTAAAATTACTTTGCAATATTAATTGATCTAGTTTCTCTAATAACTACTACTTTAATTAAACCTGGATATGTCATTTCCTCCTGGATTTTTTTAGACAAATTATATGAAATATTTTTTGACTCTTCGTCTGTTACTTTCTCACTTTCAACAATTACTCTTAATTCTCTTCCTGCCTGCAAAGCATATGCTTTAATAACTCCTTTATGAGATAATGCAAGACTTTCTAAATCTTTTAGTCTATTTAGATATGCTTCAACAACCTCTCTCCTAGCTCCAGGCCTAGCTCCTGAAATAGAATCACATATTTGCACAATTGGAGAAATTAAATTATTCATTTCAATTTCATCATGATGTGCACCTATAGCATTACAAACTTCATTTTTTTCGCCAAATTTTTCTGCCCACTTCATACCCAAAATTGCATGAGGTAACTCAGGATTTTCATCTGGAACTTTCCCGATATCATGTAATAAACCTGCTCGTTTAGCTAACTTAGTATTAACACCAAGCTCTGATGCAATGATAGAACATAAATTTGCAACTTCTCTAGAGTGCTGTAATAAATTTTGACCATAAGAAGAACGATATTTCATTCTACCAACAATTTTAATTAATTCAGGATGTAAACCATGTATGCCTAAATCAATCACAGTTCGTTTACCTGTATTTAAAATTTCTTGAGAAATATCTTTTTTGGTTTTTGCAACAACCTCTTCAATTCTTGCAGGATGAATTCTTCCGTCAAGAACTAATTTCTGTAAAGAGAGTTTTGCTATTTCTCTTCTCACAGGATCAAAACAGGATAAAATAATAGCTTCTGGAGTATCATCCACAATAATCTCAACACCTGTAGCTGCTTCCAGACTTCTGATATTACGTCCTTCCCTACCAATGATACGGCCTTTAATATCATCACTTTCAATATTAAAGATTGACACTGAATTTTCAATTGCCTCTTCAGCTGCAAGTCTTTGAATACTTTGAATTATTATTTTTTTAGCCTCTTCATTAGCAGTAAGTTTGGCCTCTTCAATACTTTTTTGAACATAAGACATAGCATCAGTTTCAGCCTCTGCCTTTAAACTTGCAATTAATTCTTTTTTTGCTTCTGACTTAGTCATTGAAGAAATATTCTCCAATAAGACAACTTGTTTTTGATGAGTTGCATCAATTTCTTTATATTGTCTATCTAAAGCTAGATTTCTTTTTTCAAAAACTAATTTTTCTTGATCAAATTTCTTTTGATTTCTATTTAAATCTTCAAATTTAGAGTGCAAATTTTGTTCTTTCTGACGTATTTTATTGTTTCGCTTATCTAATTCTTGATTTCTTTTTATTATTACTTCCTCATGTGCTGCTTTTAATTCAATAAATTTCTCTTTGGCTTGTAAAATTTTATCAGTTTTCAATTGTTCAGCACTTTTTCTCGCATCTTTTAAAATTTTAACACTTTGCTTTTTATGCCTAAATCTAATAATTGCAATGGTAAAAATTAAACCAATAACGATTCCTAATAGAAGCAGACCTATATATACGAAAATCTCGTTCATAATAATTATAAATAAAAATTAATATAACACGAGTAATGAAATTTAAATAACTTTAGATATTGTATTTTTTATATCAACAATTTCTTTAATTAATATTTCATTTTCAGTTGATTTTTTGTGAGCTATCTTTTCTAATTTAACACATAACTGAAGTGCACACATTGCTAATAAATCTTGATCATCTTTAACAGAGTATCTTTCTTTTAAATTTTTTAAAATTTTTTCGATTTTAGAAGCAGATAATCGAATCATTCTTTCATCAGAATTATCTACACTCATTGGATATAACCTATTTGCTAATGAAATTTTTATATTTAATTTTTCCATAAATTATTCATTTAATAAGGATATACACTTATCTATTTGTCTAATTAAATTATTTACACGTGTTCTTGCAAAACTTGCAGATTCGTCATCTTTATCATTAATACCTTTAACTAAATCAACTACATCAACTCGCTCTTTTAATTCTTTAATTTCATTTTCTAAATTAACAATCCTCTCCATCATAATCTTTTTTTCAGTATTTAGAGATAAAACTTTATTTTTTTCAACCTTATATTTATTTAACAATAAATCAATTTCATTCTTCAGCTTAATAATATAAGGTAAAATCACTTCCACAATTAAAGAATTATTTAACTTACCAAATATACGGATTTAAATTTTTAGATTCAATACTTAAAAATTGCTAATTCAAATTAGCTATTGAGTAGGAATTTTATTATAAATTTATAATAATGAAAAGTATTTATCTCATCATATTATTATTCTCCATCTCTGTCTATAGTCAAACCCAATATCCTAAAAATTTTTTTTCAAATCCAGTTGGATTTAAAATAGCTATAGCAGGAACATTTGGAGAATTAAGAAGTAATCATTTTCATTCAGGAATTGACATAAAAACAAAGCAAAAAATTAATCTTCCAATTTATGCTGCCCAGGACGGTTATGTATCAAGAATAAAAGTTTCATCTTTTGGTTTTGGAAAAGCGGTATATATAACCCATAATAATGGATTTACAACAGTTTATGCACATTTAGAAAAATTTAATGATGTTATCCAAAATATAACTGAAAAAAAACAATATGAAATTGAAAGTTTTGAAATTGATTTTGCATTAAAAGAAAATGAAATACCAGTTACCAATAGACAAATTATTGGATATAGTGGAAATACAGGCAGCTCAACAGCACCACATCTACATTTTGAAATTAGAGAAACTAAAACACAAGAGATAATCAATCCAATGTTGTTTGGATTGCCTATTCTAGATAGAACACATCCAATAATTAATTCTATTTTAATTTATCATGAAAATGGAAAAAAAGAAATGATAAAAGTTGAAAATATTGGTAATAATAAATACATCTTAAAAAATAACCCTAATATTCAATCTCCATTTAATATAGCAATTAACACATATGATTTACTAGATGCAGCACCAAATAAAAATGGTATTTATGCTATTGACTTATATGTTAATGATTCATTATTTTTCTCTAATCAAATGACTAAATTTGCCTTTTCAGAAACAAAGTACATTAATTCACATATTGATTACGAATACTATAAAAATAGTGGATTGAAATTTCAAAAATGTTTTTTGGACTTTAATAATAATTTAAGTACTAATAAAAAAAATACTGCATTCCGTATTGGTAATAATTCTAACACAAATCAATATAGAATTAAAATAATTATTAAAGATAGTTATAATAATAAATCAATTTTAGAATTTAATACACAAATAAATAACAAAACTGAAATCAAGAAAGAGACAGAAAAACATAAAAATTTAATTAATTGCAAACAAGTTTTTGAATTTAAAACCACTGACTGTGAAATATATCTTCCAAATAACAGTTTATATAGGGACCAACTTTTTACATTTCAAAAAATAAACGATTCAATTAATAAATTTCCAGTGTATAAAATTATGGATGATTCAATACCAAGTCATAAAAATTTCATATTATCAATTAGAGCAGATTCAATTGACAAAGATTTACGAAAAAAAGCTATTCTTACAAGAACTCATAACAACAAAACACATTATGTTAAAAGTAAATGGAAAGAAAATAAAATTATTGGTAAATCAAATAAATTTGGATATTTCAGTATTGCAATTGACACAATAAAACCAACTATTGAGCCAATTAAATCCAATACATCAAATACTATTCAGTTTAAAATTCAAGATGAATTATCCGGTATTAATAAATACAGAGGTGAAATTGATGGCAAATGGATATTAATGGAATATGATTTTAAAACTAATATATTAAAACATACTTTTAATGAAGATGCACAAAATAAAGATGCTAAATTAACTCTTTCAGTATCTGACAATGCGGAAAATAATAAAACAATAGAAATACAATATTATAAATGAATAAAAAAATACTGTTCTATATAATATACATATTCTATTTATTTGCTGGTGCACAAGAATTAGAAACATTTACTATAAAAGGTAAAGTACTTAATCAAAGTGATAAAAAAAATATTTCTAATGTTAATATATTATGCGATGATAAGGGTACAATTTCAAATAAAAAAGGATTATATAAACTAACCATTAATGCTGGTAAAAATACTATAATCCAAGTTGTGGCTTCCCATCAAGGATATAAAAACGATACTACCATAATTAACCTGAATCAAGAAAAATCTATTATCAATAAAAATATATTATTACAAAAAATATCTACACCATTGTTAGAAATAGATTTAATATCAGATAAATCCAGAGAACAGGGTGTAATAAAAATTGACCCTAAAATTATTAACAAGCTACCAACAACAACTGGAGGAATTGAGCCAATTATAAAATTATTGCCTGGTGTGTCTTCAAGCAATGAATTAAGTAGTCAATATTCAGTAAGAGGAGGAAACTATGATGAAAACTTAATTTATGTGAATGATATTGAAATATATAAACCTTTTTTAGTAAGAAATGGTGAACAAGAAGGTTTAAGTTTCATTAATCCAAATATGATTTCTTCAATTGAATTTTCTTCTGGTGGATTTCAAGCAAAATATGGAGATAAATTATCGTCTGTTTTAGATGTGAAATATAAAAAACCTAACAAAAACAACATATTAATTTCAACAAGTGCACTTGGTGTTTTAATCAATGCAGAAGGATATATAAAAACTAAACAATTTAACTCTTTACATGAAATACGATATTTAATTGGAACAAGAATTAGATCTAATAATTTTTTATTTAATTCACTAGATACACAAGGAGATTATAAACCAATATTTAAAGACATACAAACTTATATTACATATAATAATTCAAATTATTCTAAATGGGAATTTAGTTTACTAAATTATTATTCACAGAATAAATATGAAATGATTCCTCAAAATCGAGAAGCAAAATTTGGAACTGTTCAAGAAGCCCTACAATTAACAATCTATTTTGAAGGAAAAGAAATAGATAATTATGAAACTACTTTAAATGCAATCTCTTCATTATATACACCAAATAACTTATTAAAACTAAAATTCACATCATCGTTTTTTCAAACTAAAGAACAAGAATTTTATGATATTGTAGGTGAATATTGGCTAAGTGAATTAGACAACAATATTGGCTCCGATCAATTAGGAGAAGTAGCTTTTAATAGGGGTGTGGGTGCATATATAAACCATGCAAGAAATGTGTTTGAAGCCAGTGTTTTTAATATTTATCATGATGGAAAATATATTTTAAATAGTGAAGCAGGATTAGCGGAATGGGGAATAAAATATCAAATAGAAAATATAAATGACCAAGTAAGAGAGTGGGAAATGGTAGATTCGGCTGGTTACTCTATATCAGCTATTAATAATAATGATCTTAATTTATTTGAATTTCGAACTGGAAATTCATCTTTGAATTCCAGTAGATTTTCATCGTATATTCAATTTTCTAATAAATACAAATTAAATAAATTGGACATATATTTTACTGGAGGTAGCAGATTAAATTACTGGGACTTTAATAAAGAATTATTTATGAGCCCAAGAGCGATGATGAGCTTTAAACCAAATTGGAAAAAAGACTTTATTTTCAATCTATCATTTGGCTCTTACAATCAATCACCTTTTTTTAAAGAATATCGTGATTTTGAAGGAAACTTAAATAAAAATATTAAAGCTCAAAAATCTATTCACTATGTAATCAACTCAGATTATCAATTTAAATACTTAAATAGACCATTTAAATTAACAGGCTCAATATATTACAAAAAATTATCTAATATAATTCCATTTGAAATAGATAATTTACGAATCATTTATTTAAATGAAAATAATGCAAATGGTTATGCAACTGGAATAGATTTAAAATTATTCGGAGAATTTGTACCAGGTGTAGATTCATGGATGAGTATATCACTTCTTAAAACTCAAGAAGATATAGAAGGTGACGAATATGGATTCATACCAAGACCTACCGATCGCAGATTAAATGCATCTATATTTTTTCAAGACTACTTTCCAAATAATCCCAATTACAAAATGCAATTAAGCTTAATCTATGGCTCTGGACTTCCTTTTGGTGCACCTAAATCCGAACGTTTTGAACAAGTATTAAGAATTCCCTCTTACAAAAGATTAGATATAGGTTTTTCAAGATTAATAAAAAATGAAAAAGAAAAAAGTAGAGTAATGTTTTTAAATTACTTTAAATCAATATGGGCTAGTCTAGAAATTTTTAATTTAATAGGTATTCAAAACACATCCTCTTACATATGGGTAAGTGATGCACAAAATAATTATTATGCAGTCCCAAATTACTTAACTGGTAGATTAATAAATGTAAAATTAAATATGAAATTTTGATTATATCAATATACTAGTTTTTACTTAATAGTATATCTTTTCTGTATACTACCATCATCATAAATATAAAATAACAAAGTATTTTGATTGTTATTATTAATTTCCTTTCCTAAACAATCACTAATTCTAATTAATTTTTTTGAATTTATTTGATTAATTCCTAGTAACATTTTTCCAGCTTTACTAATACCATTCCTTAAATAATACCCCGAACCTTCTGACCATTGAACTTCTAGGGTTCTAAGTTCACCCGTTGTAGAATTCCAGAGTTGAAAATTCAATTTGTCTCCCTCAAATAATCCATCTTTTTCATCTGTTGTCAAATCATCACCCCATACAGAAATGTAATTATTGCCTTCTGAAATAATGGAGGCACCAACTAATAAACCATCTTTGTCAAATACTGCAATCTCATCGTATTCATTTAAAATATGAATACTACACAATTCAGGTAAAAGAATAGTCATATTGTTATCTGTAAATTGTGGTTTTTCAAAATATTGAAAACTATGTATTTCATCATTTTCTATTCTACCATTGACAATCTCCTGATAAGAAAATGGAAAATTTAAAAATGATTTAATTTGATAACCCTCGCCAGGAAGCATATTACCAATAGAATTTAAGTTATATTCTGGCCAATATACATTTCCAGATTCATTTTTAATAATTACTACACTTTCAGAATAAGATTCGAAAAATTGTGAAATATCAGCAGGAGAATCATGTAAGTAACCTATAATACTCCATCCAGAACCTAAATTAATTGTAGTATCAAAAGGGACTTTAACACCTGAAATTGTTAAATAAGAAAATGTATTCATTTTTATTTGATAACCTGCGCCAATCACTAAATTTCCAATAGAATTCAAGTCATATTCAGGCCAATATACATTTCCATTTTGATCTTTAATAATAATAACATCTTGAAGAATATCATCAAAAACTAAACTAATATCATCAGTTTGATTTATATATGTTGACCACATATTCCAACCTTCCTCAAGTGGAATAGATTGAGTTGAAATTGATGACAAACAAGTACCATCATCCTCAGTTGCATTTTCATTAAAATTAATTGCTGTTGTATCAGTACAGCCAAATATCTCTAATTCATCACATATTCCATCATTATCTATATCAGAATTGCAGTTTCCTAAACAATCATAAAAATTCTCCTCATATATACAGGATTCATCATCCTCAGTTGCATTGGAATTATAATTACAAGCTAAAAAATCCATACAGCCAAATATTTCTAACTCATCACATATTCCATCATTATCTATATCAGAATTACAGTTTCCTAAACAATCATAAAAATTCTCCTCATATATACAGGATTCATCATCCTCAGTTGCATTGGAATTATAATTACAAGCTAAA
>PAWM01000009.1 GCA_002714185.1 Flavobacteriales bacterium | reverse complement strand
GATTGTGTAGACAATGATGCTTCAGCAGTTGCTTTAGCAAGTATGTGGAATCCTGATATTACTGGTTGTTCAGATGCTGTACCATATTTTGAATTAGTTGGTTATCCTTGTTCTACTGATTTATCTGTATTAGGAATGAGTGGTACTATAGCTGATATATGTGAATGTTCATGTGCACAAACAACTATAGTAGATATAATAGTAGACTCAGAGAGTCATAATACATTAGAAGCTGCAGTTATTGCTGCAGAATTAGCAGATGATTTAAGTGGAGATGGTCCTTTTACTGTTTTTGCACCGACAGATGCAGCATTTGATGCATTACCAGCTGGAACTGTTGAGTCATTACTAGTTGATCCAACAGGAGATTTAGCAAATATATTATTACACCATGTATACTCAGGGAGTGCATTATCAACTGATTTAAGTGATGGTATGATGATTCCTACATTATTTGGTACAGAGTTAGAAGTAACATTTACTTCAGATGGTGTAATGATTGATAATGCAATGGTAACAGTTGCAGATATTACAGCAGATAATGGGGTAGTTCATGTTATTGATGCTGTGCTTATACCTGGCTCTACATCAATTAATGAAAACAATTTTCATAAAGATAAATATAACTACTCAGTTGATTTAAATGGTCAATTAATTAATCAATTTGATAAAAATAGAATAATAATTGATGTATTCGAATCTGGAAAAACTGAAAAAAAATTAATAATTAAATAATTCTATATTTAATATTCTAGCCCCATATATATCATTGCAAACGGGGGTAATACTGCATTATAAATTAATTATGGGGCTAGAATTTTCTTAAAAAATTAAAATATGAAAAACCTACTAATTTTACTTTTAATAATTATCTCAACTGATGTATGTGCTAATCCTATTAATGAAGGCCCTACTTTGAAAGAACAACTATCTCCACCTAATCAAGAATTTAAACAAACTTTACAAAAAAGGTCTCAAATATGGATTAAAGGTCAATGGGCAATTGTTAATAATACCTATGTTTGGGTAAAAGGTCATTGGGAAACTAAGAGAGCTGGATTTGTTTTTGTTGATGGTAATTGGATAAAAAAGTCCAATGGATGGACATGGAAAGAAGGATATTGGAAAAAAATAGATATGAATAAATGGTTAAATCTTCATACTTAATTATGATTATTTATAAGAAGGAAGATATAGATAAAATAGAAAGAATTAAAAATATAAAATTAATTAATTCAATTTGTGGTATAAGAAGTGTTCATTTAATTGGAACGAAATCCAATGATGATGTCTCTAATCTGGCTATTTTTAGTTCTGTCACCCATCTTGGTAGTAGGCCTCCTTTATTATCTTTCGTTAGTCGTCCCTCAGATACAGTAAAAAGAGATACAATAACTAATATTAAACAAAATAAATACTACACAATTAACAGTGTTGAGAAGAATTGTTTTATTAAGGCTCATCAAACTTCAGGTAAGTATGAATCTCATATTTCTGAATTTACTGCTTGCGGACTAAATGAAGAATATATTAATGGATTTCACGCACCTTTTGTTGATGATAGTAAGATTAAACTTGGTATGAAATTTATTAATTCAATACCTATTAAAGAAAATAATACAGAATTAGTTATAGGTGAGATAATTTTTATTAAAATGCATTCGAGTATAATTGAAGAAAATTTTCAAGATTCAGTATCCATTATAGGATTAAATTCTTACTATAAACACAAAAAGATTTCTGAGTTAGAATATGTAAGAATAAAAAAATAACTATTTGAATAAATCTTCTTATTCACTTTTATATAAATACAATAAAAAAAAATTAATTTTAATATAAATTTCTTATTATGAAAAAACAACTAGTTTTTATATTCACAATTTTTATTTCCTCTATTATTTTTTCCCAATCTTTTTATGATTTATCAATTAAATCTATTGAAGGAGATACGATAAATTTCGATCAATTTAAAGGACAATATGTACTTGTTGTAAATGTTGCTTCAAGATGTGGCTACACTAAACAATATGCTGATTTAGAAACTCTTTATCAAACATATGATAATCTTGTTGTAATAGGTGTGCCTTCTAATCAATTTGCTAATCAAGAACCTAGGAGTGAGGCTGAAATATTAAAATTTTGCACGGATAAATATAATGTATCATTTCCTATGACATCAAAAATTAATGTTAAAGGACAGTATAAACATCAACTATATGCTTGGTTAACGGAGAAGAATAATAATTTAGTAGATGACTTTAAAATTTCTTGGAACTTTAATAAATTTTTAATCAATCCATCAGGTAAATTAATTGGTCATTTTACAAGTAAAGTGAAACCGCTTAACTCTAAAATTACCTCCCTTATAAAATGATTATTATTTCTGTAATATTATTTGTTGTTATAAGTATTTTTTCAGTAATTAAAATTCTTAGTATTGAGCATCCCACTTCAACTTCTAAATTTTTAGCTGATGATGCTCTTGAAGTAGATATTCCTAAGAGTGGCTTAAAAGGTAAAAGTATTATTGTTGTTGGAGGAGGAATAAGTGGTTTAAGTGCAGCAAAATATTTATTAGAAGCAGGAGCTAAAGTAACTTTATTAGAAAAAAGACAAATTGTTGGTGGTAATAATGATCCGTATTTAAAAGATGGAAAACATTATGCAACTACTGTTATAGTTACTTTGCCTTGTCAACAACCTCATTATTTAAATTTATGTCGTGAATATGGTATTGAACAAACACCACACAACTTTGTGGATTTAGAGGGGCAAATTATATTACAAGACAAGGCTTTATCTCTTAAGATGGGTTCTGGAGGATGGTCTTTTTTTAAATACATTTTTAAACAATGTACTATCAAAGAGATTATTGATGGAATTTGTATTATGTTTTTGTTTTATTATCAATTTAGATTACAACCTGAATCTAAGAAAAGTATCAAGAATGTTTTAGGAAATCGCTTAACTAACTCATCTGTGTTTACACATGTATTTATGCCATGGATTGGTATCAATACTTGGTGTAGATTTGATGATATTAGTTCCCAACCAGCTCATATATTTGGTGCGTTCATATATGAATATGCATTAAAAATTACAATTAGAAAAAAAGATTATAAAAAATATGAAAATGGTTGGTGTGTATTAGATGGTAGACTTATACATAAATTAGAAGAGAATCTACTCCAAAACAATAACTATACCCAGAAATTAAATACTAGTGTTATCGGTGCATTTAAAGATAATAATAAGATTAGTGTTCAATTAGATAATGATACTAAATTAGATTGTGATAAAATATTATTTGCAACTCAACCATTTCAAGCCTTACCTCTTATAAAAAATATAGGGTCAAAAAGCTTGATTAATGAGCTAAAAAAGTGGCCTAAAATGGATTGTTATGTTATTTTACATAGGGATTTATCTCAAATTAAAAATATGCCCTGGATTCATCAAACACATATGAACAAAACAACGAACAAATATTATATAACAAATACTATTAAACCAATTATGTCAGATATAGTCTTTGATTGTACTATTACATTTGTTTATAATACTATTAACTATGAAGATTTTATAAAAAATCAAATTGATGAATCAAAAATTATCAAAATCTATGAGCCTAAACTTCCTATTTTTACTTTAGATAACTCTGTTAATAGAAATAAAATTTGGAATTTTATTGATAATGAATGTCAAGATGTTTATTGGACACAAGCATGTAGATCGGGCATTCAATATCATAATAATGCTATTTTAAATTCAAAAAGAGTTGTAAAGTGCCTTATAAATAACGAATTAAGTAAATAATTACTTTACACAATATTTTCTTTCAATACTTCCATCATTATATATATAAATAACAATTGAATTATCTTTATTTGAAATCTCTCTTCCTAGTAAGTCTATAGTTTTGATGACTTTTTTGGTATTGTTGTTTTCATTAACAGATAGACCATCACATTCATCATCTTCAGTAGGTAATACAAGTATATCAAGAATAAAAGTTTCATTATTACCTCCTAATATATTCTATCCATTTATTAATAATTTACATTTTTTCCATTAAAAACAAGTATTCTAAATATTTACCTTCATTGGTCACCCACTTGTTGGTCCAACTGAGTTTAGACATAATATTTTTTTTATAATCAATCTCAATAACTTTTAATATTTTTCCTGATTTATTTATTATATCATATAATTCGTTTTTTGTTGTTCTACCACCAGAACTATATGAAAGTAAAATATATTTAGAATTAGTTAGCTGAATTAATTTATCTAGTGCTTTCATGGCGATGAATGACCCATTTTTATTTTTTCTATACTCTTCAAATATTGATGGTGATATAAAATCTCTTGTATCTTCTCTTCTATTAGCTTTACCAAATAATTTGGGTTTGTCATGCATAATAATAGTTTTCCATATGTGATAATAAGAAGCATATCTAACTCTACTTGGTGGCATTTTATCATTGTTTGATCCATATGGTGGGTCAAAATACACAAAGTCATATTCAGATTTAGTAATTGTTTTAAAAATATCATCTCTAACAACTTTATGATTTAAGTTATTTGTAGTAAATCTTTTTGGTAGGGTGAGGAATAGTTCATTATTAGATCTTGGTGACCATTTTGAAAGATATGATGCAAAATGACCTAAAGTACTATCAACTTTATCTAATGCAAAAATAAGACTTGTTAATATTACAGATTTATCACTCCACTCAAGATTTAATTTTTCAATTTCATCTCTAATAGCATCAAGTTTTTTAGTATTTTTTGATTGGAAAGGTTGTTTTTCATTTATAACATCTGAACCATAATTTTCTGTATACCAACCGCTATATCCTTTCAATGAATTTAAATAATCAATTATTTCTTTATAGAATTTATCACTTCTGGTTGATTTTAAAAAACAATGAGCAAATACATCAGACCACACTGAAATATCATTGGATGTTACAGAGTATCCAAGTTGAGCAAATGCTTGAGAAACTCTTGTTGTCCCACTAAAGCCATCAAGAACAGTTTTAACATCTTTAAGCTCAGATAAAATAGTTGTTATATGAGGTATGAGTTTAAGTTTTGACCCAGCATATTTAATACCATAAGTTGATATTTTTTTCATTATTCAAATATACATTTTATATAAAGCCAATAATGTTGTCTATAATAAATTAACCTTATATTTATTGATAAAATTCATTTTATGAAACATTCAGTTTTTATATTAACCTTCTTGACTATTATTTTTAATTATCATATTTATTCTCAAGAATTAAATAACAAAATTATTTTTATTCCGGAATCTAAGGAAGAAACAAATCTTGTTATAAATCTTAATAATTATTTAAAAATTTGTTTTATAAATACTCCTCAAAGAAGTATTAAGTACTTCCCTAAGGAATTATTTCAAGTCATTAGAGAAAATTCTAGTATATATTTATCTAATAATGACATAAAGAATAAGTTAAAAAATGAAGCTAGGGAAAAGAAAAATAGATTGCCTTTAGGTAATAAAAAATTCATTACTCATAATATATTAAGTAGAGTAGAACAAGAAAATCATATTATTTATGTTGTTAGTCATTCAATTGTAGAGGATAATCTTTCTGATAGATTAAGTAGTTCGATTAATAGAAAGAATAATGATGATAATGAACCGTTAATGGTTATACTTGAAACTATATGTATTTACAATAAATTCAATAATAATTGGAATTATTTTGAACATAAAAATAAATTATTTAGTCAGCAAGTTTTAGGAAAAATGTTTGAATTTAATACAGTTCTTGAAATACTGAATTTTAATATTGAAAATTAACCATCTATTTTTATAGCATTAGCTACTTTTTTCGCTTTATTAATTAAAATTTCAACTTTTTCATCTCCATAAGCAAGACTGACAGCCATTCTCCTATTTAGATGTGTTGTAGGTTTACCAAAAATTTTAAAATCTGTATTTTTAATTTTAACTGCATCTTCTAAACCAGTGAAAGTTGGAAAAAAATCATTTTTCTTATTTGCTAATATAACAGCTGAAGCACCATTTTTCATCAATGTAATTTCATTCACTGGTATACCTAAAATTGCACGAGCATGTAGTTCAAATTCAGAAAAATTTTGAGTTCCTGCTAATGTTACCATTCCTGTGTCATGAGGTCTTGGTGATAATTCAGAAAAATAAATTTCATTTTTTTTTACAAAAAATTCTACGCCCCAGATTCCATTTCCACCTAATGAATTAGTTACAATAGAAGCAATTTTTTGAGCTTTCATTAGGATTGAATTATCCATATCTTTTGGTTGCCAACTTTCTTGATAGTCACCACTTTCTTGTCGGTGTCCAATAGGAGGGCAATAAAGTGTATTGCCATTATTTTGTGTTAAAGTTAATAATGTTATTTCATAATCAAATTGAATAAATTCTTCAATAATAATTTCTTGCAAATCACCTCTGGATCCTGTTATTGCATAATTCCATGCTTTTAGAATATCTTCTTTAGTTTTAATTGTTGATTGACCTTTTCCTGAACTAGACATGAGAGGTTTTACAACACAAGGAATACCTATTTTTTTAACTGCATCTTGAAGTTGTTTTAAAGAGGTTGCATATTTGTATTTAGCTGTTTTTACTCCCAATTCTTTTGCAGCTAAATCTCTAATTGCTTTTCTATTCATTGTGAAGTTTACAGCTTTTGCAGAAGGAATGATTATAGTTCCTTGTGTTTCATAATCATAAAATCGTTCAGTTCTTATGCTTTCTACTTCTGGGACAATATAATCAGGCTTGTGTTTAGCTACAATTCTATCTAATTCTTTTCCATCTAGCATATCTATTACTTCAAATTCTTGAGATACTTGCATTGCAGGTGCATTTTTGTAGTTGTCAACCGCAATAATATATTGTCCTAATCTTTGTAATGCAATAACTAATTCTTTACCCAATTCACCTGAACCTAGTAATAATATTTTTTTTCTCATAATTTATTAATTTACTGCAATTATTATAAATAATATCATATTTTATTAATATATGACATCAACACAACTAATAAATTATATTGAAAAATCATTTAAGAAAAAATCAAATCTTATAATTGCTAATAAACAGGAAGCATATTTGAGAAATCAATTTGAATTTTACGGACTAATATCATCTGAAAGAAAAAAAATTACACAATCTTTAGTGACAAAATATAGATTTAAATCAGTTAAAGATTTTCAAGAAACAATTAAGATTTTATGGAACAAGCAACAAAGAGAATTTCAATATACTGCCCAAGAGTTTGTTTTAGAAAATTTAAATTATTTTAAGATTAATGATATTAAATTATTTGAATTTATGATAATAAATAAATCATGGTGGGATACTATTGATTTTATAGCACCTAAAATATTAGGTTCATATTTTAAATCAAATCCAGAGATAATTGATGTTCAAATAAATAAATGGCTAAATTCAAATAATTTATGGTTACAAAGATCATGTGTTTTATTTCAATTAAAGTATAAAGAAAAATTAAATACTGAATTACTTTCTCAAATTATATATTTTTTAACTGATTCCAACGAATTTTTTATTAATAAATCTATAGGATGGATATTAAGAGAGTATAGTAAAACAAATAAAGATTGGGTTATAGATTTTGTAAAACAAAATAAACTAAGTAATCTTAGTAAGAGAGAGTCATTGAAATACATAAAGAAAAATAAATAATTGTATTTATTCTACAGCTGATAACTTTTGTTGGAAGAAATCAAGATCACTTTGAATAAAATCATCTATTGTTGCAGGTTCTTCAGAGATTGGTAAATCATAAGATTCAAGATTAAGTTCTTCTATAAGAGTTTTTTTATTATTAGTAGCTCCTATTGTAAAACCAAAAGAATCTTTTTCAATTATAACACCTTGGTCGAAAAGAATCCAGCCATAGAATGGATCAGGTACTCTTGTTCCGTCTTTTTCATATGCATCATAACAAACAAGCCACCAGCCATCTTTGTGACCTTCGTCATAATATCCAATTGCAGTTGCAGTTGGTGTATCCAAAATCCCTTTTCCATTAAATAAATTTGTATTCTTATTTATTTCTCCTTCATATGAGTAGCCTTCTTTTTTTACTCCCTTCTCATATACACCCCCTTTATAGTATGAATTTGTTCTATAATCTTCTTTCCAATCTGAATAATCTTCCTTATCAATTATAAATCCCCAATATGCATTATTATTGAAATCTCTATATGTTAGCCAAAAATATCCGTTATCTCCCCAATCTGTACCGTAGCTATTCTGAAATAAGAAAGAACCACCATTTTTACTATCATTCCAACCTATTAAAGTGACAGCATGTAATCCGTTTTCATTTTCCTTTGATTTAGGTAATTGATATAGTCCCGATGAAGTTACACGATCAAATTCGCTACCAACTCCAATCACAACCATTGGTGGAAGACCAAAATAAATTGCTTCTTTTATCCAGTCTAATTCCCAAACAGTTTTCTTTCCATTTTCATCATAATTGATTAATGAATAATAATCATCAATAGTGTAATGGCTTGTTTTTTGACTTAGGCCATTAAGCATTTGTGATGTTAATATATCTCTACATTCAAGTTTTGGTTCTACAAATTTCTTTTTAATTCCAAAATCTATTGCTAATTCAATTCCATCCCATAAATATGCACCACACTCACAGCCAATACTACATTTAACATCATTTTGCTGTTTTAAAGCTGTGTAAACATAATATGGGTCAAATCTATGACTTTGTCTTCTTCCAAATTCAGAGGTTTTATTAACTACATTATATGTTGTTGAAAGACTTGTAGCCACAGTATGTCCAACACAACTACCTCCATTTTGCTCTACAATTGGAGGTGTGAACATTTTTAAATTATAACTTGCCGGTAAATCTATTTTTGAAAAACCATAATTGTTATTACTAGAGCTAAAGATTTTAGAAAATTCAATTAAATCTTCCTCAGAATGAGGATTTAGAGTTTGTCCAGTTAAGTTTGTTTGACTTATGAATATCAAACTTATAAAAAGATATAAAATTTTATACATTGTAAAAGGGGAATTTAATTAATCAACCTAATATATAAATTTTTATTCATTTTAGAAAGTGAACTGTAACGAATTGATAATTAATCTATTCTATGACTTTGTAGCCACTTGTAAATAATATTATTTTCACTTACAAATGTTATATTCTTATTGACTATTGTAGAATATTGGGTATTACCTGCTTTAACAATTTTTAAATTATAATCCTTTAATGCATCAATACTGTCACCAATATTAATGTCAATACTATTATTTACATTGTTATTTTTAATTTCTTTAATCTCAATACATGAACTTCTTCCTTGTAATTTTCTTTTTAACTTAAATGTGTTCATGTCTTTTTCATTATTTACACATAATTTTGTTGAATATAGTTTTTTATACATATTACAATCATTTGATCTGAAATACCTACAGTCATCAAATTCATAATTAGTATTTTTTTGATTTATTAAAGATTTATCTGAAATTTTGTTTTTATCAAAATCAAGATTAATAGTGCAAATATTACAACTAGATTTTGCACCTTTTTTGAAAAAAGATTTTGATTTTCTTAATCTTTTGTTTGAAATCTCATTTAATCCATATACACAAAATTTACAGGTGTTATCTAAATCAGATATATTTTCAATATTTATATTCTCTTTTTCCTTATTTTCTAAAATAGATAGTGCAATATTAGCAAAGTAATGATTTTTTTTTGCATATGAGTAATTTGGATCTAATTGAAGAGCAGTATTAAATTGTTCGATTGCATTGTTAAATAAATCTTTTGCCTTATCAATATCATTTAATGACCGAGTTTTAGGTTGTGTTATTAGTCTTGAATCTAAGTCTAATTCAAATGGAATGAGGCACTTAAATAATGATTCTTCAAGTCCTAAATTAAGTGCTTCATAAATATATGATAATCCTAAGTTATTATATATCTCTCTACTTGTGAAACCTTGATTTAATATATAAGAAAATAATTCTTTGGCATAATCGTAGTTTCCTGTAGACATAGTAATATTAGCAATTTCAAAAATATTTTTTAATTTTTCAAACTGTCTTTTATTTTCATTTATGATTTTTTTTCTTTGTTGTAATGTTGGGTAATTAGGGAGTGAATCGGGTAAGTTATATTGTATGTAAATTTGATCTAAAAATCTTTCTGCTAAGGATAATGCATCATATCCTGCAATATGTGCATAAAAACCAGCATATACATCTGCTTCTGTTTCATCATCAACTCTTTGTTGATCGTCTTCTGTTTTTTTATCAATTTCATTACTAAAGTCTAAACTTGCAAATTGTGTTGTCCATCCATGATTTCTATAATGATGTCCTAATTCGTGAGCTAAAATATATGAAAGTGCATTTAATGAATCTTTACCAAAAGAATAGCAAATTTCTAAAACTTTATTTTCAATATTAATGATTTTTTTATCTGACAAATAACTTGCTGGATTTTTTTCACTTTTTTTAATAATTAACTTGGGTGGTCTAGGATTATTATTTCCAATTGCATCTATTATATCATCATATACTTTATTGACAGAATTTTCACTTAATTTTTGTGCATAAAAATATGAAGAACACAAAAAAAACAAAATTAATACTTTAAATTTCATAAACTACTAGTAATCAGTTTAGTAATTTAATGAAAAGTTATTTAAATTAGATAAATTTTTAATAAATTTTTATGCGTTTCTTATATCTACACATATTTTTAATACCAATTTTATTATTATCACAAAATCAAAAAAAATTAGCACTTGTTATTGGTAATGAAGATTATATTGATAAAAATGCTATTTTAACTAACCCTGTTAATGATTCTAAATTGATGGCAGAAACATTTAAAGAGTTAGCATTTGATTCTATAATAATTGCTAACAATTTGAATTATAATCAAATGAGAAGTGCCTTTAGTTCTTATAAAAGAGAGTTGAGAAATAATTTTGATGTAGGTTTTATTTATTATTCTGGTCATGGGACTCAAGATAGTTACAATAATAGTTATTTAATTCCAGTTGATTTCCCTTCAAATCCAACAATTACTGATGTTGAAGATCAAGCATATGATTTTCACAATTTTTTAAAAGATCTTGAAAGAATGGAAGATAAACTACATATAGTAATTTTAGATGCATGTAGAAATAATCCGTTTGAAAAAGGTTGGAAGGGGAAAAGTATTAGTGGTACTGGTTTAGCTGAGCCAAATATACCAGCAATTGGTGTATTAGTTCATTATTCTACTAAAGCTGGATATGTTGCAAATGATAATGTTGAATTAAATAATAGTTTATATACTGAAATATTAGCTTCAGTTATGAAAAAACCTAATTTAAAAATTGAAGAAATATTTAAAGAAACTGGAAGATTAGTAAGGTCTGAAAGTGCAAAAAATGGAAGTTTACAAAGTCCACAATTATTCGGTGAGTTTGAAGGAGATTTATATTTACTTCTGAAAAAAGATTATACCAAAATAGAGGTAAAAAGTTTACAAAAAGAAGCTGAAGAGGATAAAAAGAAAGGTAATATAGAATCTGCTATTAAGAAATATACTGTACTTCAAAATTATTTTGAAAGTAGTATGCAAAATATTGATAAAAAAAAGTTAATAAAAGTATATTTAGATATAGGTCAAATTTATTGGGAGATAAAAGATTCTGTTAATACACATCAAGAATATTTAGATTTACAAACTAAGTCTTATAATTCTTTTTTTAATGCAAAATTGTTACTAGAAACAGAGGGAATTAATTCCCAGGAGGAAAAAGAATCTTATTCAGAAGCTTTTTACAAGTATTTGAGAGTTAAATCTTATGTTGATTGGGATCAAAGTAATTTTATTGATTCAATATATATAGAAAATGGTAAGAAACTTATTCAATTCAATAAAGAAAATTTTGGAATAAATAACTTTAGAACTGCATGTTCAAATTATTTAACTGGTATATTCTTAAAAGAAAAAGAACCTTTGATGGCTTATAATTTATTGACAATAAGTTCAATGATTTTTTCTGAAATTAATTATACAAATCAAAATTTAATTAATTATGCTTTGACATCAAATTTAGATTATCTTTCATATAAATGGAGTATCTCAGCACTTAACACTTTTATTGAAGCAGCTATGGATGAGAATAGCTATTTTGATACTATTAAATCATTAAGCATATTATCTGACTTAAAAGAAAACATTACTAATAATATTGACTCAATTTATTTAATTAATCAGAATATTATAAATAAAGGTATTGAATTGTCCAAATTAAATAATAATGTTGACATTGAAGCGATTTTAGCTGCTGGTGTAAGATTTTGTGATCATTTTCCTTTATTGTTAAATGTTATTAATGAAATAAGTGATGAAAGATATGAGAAAATGGTTTTATCATCAATAAATTTTGGAGATTTACAACTTGAATATGCACAAAATTATCTTGATAGTATTGATATTTTTACAAATAATTCAAGAAGGTATAAGAATATTGTTTTCATATCAAATAAATTAGAAAATAATACTAAGAGTAAGTATAAGCAAAAAATATTTAAACTTGAAAATGATGCATTTAATATTGCCATGAAAAATAAGAATGGTGTGAATTCTTTAGATGTTTTAAATTACAGTTTTAAGTCTGATTTCTACCTTAGAGACTCATTATTGTTTACAAAAAATGAGCTTGTTAAAAGATTAAAATTATTTAATAATATATTTAATAATATTATTATTGATTATAGAAATATAAATGATCAATCTACATTTAATTTTTATTTTAATCAGTATGATGAATGGATGCAATATTATATTGATAATCAATTACTCAATTTCACTGATGATCGTGAATTAATATCAAATTTTGCTGAGCAAAGAATTAGTAAAATAATGAATGATAATTTACTTGGATATGGTCATTATGAAATGGTAGAGGCTTATAATTATAAAGCAAATTTACTTTATGGAAATGGTATTTTTAATGAATCCAAATTAGCTTATATTAATTTATTAAATCACATCAATAACAATAAGGATACTTGGGAGATAGAGTCTGATAATAATAGTGGTTTTCTTGATGCAAATCATGTAGTATTTGTTAAGTATTCTTATGCATACGGTAATTATATGCTATGTATACCAGAATCAGATGGTTTATACAATGATAATGATCTGATTATGATTGAAAAATTATCTAACTTTTTAGAACATGAAAAAACATCCCTATTAAAATATAATTTATATTATCGTTTAAAACTTCTTCTATTAAGAGCACAGATATATTATTATTGGGATCATGATAACAGTGATATTATTAGTTTTTGTAATGAAGCTTTAGAGATTTTAAAAATTATACAAAAAGATCAAAGTAAATTTAATGGAATAGGTTGGCCAATTTGGAATACATTTGAATTTGAAGATACAGAATTTGATTTTTATTCCTATAAGATAAATTGGTTGTCAAATAAAGATATTCAGCACAATAATTATGTTAATATTAATCATCAATTAGTATCTGCAGCAAAAAAATGGAAGGAAAAAGAAAAAATATTTCCTATTATGGATGCTTATTCTTATATAGTGTGGTATTATAAGTATTTTGATGTTAAAAAATATAAATCAGAAAGTCTTAAAGCATTTGAAATAGGTAATAAATTTTTAGAAAATAATGATTTTACATATTTTGAAAATCCTAAAGATGCTAAGTTATTATTATTAATGAACACAGGTGAGTTTTTAGTTCACTCTACAGAACTAGCAACAAATCCAAGTATAAAAGAACGCTTCAAAACAATTGAATTTTATAAATCAATAGAAAATTATATTTTATTAAACTATGAGTCTGTTTTAACTAATACACAAAGTTATGGTTTTGAACATTTAAGACAAGTTAATTCGATTTTGTGTGATCAGTTGTATTTTGTAAATGAAAAGGAAAGTGCGATTGATTATTTAAATAAAGATTTAAATTTAATTGATTTATATAATGACAGTGTTACTATTAATAATGAAAAACTTAATACCCTTAAATTTTTTACTACTATATCTCAAGAAACAGATAGTATTAATAGGTCATTAAATTATTATAATCAATATGTTGAAAAAATTGATTTTTTAAATACAAATATTGATATGTCTTGCTCATTAATTGATAAGGATTATAATTCTTGTGTTGTTCCATTCATCAGTGTTAAAATAAAAACTTATGAAGATGTTTGGCCTTGTCTAGAATTTGATGTTGATAAAAATAATTTAATTTCTGAAAATGATAAAAGATACTACATTAGTAAAAACAATCTAATTGTTGAGGGAATAAAAAATATTAATTTTGATATTGGAGGTTTTTATAATAAAGGAGTAAATGAAATGGGTGAGTTAAATGATACATCATCATATATTTTCTTTGAGAAAGAAAATAGGATTTCTTCATCTGCATATTTCATTAAGTCACAAACTAATAATTCTCAATTACCGGTTGAGTGGGAGTTTTTGATACCAAAAAATGAATTAATTTCAGCTCCCCAAGATAAACAGATTAATATGATTATTAATTTAATCTCAAGAGATCAAGGAGGTTATACATTGTCAAGAAGATATGAGAAGTTTGCATATCCACTAAAAAGTAAATTCACTAAATTTAAAGATAGTTATAAAATAAAGTTGTAATTAAATAATATCTATTTTTACTTAACGTTATTAATGTATTAAAATATCAAAAATATGAATTTGAAGAACATTTTAATTCTTTTTCTTACAGGAGTAATATTTTTTTTATTAGGAAGTAAAAAAAATATTTCCTTTGTTAAAGATACACCTATTAATTATGTTAATTATAGCTCAAATAATTCAATAGATTTTAAAGAAGCTGCATCAATAGGGACCAGGGCCGTAGTTCATGTTAAAGGAGTAAAAGAAGATATAAAAGAGTATTTATATTTTGATCATTTTTTTGGTTTTTATGACCATTATCAAGTACCTAATCATCAATATACTTCAGGCTCTGGTGTTATTGTAAGTGAAGATGGATATATAATTACTAATAATCATGTTATTAATGGATTTGATGAAGTGTTAATTTCATTATTTGACGGACAAGAATATACAGCAAAAGTAATTTCTGCTGACCCATCTACTGATTTAGCTCTATTAAAAATAGATGCTAAAAATTTATATAAATTAAATTTTGCTAACTCAGATTTAGTACATGTTGGAGAATGGGTCTTAGCAATTGGAAATCCACTCAATTTAAATTCAACAGTAACATCTGGAATAGTAAGTGCAAAAGCTAGAAATATTAATATTTTACAACAAGAGTATTCTATTGAGTCATTTATTCAAACTGATGCAGCAGTAAACCCTGGTAATAGTGGGGGAGCTTTAGTTGATTTAAATGGAAATTTAATTGGTATTAATACAGCAATTGCTAGTACCACTGGTGCTTATTCAGGTTATTCATTTGCGATTCCTTCAAATATTGTAATTAAAGTGTATAATGATTTGCTTAATTATGGTATTGTCCAACGAGCTTTTCTTGGTGTTTACATTCAAGAAATGACTACTGATTTAGCAAATAATTTAGGGATAGACTATAGATCTGGTATTTATGTTAATGGATATACTGTAAATAGTAATGCAGAAGCAGCTGGAATAAGAGAAGGAGATATAATTATTAATATTGATGAGATGTTTGTTTCAAATATTTCTGAATTACAAGAAGAAATGATGAAAAAAAATCCAGGTATGAATGTTAAAGTATCTGTTGTAAGAGATGGCAAAGTTAAAGATTTTAAAATTCAATTAGTTAATAAAGATGGTGGTGTAGATATTATTAAAAAAAGTTAATTGATTCATTTATATAAGCAATGAGATACTATTTATATTTATTTTTCTTGCCATTATTTTTATTTTCACAAAACAAATATTCAAAAAATAATCATGTTGAAATAAAAACACATATTTCAGGCGGTAATTATATTTTTAATTACACTTATAAAGATCATTTTGGTCAAATTAACCATATGAACTTATCTTTTAATAAAAATCAAACTGACCAAGCAATAAACAAACTAGGTATTCCATATTCATTATTTGATAAATATACTTTTTCAGGTTATTCTAAAGAAGAAGTAGATAGGAAAAAAGCTATAAGACAGCAAGAAGTTGATAGTATTTGCTTGTATGGTTTATTTGTGGATAGAGATGATGTGCTAGAACTAGATTATAATTTAATTGTTTCATTCTACAAGCCTTTTTTTAAAATTATTGCAAATGATTTAATTGAAGTATTAAAAAAGAATAATAATGATTCTAAAAAAAATAGAATTGAAATTACAATGAAATTTATACAAGATATTCCTTATGGAAGACCAAAAAGAAATAAAAAAAAATTTAAGAATGGTTGTTTTGCTCCTTTGGAAGTGTTGGTGAAGGGGTATGGAGATTGTGATTCTAAATCATTATTGTTTGCATGTATATTAAGCCATATGATTGATTCAAATGATATTGTTTTTGTTATTGAACCGGACCATTTATTAGCAGCTGTTTATTATAATGAATCTATGACTAGAGATTCAAGGTATTTTTACTCAAATGGTAAAAGATATTATCTATGTGAAGTGGTAGGTCCAGCTCGTTTAGATTTTGGTGAAGAAGGTAAAAGAAGAAATGGTAGAAAATTAATTCCTTTAAGAATTAAATAGACTAATTCTTATCACTAATAATTTATGTTCAGGAATTTATTATATTAGAAAACTAATTTATTAGCTAATTCAATTTATTTTACCATGATGAACAAACCTATTAATGCACTATCATTATTTGCATCTTCTGGAATAGGCGAGTTTTATTTAAATGATATTGGTATAGAAGTTAAAGTAGCAAATGAATTATTACCAAAAAGAGCTTCTATCTATAGAGATTTATATCCAAAAAGTAATATGATTTGTGGTGATATTACTGATGAAGAAATATATAATAAAGTTATTAATTCATCACAAGTTCAAAACTGTAATTTAGTTATTGCTACTCCACCTTGTCAGGGAATGAGTGTCGCAGGTAAAATGGATCAAAATGATCCAAGAAATAAATTAATCATTTTTGTTGTTAAATCTATTTTAGATTTAAATGTAGATTTTGCTTTAATTGAAAATGTACCAGGTATGTTGAAATTTGTGATAAAGGTAAATGGTAAGTGGATTAAAATAACTGATTATATTAAGCAAAAACTGCAACCTAAATATAATATTACTTTTGATATATTAAATGCTGCAGATTTTGGAACTCCACAGAATAGGAAACGAGCATTTATTTTAATATCCAAAAAAGATATTCAATTAAATTGGAAAATTCCAGATAAAGAAAAACAGATTACTGTGAAAGAAACTATTGGTTATCTTCCAAGTTTAGAGAGTGGTCAAATATCCAATATTAAATATCATTTTGCGAAGAAACATAAAGATACTCATATTTTATGGATGCAGAATACTCCAACTGGTCAAACTGCTTTAAATAATAAAGTATTCTATCCCTCAATAAATGGCCGTAAAATAAGAGCATTTTTAACAACATATAAAAGGATATCATGGGATAAACCTTCCCCAACTATTACGATGTGTAATGGTGCTATCTCATCTCAAAATAATGTTCACCCTGGTCGAAAAAATAAAGATGGTACATATTCTGATGCAAGAGTGCTAAGTTTATTAGAGCTGTTTTTATTAATGGGTTTACCGCCAGATCCTGGTTTTTCTAAAAATACTAGTGAAAATCAAATAAGACATGTTTTGGGTGAAGCTGTACCACCAATTTTATTAAAGAAAATTCTTAATCAAATTTTTTGAAATTAATTTTTTTCTATTGTTAATATGGAGAATTTTTTATGAGTTTAAGCATGTCATCAATGGTTTTTGTCTGTGCTGTAATTTCATTTAGTTTTTTTTGTGACAATAACAACATAAGATCAATAATTTGATTTTTAACAATTTGAATTGCCCGAATATGCTGTTCCATAATTAAAACTTAATCTTGATGCAATATTTAGATTTGAATATGGATTTTCGCACTTGGATTTGCATGTCAGGTTGGCTTGATCCATATGGTTTAAATGCTATATGCTTACCAAAATAATAATTAGATCTATTCATATTCATTTTGTCAATAGTAAATTCTTTTTCAAGTATTTCATTTACTGAAACTAATTTAAGTGTATTTTTTTCGTGATTGGCTATAAAATCACACCATGTTGTTTGATAACTTCTCCATCTCTGCTTGACCATTATGTATTTTAATTTATTTATATAATTTGAAATTATTTCACGTTTTGTTATTGTATCTATATAAGTTCTTTTTTTATTTTCATTATAATTAAAATATTCGTTAAATACTTTTTTTTCTTCATTACTTGCAAGATTTAAAAATAATGGTATTCTTTTTCTAACCCACTGTGTTTGTGATGAAGAAGGTTTTTTTGTGTCTATTCCAACAAAATATTTATCTGTAAATAATAAAATATCAGCTGCAGCAGGTTTTATTTCATTTGTTAATAAATCTTCTGGTGAATTTTCTAATTTATTGACTTCTATATTAGAAGATAAATTAATATTGTTTTTTAAATATTTTAAATTTAATATTTTATGTAGGACATTTTGTTTATTCTGTATCAATTTTAGAAATTCAATTTCATATTGAAATCCTTGCTTTCTTCCTTGTTCACCACCTGATTGTCTATTATTCATAATTGATATATTATCATTAGTTATGTTATCGACTTTCTAATGCCTACATAAAATTCTCTACCTTTTGTAGGTCCCCAAATATTACTTATATCAAAATATTGTCCAAATGGATTTTGCCATGAAATTATTGGATTTTCTTGAGTATAATTAATTATGTTTTCACAACCAATATAAATGTCTAATTTAGATTTAGGTAATTTAATTGTGAATTGTCCGTTCACTATCCAAAAAGGATCAGAATATAAAGATCTTTGATGTGTTGGAGGGTTCAGTGTTGTATCTGTTAGTTTTTTCTTTCCAACAAAATGAGTATTCATATCAAAGTACCAATTTTTATCTACAGGACGATAAGATATTGTATTTAGAAGATGGTGTTTTGAGGTAAGAGGAAGGCTATATTTATTTTCATTTTCATATAATTTAAAAATATCAAGGTAATTATAAGCTAATTTGATACCTAGTTCATCAATTAATTCTAATGCAATTTCAATTTGAAAGGAATTGCTTTTACTATTTCCATCAAAATTGTGTACATGTATTTCTATAGGATTATGATGATAGTCTGGGTGGATTTGATTAGAGAAATCAGTTTTGTAAAAGTCTAGTGTAATTTGCATTTCTAAATTATCAAAATAAAATGCTTGTAATATATTTAAACCATAATTTATAGCTTTTTCAGGTTTTAAATTTTCATCAATAATTATATTTTTATTAGAAGCGAGTAAGTGAGTATGTTCACTAAATAAATTAAATGTTCTCCATCCACTTCCAATAGAAAATCTAATAATTGAATTTTCTGAAAAATTATATTTCACTAATCCCCTTGGAATAATAAATAAACCAAATTCATTATGTTGGTCAGCTCTAATTCCAGTAATTAATTGTAAATTATTGCTTTTCCAGTTAAATTTGTTTTCAGTAAAAAAGCTTTTAATTTTTTCATCTTTTGGTATTCCTTGATATGTCTTATTAAAAGTAAAATTTTCATTAAAGAAAATATTTTCGTTTAAGTTAAATCTTGTATAATTTATCCCACTAACTAGTTTATGAGTTTTCCAATTTAAAATATTAGCAATTTTAATATTATAATTTGTTTGATTAGCTAAATATTGAGTTGTTCCAAAAAATGATTCTTGATTATGATAAGATATACCTGTCTCTATTGTGATAGCTCTTGTTTCATTAAATTTGTAAGATGTTTTATTATAAAGTTCTGGTTGTTGAAATTCGACAACTTGTCCATAAATGTAACTACTTCCTTTATTTTCAGTAATATTAAAATTTATTTGACCACCTATTCTTTGTTCGTTCAAGAATCTTATTATTGTGGTTGTATAAAGTCCTTCGTTAGTGTTTCCAAAAATCCATTTATTATATAATGAATATTTTTTTGTTTGCGGTATATCTAAAAATGAATCATTATTGTTATCGATTTTTCTCGAAGGTTGTGTTGTGTGTAATGATATTATAGATTTCCATTTACCAGTACTAAAATTAAAATCTACATTAGCCTGTTTTGCTCCGAAGCTATTATAATAAAGATTTAAAAAGAATGTTTCATCTTTATTATATTCTTTTAAAGCTATATTAATTTGTCCTGTAATACTGTTTGAACCTTGTTGAACAGATGCAAGACCTTGGGATATACTAATTTTATTAATTATTGTACCTGGAATTGAACTGATCCCGTATGTGTAATTTAGTCCTGATATTATTGGATTTCCATCAATTAGAATTTGATTATATACACCTGACAAGCCAAGTAAACTCAATTCTTTACTATCTAAAATTATATTAGTTGTTTTAGGTTGCACACTCATTTGGGTTTCAAAACATCCTGCTAATTCACAACATGCAGCTTTTGTTAGCTCTGTAGCTGTAATTGTTTCTATTTTTTCTGCCTGATATCTATCTATATATATTCCGGATGAATTTTCAGTTATTTTGACAGTATTTAATGTCTCTGTTTTTTTTAAAGAAGTAATGATAGATTTTTTATTGTTTAATACTTCTATTGTGTCCGAATGGTAACCAATAAAGCTAATTATTAATTGATTTTGTTCAGAATTAGTTTTTTGAATTATAAATTCACCATTTAATTTAGATGTAGTACCAATATTTGAATTCAACCAATAAATAGATGCATTTGGAAGTGGTTGAAGATTTTCGTCAACAATTTTGCCTTTAATTTCATTTTGAGCAAATACAAAAAAAGGTGCAATAATTAATATTAAAAAAAAATTCTTTATAATCATTATTGATTTATGTATATTAAATTTACTAATCTAAATATATGAAAAAATATTTTCGGGGTATAGCTTAGTCCGGTTAAAGCGCACGTCTGGGGGGCGTGAGAGCGGAGGTTCAAATCCTCTTGCCCCGACAAACTTTTATTAAAATAAAATTCTTATTATGATTAATTTTTGTTATTTCCCAAAGTCTAATTCTATGCCTAGTCAGTTAAATAGGGTGGGGTTCATTTACTGCTACTCCGACATATTTTTGTACAAATTTTGTAATAAGTAGAGTGTGTTTATTTATTGATAACCAACATAATTATATTAAATGAAAGAATCACATGCATTAGTAATAGGAGCAACAGGTGCAACTGGTAGAGAATTAGTTAAATATTTATTACATAATCCTCTTATTTCAAAAGTTTCAATTTTTGTTAGAAGAGATTTAGATTTAAAGCATCAAAAATTAACAGTACATAAAATTGATTTTAACAAATTAAATGAATATGAAAATTTAATCAACGGAGATGTTTTATTTTCTGTTTTAGGAACAACATTAAAAGAAGCAGGTGATAAAAAAAAACAGTTTTTAGTTGATTATATATATCAGTATAATTTTGCTTTAATTGCCTCAAAAAATGGAATTAATCATTATTCACTTGTTTCTACTATTGGAGCAAATAATAAATCTTTTTTATTCTATCCAAGAATGAAAGGACAATTAGAAGAAGCAGTAAAAAAACTCAGTTTTAATAGTATCCACATATTCCAACCTCCTTCTTTAATTAGACAATCTGATTTAATAAGAAATGGGGAAAAAATAATTATTAGTATTATTAGTATCTTTAATAAGTTTGGTATATTGATTTCACTTAAACCTGTTTTAGTTAAAGATTTAGCAAAAAAAATAATATATGAATTTCAGCAAGAAAATATTAAAAAATTAATAATCTTTAAACCTGAAGATATTCAGTGATATTACTTAATTAGGGTTTTATCTGTATCATTTGAGCATTAGTTGAAATAACTGCCCCAAGACCATTTTGTACATTAGAGTATACTGGAATAACCTCTCCACCAAATATATTTGCAGGTCCTTCATCCATATGGTTTTCTAATGAATTGTAGTAGCTATATGTATCAGAGCTAAAAACAGAAAATTGTAGATTAACTGTGTCACAATCTTCATATCTAAAATAGCCAGTTTCAATATCCAGTCTAATATTTTTTTCTTCTCCATTAAATAATGCATCAGAAAATACAACTTGATCTCCCCAATAAGTATAACCATCCCAAGGAATACCATTATTTGGAAAAGATGGATCATTTGACATAAATTCCATATATCCTGCATAGTAATATATTTCAATTTCACCATATTCTTCCCATTCTTTTGAGCATGCAGAAAATAATTTTAATCTATAATAATTATTTGCATTTGAGTCATCAATAAAACTAAAACTAAATCCAATTTGATCTTCGTTTGTTAATGTATCGACATCGATATTAAATATTTCAATATCATTAGGAATATAAGTATTTACAGAAACAGATGGATACTCTGAATGATTGGCTTGAATTCTATAATTTTTATTTTTAATAGGTTTTATATTGGATTCATAGTAATGCATTGGTATTGAATCATAATTCCCAGAGTTATAAAAGTAAAAATTTTTTGTATTATTCAGATTTGTTTTAAGAGTATCTAAAAATATATCATCTTCATATAATATCACCTCTGCATTGTCAATTGAATTTGGTATTTCATTTGAAAAAGCTCCGACTGAATGAGATATAAGAATTTGAACAGTTGTATCAGTATCCAAAATTCCATTTAAAACTAATACTGGTGTACTTTCAGGAATATTTAAATCAACTACTGTTTCCATGTTTTCACAAGAATAATACAATATTCCAATAAAAATTAATATAAAATATTTTTTCATAATTTAAAATTTATATCTGTAAGAAATTGATGGTATAATTGGAAATAGTGATACTTGTCTTGCAACCCTATCTCCATTATTATCAAAAGATAAGTATGCAAAAAAGGGATTCTTCCTATTATATGCATTGTATGCACCAAATGATATCATTCTTTCATAGTGTTTTTTATGTTTGTGATGAGTTAATCCAAAATCGAGTCTGTGATACGGATTAAGACGAGTGGAATTTCTATTGCCATATGACTCTACTAAGTCAATCATGTTTTGACCTCCCCAGCCTGAATAAGGTTGTCCAAGGTACATTGCTTGTGGAAATGTAATTGCATTTCCAGTACCATAAGACCAGGTTGTAGAAATATCCCATTTCTTATTTATTTCATGAGATAAGACAATTGATATATCATGCCTTCTATCATATTTATATGGATACCATTCTCCAAAATTAATATTATCAAATTGTCTATTTGTCCAAGATAATGTGTAGCCTATCCATCCAGTAGTTTTACCAGTCTTTTTTTGTAAGAAAAATTCTATACCATACGATTCACCTTTTCCTTCAGTTTCAATAGCATTATCCCAACTTTCAGTACTTTCTAAGTTAGAGTACCCAGCTTTATAGGTAATTAAATTTGACATTGTTTTATAGTATCCTTCAAGACTTAATTCGTATTTAGAATTACCTTTTTCTAGTATTGTATTAATACTTGCTGCAATTTGTCTTGATGATTGTGAAGGAACACTATCAATTGCTGGTAGCCAAAGATCACTAGGAAATCCAACAGATGAATTAGATAATAGATGAATATTTTGTTTCATATCAGCAAATGATAATTTTAACGACCACTTTTCATTAAGTAAGTATCTTGTAGAAAATCTTGGTTGCAGACTAATTTTATCTAGAGAATAATAGCCACAGTGTAAACCTATATTTGCTTTTAATCTATCTGTAATTGTTAAATTGTCTTCTATGTAAAAAAACATTTCATGTACATCAATATTTTCTGAGAAATTTAAAAGAGTGTCTACGGAGAAATCTGGTATTGAATCTTGTGTTTGAAAATTTAAACTTAAATTTGTTTCACCTGGAAAGAAGTGGTGATTAGTATACGAAAATCCAAATTTTATTTCATGATTTGGATTAGGAGAATAGTCATAATCAATTCTTGCTGCATAATCTTCTATTCCAGAAAGATATCCAAAATTAACATCAAAAGTTTCATTTCCCAAATCAGTTAATTGTGACGAATTAATACCAAAATCAGTATTAAAAGCATATCTACTATATGTTAGTGTAGTATTACTAAATAATTTATTATTAAATAAGTGATTCCATCTTAATGTTGATGTAATATTTCCATATCCTAATCCAAAATTCAATTCATCGGAGTAATCGTTATCACTTTCTTGATAATCAACTCCAAAATTATCTCTTCCAATATAGCTACTAAGAAATATTCTATCTTTGTTAGATATTTTATGATTAATTTTCATATTTAAATCATAGAAATACATACTTATATTAGTATTATCTGGAATAAATGGCTTCACTATGAGGTCAGCATATGTTCTTCTTGCTGAAATAATAAAAGATGTTTTATCTTTCGTGATTGGTCCTTCAAAAGTAATTTTAGATGATATTAGTCCAATAGTAATATCACCTTTAAGCTTTTTCATATTTCCTTCTTTCATATCAATTTCAAGTACTGAGGATAATCTACCTCCAAATCTTGCAGGAAATCCACCTTTAGTAAGTCGAACATTCTTAATTGCATCAGGATTAAATACTGAAAAAAGTCCACCTAAATGTGCTGCATTATATACAGGGACACCATCTAGTAAAATTAAATTTTGATCAGGGCCACCGCCTCGAACATAAAACCCAGATGTACCTTCACTGCTTTGTACACCAGGAAGAAGTTGAATGGCTTTTAGAACATCTATTTCACCTAATAATGCAGGTATTTTTAATATTTGTTTTATCGGAATTTCAATAACTGAGGTTTCTGTTTTTTCAACAATATTTTTTTCAGCATATAGTTTTACTTCATCTAGTTGAGAATCTTGACTTAGAAATTCAATATTATAAATAGTATCTTGATTTAAATCTATAATAAAATTAAATTGAGCATAACCAACATAAGAGTATGATATTTCATGTTTTCCTTTAGGTAATGTTAGACTATAAAATCCAAATCCATTAGAGGCTGTTCCTAATCTAAGTGAGTCTACAATAATATTTGCACCAAAAATATTTTCTCCATTTGATTGGTCAGTAATATAGCCACTTATAGTATAAGTTTGAGAATAGGAAAGGTGTGTAAAAAATAAAAATATTGTGATATAAAATAATCTCATATAAAATTCAAGATACAATAATATGTTTTTCTTTTATTAAACAGAATTAATATTTTTATTAAATCTTTAACTAAGATTATTAAAAATAAATAAATACTCTAATATTATAAAATTTAACTTAGTATTAAGTTGTATGATTTTGAATATATTTTAAAGCTCCGAAAGGTTGTCATCCTTGTAAAAATACCCCCGTAGAATGCGACTGAATTGCACGGAGCAATAAAATAAAAATAATGTTCACCTTAATAGTATCAAGAACTGTGCCAAACTATTAGTTTTTTAAATTTTATATATTTATCTAAATTTCTTTTATTTATATGTATAAGATTCTATTATTTTCTTTAATTCCTTTTATAATTTTTTGTCAGGACAATTATGTTAAAAATGAACATGTTGAAATTTCTACTATTATAAGTAATAATGATTATATAATTGATTATCAATTTAAAGATCATTTTAACAAATTACATAGTTTGCAACTTTTTTTTAAAAAAGAAGAAACAGATTTAATGATTAATAGATTTGGTTTTCCAACTTCTTTACTTAAAAAAAATAAAAATTCTAAAAATGTAAATACAGATGAGAAGAAAGAAATTATTGAACAGGGTTTATTTTTAATAGATGGTGGAATTATAAAAAAAAATAAAAAGTCTATAGTAGATTTTTATAAAAGATCGGTTACTCCAATTGCTCAATATATAATTAATTATTTAAAATTTAATAAAATAGACAATAGAGAGAATAGAATTGAAATGGCAATGAAATTTGTGCAAGATATTCCCTATGCAATTCCTAAGGAAAGTAGAAGGATTTATAAAAATGGCTATATAACTCCACCTGAAGTTTTAATTGAAGGATATGGAGATTGTGATTCAAAGACAATTTTATTTGTTTGTATAATGAGTTTTTTGATACCTGAAGATGACATTGTTTTTGTATCGATTCCTGGACATATATTTTCAGCAATTAAATATTATGATAATAATTATATAGAATATAACTCTAATGAATATATACCATTTACTCAGCGAAAGGATGATAATTTAACAGATAGAACTTATATTAAGTACAAAAACTCTAATTATTTTATTTGTGAAACAGCTGGTCCAGGTAGACCAAATTATGGACATAGTAATCAAGAAATAAAAATGTATAAAATTGAAGAAATTGATTTGAATGGTATTTTAACTATTAATGGTGATTGTTTTCATTCTGAAAATATGCATCTTTCAAAGGATGGTAAAAGGTTTTTATTTGAGCATAATTCTTGTTACATATTTAATCCTCCTTCAAGTTATGATTTAACAAAGCCAGAATAGTCATTCTGGAAATAGTGATATTTTTAGTATATATTTAACTTTTTAATTTAAAAACCCCGTTTAATGATGAGAAATATATTATTTATACTCTTTTATATAATTTCAAGTACTATTTTTTCACAAACATTATTGCCAACCCAATATAATAGCAATAATGAAATTATTACTCTTGAAAAAAACAATCAGTTGATTAAAAAATTTTCTTCATCAGACCATTTAATTAATACAAATTTTAATAGAGATAATCACTCAATTCATCCATCTAATAATGAAAACGTTTCTGTTAAATTAAGTAAAGATGTTCAACTGAAATCATTAGAAAACACTTATTTGGAAGGGGAATTACAATCTGGAAGTGATTGTATTTATTATGATGATTTTTCAAATTCTAGTAATTGGAATATTAATCACGATCAAAATTCATGTAGTTTAGATTGGCAGATAGGTACTGGATTGCAATCACTAGGTGATTATCCAATTGAAACAATACAATCGACAACTTATTTTAATGGATGTGCATTAATTGATTCGGACCTATATGGTGGTTTAACTGGAGGTGCTGATGTAGAAGATTCATGGATAACTACATCCTATCCATTAGATTTTTCTTCATTAAGTAACCCTATTATTTCTTTTGAGACTTATTATCAAAGTTGGACATATGAAAAATGTTGGTTAGTTTTAAGCACGGATGGAGTTAATTGGCCAGAATTAACACCTGAATCTTTACCCAATTCTACTAATGGTATATATGAAGTTTTTCCTGATATTTCAGGTGTCGCTAATTCATCTGTTCCATGGAACCCAACTGTAGTAAGTATTAATGTAGCAGATTTTGCGGCTAATCAAGATCAAGTGTGGGTAAGGTTTCATTGGACAGGATCTTGGGGTTTTTCTTGGTTTGTAGATGATTTATGCATTAGTAATAATAATGAAAATGATTTAGTAATGAATTGGGGTGCAATTTCTAATACTAATGAAGGACACGAATATGGTAGAACACCTATTAATCAAATGAATGATATTTCACTTTTTGGTGAAATTTTTAACTGGGGCTCAGAGACACAAACTAATATTACTCTATATACTGATCTTTATAATTCAGTTGGTGATTGGATAGGAGATGGGGAATATAATACAACTGATCCAAATTATGGTCTTTATTTATGGAATGAAGTAGATGAATTATATTCTGATTATGATAATAGTGGTTATTTATACTCTGGTGAGTGGGCGATGTTTGATTTGGGTTATTTAAATACTGATATAATAGATGTAGATTTTTATAGTTTAAACTTTTGTGTAAGTTCAAGTGAAGAATTATCACAAGGTTGGGAATCTTTTTGGAATAATGATCTCACATCATTTGATAATTGTCATCTTAGAGAATTTGAAATCACTAATGATGTTTATTCTCTTGATGGTATTGGTGTATATAGTGACCCATTAATAAATAGAATTGGTACAGCGACATTTAATAATACAAATACTGGTGAAGTTGCTAGTGATGGTTTGATAATGATGTCTTATTATGAATTATCTCAGCAAACTAATATTTCAGATGTTACATTATTATTAGATTCATATGCATATGGATCTAATTCTTTAACTACGTCTGGTGGAAACATAGTTGCTTATATCTATGATACTGAAAATGTTTTAAGTGGATCATTTAATTCTGATAATTATATAGCTTCTAGTAATTTATATACTATTACTCAAGCTGATATTAATAATGGGTATGTTACACTTCCATTTAATTCTTTAGTATCTCTTTTACCTGATTCTTATTATGTTGCTATTGAAATGAATAGTAATTATAATCAAAATGATATTTATATTTTAGATGATGAAACTATCCCACAACCATTTGATGCTAGTTTAATTTATATATCTGCTGATCAAATTTATTCAAATCCAAATGCAGCTGCTATTAGAATTAATACAGGTATTGATACATTAACGGGTTGCACAGATCCATTAGCTTGTAATTATGATATAAATGCAAATAGTGATGATGGTACATGTATTTATTTAAATGAACCAGTTGTTGATTTGACTACTGGAACTTGGATAATGGATGCAGATTTTGGATGTGATGGTATATATGATGTGAGCTGGTTAACAGAATATTCATCAGATAATTCTTTAATATATGAAGCCGAGGGAACAGTGTTAAATGGTTTTTGGAATATGTGTCAAGATGAGTATGTGGACACTGATGAAGAAGGAAATTATTTATATATAGGTTTGTATGAATCTGATACTTTTGCAGGAGAAATTTTTATTTGGGATGAAATATTATTAGAATATGTTTATGAGGGGTGTTGGATAATGTATAATATTGAAGGTTGTACTGATGTTTCAGCACTTAATTTTTGTGAATTCTGTACTATTGATGATGAATCATGTCAATATAGTTCAATAACTGGTTGTACTGACTTAATTGCTTGTAATTATAACTTAGATGCAGTGGAAGATGATGGATCATGTGAGTATTTTAATGATCAAATAATTGACTTAACTCTTGGTCCATGGATTATGGAAGCAGATTTTGAATGCGATGGAATATATGATGTAATTTGGGTTACTGAATATTCATCAGATGGCTCATTATTATATGACCCAGGTGATGGTACATGGTTAAATGGTTTATGGAACATGTGTGGAAATGAGTATGTTGATACTGATGATCAATACACATATTTGTATAATGGTGTTTTTAACGGCCAAACTTTTGAGGGTTCAATTTTACTTTTAGATGAATTTTCTAATGAAATTACACTTGATGGGGGTTGTTGGATTATGTATTATGCAGTAGGGTGTACTGATGAATTGGCTTGTAATTACGATGAAAATGTAATTGAAGATGATGGATCATGCTTTTATCCTATTTCAAACAATTATGACTGTGATGGTAATTGTATTGTAAATGTAGATTGTAATAGTGAGTGTGGAGGTGATGCAATTGAAGATGAATGTGGAATATGTGATAATGATATGACAAATGATTGCATACAAGATTGTTTAGGAGTGTGGGGTGGTGATGCTCTAATAGATGAATGTGGAATATGTGATAATGATATAACAAATGATTGTACACAAGATTGTTTAGGAGTGTGGGGTGGTGATGCTTTAATAGATGAATGTGGAATATGCGATAATGATATGACAAATGATTGTACACAGGATTGTTTTGGAGTGTGGGGCGGTGATGCAATTATTGATGATTGTGGAGTTTGTAATGGTGATAATAGTTCTTGTATTATTGAAGGCTGTATGGACGAATTTGCTTGTAATTATAATTACGATGCTGATGAAGATGATGGTTCGTGCTATTATGCACAAGATAATTTTGATTGTGAAGGTAACTGTATTATAAATGTTGATTGTGCAGGAGTTTGTGGAGGTAATGCAGTTTTGGATGATTGTGGTATATGTAATGGTGATAATTCTACATGCACAGGCTGTACTGAGGAGTTAGCATGTAATTATGATCCAACAGCTATAATAAATAGCGGGGATTGTGAATATGCAGAAGAAGGTTTATGTATAGGTTGTACTGAAGAATTAGCATGTAATTATTCAATTAATGCTGTGATAAGTGATAGTTCATGCGAATATGAATCTTGTGCTGGATGTACAGATTCATATGCATGTAATTATGATTCAACAGCTACAATTGACAATAATAGTATCTGTGAGTACCCTGATGAATATTACGACTGTAATAATAATTGTTTAAATGATTTAGATAGTGATGAGATTTGTGATGAAATAGATGAATGTATTGGAGAATATGATAACTGTGGAATATGTAATGGCCCAGGTGATATATATGATTGTGGATGTGATGAAATTGAAGATGGGACTTGTGATTGTGAAGGGAATCTTCTTGATTGTTTTGGTATTTGCGGTGGAGATGCGATAATAGATGAATGTGGTGAATGTGACGGTGAAGGTCCTGTAGAATATTATGATTGTGATGGAAATTGTTTAATTGATACAGATGATGATGGAATATGTGATGAAATAGATAATTGTCCTGGGGTATATAATCCTAATCAAGAAGATATTGATAATAATGGTATTGGAGATTCATGTGATGGGTCTGATTTAGAAGAAAATGGAATTAATCGAAGTTTAATAAAAGTTACTGATATTTTAGGTAGAGAAATTAATCTTGGTTGTAGTGAATCTATTTTATTATATATTTACAATGATGGTTATATAGAAAAACATTACTGTATTAAATAGAAAGTGTTTATTTTTTATTTAAATATACTATATTTAAATATGCTAAATATTTGTCTAAAACCATGTGTCCATTTAATTTTTTTACCTTCATCCTCTGTTCTAGGTTCATAGGATATAGGTACTTCGGCAAATGTTAAATTACTATATTTTTTTAGTTTAGCCGTAATTTCAGGGTCAAAAGCAAATCCTTTTTCATTTAAAGAAATAGATTTAAATACATCTGTTGGTATTAGTTTGTAGCAGGTTTGCATATCAGTAAGTTGCATATTAAGTGTGATATTACTTATTTTAGTTAGTATAATATTAGCAATACGATTAATCATCATTTCTTTTTTATGTTTTTTGTTATTTAAAAATCTTGATCCATAAATAATATTTGCTTTTTTTTGGAGTACAGCATCAATTAATTTATTAATATCCTGTGGATTTAATTCTAAATCTGCATCTTGAATTATACTATACTCACCACTTGCTTTTTTAATACCAGTACTTACAGCACTACCTTTGCCCATATTGGTTTTGTGATTTAATAATGAAATATTTAAGTCTTTATTTTTTTTTATAAATAATTGAATTTTCTCTTTACTCAAATCATTTGAACAGTCATTAATAACAATGACCTCCTTTTCTATATTATGAATTAGCTTAAGTTCTTTTATTCTTTCTAATAATTTTCGAACAGTATTTTCTTCATTGTATACTGGTATTATAATAGATAGAGTATTAATCATGTTTTATATTTATATCGATAGGTAATTCCATTTTTTAAAAAGTAAAAAATTATACTAATTAATTCCTTGTTTTGCTTTTTCGTAATCAGGCGATTGTAGTTTTTTTTCAAATATTTTCCATTCAGCTTCTGATTTCATATATTTTTTTCCAAATGTCATCCAATATGATGCTTTTGTCATACTATCATAGTGAATTAGGGAATTTTTTCTTTGTGTAATTTGAAAATTATTTAAATAAATAAAATTAATTAAAAGAATAAATATAAAGTATTTAATAATTTTTTTTTGTTTTAATATCCAAGAAATACTCAATCCAAAAGGAATTGCTAAAATTGCATAAGAATCAATCATTGTTCGCATTCCAAAACTGCCACCATACCACCAACACCACCATGAGGACAATATATATATATTTAATGTTGTAAATACAATTAATGGAAAAAAGTACTTTTTTTGTTGAAAGTACAATAGTATTATTCCTAGTAGTGAAAATGACATAATAGGAGTGTACAGTAACCATCCATTTCTGTAGCTAAATAAAAAATCAATAATATGAGGATTATTAAAATAAAATGTTTCTCCAATATATGAATTAAAGAACCAGTTACCTGTTATTATTTTCCAATACAATAATTGTGGAAAACATAAAATTATTATTATTAAACCTGCTAAAAATATATGAGATAAATTTTTAAATATTAAAGTTGTTGTGTTTTTTAAAAGGTTAGATTGATATAGAATTGGAAAAATAAGAATTAGAATATTAACTGGTCTAATTAGAATAATTAATCCAGCTAAAATTCCAAGAATAATTGCAAATTTAATTTTAGGACTGTCAAACCATTTAATTGTAAAATATATAAAAGTAGAAATTAGTGAAAAGCTATATGCATGTGACATACAAGGTTCTATAGTTAAGTAGTAACATAAATTAGTACCTAATACAATAGAGATTATTGTTATTGATGTTACAGTTTCAGAAAATAATTTTATTAGAGTTTTTCTTAGATAATGCAGTCCAATTATAAAGTAAAAAAATGATGATAATGTAAGAAAAAATTCATATGGCTTTGAAAAGCCATTAGATTCATATTTATTTGATAATTTAGCATATGTATGTCCAATTATAAAAAAAGGTGAATATAGTAGAGACATTCCCATAGTTGTTTTGATAACTTTTCCTCCATTTGGTGAGGTTTCTGGCCAGAATTGTCTATTACTCTTGTAATCAATTGTATCATTATTTATGAATTTTAATTGAATATCATTATGAATAAAAAGTGCTGGTAAGTAACTATAGTAAGAAATTATATCCCAATTTATCAATGCTTGATCTTGTTGTGCATTCTTCCATGGTTTTACTTTAAAAAGGGAAAATATAATTATAATTAACAAAGTAATGTATGTGTAAATAGATAATTTGTTAAAGTGAGGTTTTATTAACTTAATCATAAAAAAATTATTGAAAAACTATAGGAATTTCTTTTTTTAAATTATTTCTTCTGATTTTAATTATAGTACTGTCACCTTTATTAAATAAACTCAGACCCTTCATATAGTCCATTATGTTATTGATTTCAAATTCACCAAAACCAATAACAATATCACCTTTTTTTATTTTATATATGCTTGCTGTTTTTCCTTTGCTAACACCATCAATTCTTAGTCCTTGACCGTTATAAAGGTAATCAGGCATTATGCCTAAAGTTACATTAAATTTTGGTGTCTGTGTTGTATCATTTTCAGTTTCTTGAAATGAAAAATAATCAATTTCAACAGATTTATTTATAATATTTTCTGCATATGATAGAATTAAATACATTCCATTAAAATTAATTTTCTCAATATCATCAGAGGGTTTATGATAGTCTTCATGCTGGCCAGTAAAAAAATGAATTGCGGGTATATTTTGCAGATAAAAAGATGTATGATCCGATGGTCCTATTCCTGAATCGGAAGTTATTAGTTTAAAATTAAAAGTATTTGATTTATTTATTAAATTTTTCCATTCAACACTTGTTCCTACACCATTAATAGCTAATGTTTTCTCATCACTTAATCTACCAACCATATCAAAATTTAACATAAATCTCACATTATTTAAACTTATTGTTGGATTTTTTGCATAGTATGATGAACCAAGTAGTCCCTCTTCTTCACCTGAAAAAGCAATAAATAAATAATTATAATTCTTATTACTAGATAATTGTTGAATAAGATTGAGTAATATACTTACTCCACTTGCATTATCATCTGCACCATTATGAATTTCTTTATTACCTGTATGTAGAGATCCGTATGTTCCCCAACCTAAATGATCATAATGTGCACCTATAATTATTGTCTCTTTTTGTTGATGATCTAATAAGCCAATAACATTAATTCCTTTAATCTTTTTATTTTTTTCAATATAGTGTGGATTCGAGTTTAATGTAGTTTCAAAATATTGAAAATACCCATCCTCTCCTTTTTGTATTAATCCATTACTTTTAAATTTATCTCTAATATATTTAGCTGCTTTTTTTTCTCCATATGATCCTGTTTTTCTTCCTTTTAGTTTATCAGATGCTAAATAGGATACATCAATTTTCATTTGATTAATAATTGAAGTTTTCTCATTTTGAGAATAAATAGAATTTAAAAATATAAACAGAAAAAAAAGTAAAAATATATTCTTCATAGAGCAAATAATTCTAATTTTATATATATATAATTTCAAAATTATGAAACGATTTTATTTTATAACTATCATTTGTGCTTTATTTTCTTGTACAAATTCAAATAAAAGTTTAGATAATAAGACGAATGATATTAAATTTTCTAATTCAGAACTCATTTATCCCCAAGAATCATTTTTTAGTAATATTAAACAGTTAACTATTGATGGTGATAATGCAGAAGCTTATTGGAGTTTTGATGATAGTAAACTTGTTTTTCAATCAAATAATAAGAATTGGGGACTAGATTGTGATCAAATTTTTATTACTGATACTAACAATCATCAAATGTCTGAAATGCAACCTAACTTGATTAGTACGGGGTTTGGAAGAACTACTTGTTCTTACTTTTTACCTGGGGATACTTTAATTATCTATGCTTCTACTCATCTTTCAGATTCATTATGTCCACCTGAACCTAAGAGGAGAGAGGACGGAAAATATGTTTGGCCAATTTATGAATCTTTTGATATTTTCATTGCTGATTTAAATGGAAATATTGTTAATCAGCTTACAGATTCACCTGGTTACGATGCTGAGGCTACATTATCACCTCTTGGTGATAAGATTGTATTTACTTCAATTAGATCTGGTGATTTAGAATTATACGTGTGTGATATTGATGGTTCCAATTTAATTCAAATTACTAATGAGTTAGGCTATGATGGAGGTGCATTTTTCTCTAATGATGGTTCTAAAATTGTATTCAGATCATCTAGACCAAATTCAAATGAGGAAGTTGAAGAATATAAGATGCTCTTGAATGAGGGTTTAGTAAAACCAACTGAAATGGAATTATATATATGTAATGTTGATGGTACTGAATTATCACAGATAACTTCTCTTGGTGGTGCGAATTGGGCACCTTTTTTCCATCCATCAGATAATAAAATTATTTTTTCTTCAAATCATAAATCAAAAAAAGGATTTCCATTTAATTTATTTATGATTGACATTGATGGAAAAAATCTTACACAAATTACTTATGATACTATGTTTGATTCTTTTCCAGTATTTTCAAATGATGGTACTAAATTAGTTTTTTCCTCAAATAGAAATAATGGAGGAACAAGAAATACAAATATTTTTATAGCAGACTGGATAGAGTAGGTTAATTATGAAAAAACAAGATATTATTAATTTGATATTAGAAGAGAGGCAGAATCAAGATATTAAATGGGGTGAGCAAAACCATAATATATATAAGTGGCTTGCTATCCTAGGTGAAGAAGTTGTTGAAGCAAATAAGGCTGCCCTAGATAATAATTATGATGAAATTATTACTGAGCTTATTCAGATTGGAGCAGTAACTGTTGCAATGATAGAAAGTTTAGTAAGAAATCGTGAAAAATAATTTTTCTATCATTTAATTTTTTTAACCTTAAGTTAATGTTTTATTAATTTAAGTTAACTTTAATGCTATGTTATTAAACATAGAGTCTAATTTAAAACAGTTTAAATCTATTTCATTAGATGAAATCAAATCTGTTAATCTTATGAATAGGATGGACACTAAGTTTGTGTTTAGTATTAAAAAATTAAATGAACTCCTTGTTGCTTTAAGGCAATATTATAATATTCTTAAAGTAGATAAAAAAATTATACAAGAATATAAATCTCTTTATTACGATACATTTGATCGAATTTTTTATTTAAATCATCATAATAATCGAGTAAATAGATTTAAAGTAAGATTTAGAGAATATGTAGATAGTGAGTTAGTTTTTTTAGAAGTTAAGTTTAAAAATAATAAAAGAAAAACATTAAAAAAAAGAATTAAAGTTGATGAAATACCTAATTCATTATCAATTGAACAAATGAATTATCTTGAAAGAATAATTGGTAAAAAAATGAATCTAATTGCACATCAATGGATTAATTTTAATAGAGTTACACTAGTAGATAAATTAAATAAAGAAAGGTTGACAATTGATTTGAATTTAAACTTTTCAAATAAATTTAAATCAGAAGATCATAGTGATATAGTTATTGCAGAGGTTAAACAAGATAAATCAAATAATATGTCTTTCTTTACTAGAATAGCAAAAAAAAATAATATTAAACCTACAAGACTAAGTAAATATTGCATTTCAACAATATCTCTTAGTCCTGAAATTAAATACAATAGATTTAAAGAAAAATTATTATTTATTAATAAATTAAAAAAACTAATATGATTTTATTAAATATACTAGAAGGAGTTGAATTTTTAGGTGCTCCAATTTTTGATTCTAATGATTTTTTTAGATTACTAATAAAGACATTGTTTAATTTGTCAGTAGTACTTCTAATAGCTAGAGGGATTTATTACCCTCTAACAAAAAATAAAGATTATTTATTTACCTATTTACTAATTAGTTTAACAGTATTTGTGTTATGTGTTTTACTTGACGATGTAAAACTTCAATTAGGATTTGCACTTGGTTTATTTGCAATTTTTGGTATTATTAGGTACAGAACAGATCCAATTCCTATTAAAGAAATGACATATTTATTTCTTGTTATTGGTGTTTCCGTTGTTAATGCATTAGCTAATAAAAAAATTAGTCATGCAGAGTTAGTATTTGCAAATTTTGTTATTGTTTTTGTTACATATGGCATGGAAAGATTATGGTTGTTAAAGCATGAATCAAGAAAAAATATTATTTATGAAAAAATTGATTTAATTACACCCGAAAAACATGACGAATTATTAGAAGATTTGAAATTAAGAACAGGTATTAATATAATTAGATTTGAAATAAAAAAAATTGACTTTTTAAGAGATGTAGCAAGTATTTGTATTTACTATTATGATGATAAAGATGCTTAATAAATACTTATTTTTTCTTTTCTTACCTATTATTTTTTATGGCCAAGAAAAAGATTTCCAACAATGGACGTCACTTGAAATCAACTTTCCTAAGGTTTATAAAACAGATATTTCTTTTGCTTCATCTTTACGACTTGAAGATGATGCAGCAAAAATTTCAAAGTATTTTTTTGATTTAAATTTTAAAAGAGAAATTCAAAAATTTTATAAGTATTCAATTGGCTGGAGATATATATACGATAAAAATAAAGATTTAGATATTATTTTTAAAAATAGATATTACATAGATTTTTATCTTAAAAAAGATATTTCTAAAAGAATTAAATTTAATTCAAGAACTAGAATTCAAAGTCAAATATTTAATAATTCTCAACAAGAGAAAATTATAAAAAATAAATTAAGACAGAAATTTAAATTTACTTATATTAATTCTGCTATAAATTTAGATCCATTTATTTCTGGGGAAATATTTTATTTAATTAACGGTGGATTTCAAAAATTTAGAATACAGTCTGGGTTTCAATATCCTTTTGGAAATAAGATTGATTTAGAAATAAGTTTTCTTATTGAAAAAAGATGGGATAAACCTATTAATACTTTATGGTATGTTAATAAGTTAAAAATCTCTTATAAATTCTAAAAATTAAATTTTATCATTATGTTGAATTTGTCTTTATTTAATCTATTTTTTATTTTATTATTTTTTATTAACTCTAATCTTTTTTCTCAAAATTTACCTAACGAATATTATTTTTCTTTAAATAATAATCAACTCCTAAGAGGTTTAAATATAATTGACTCAGGTCTATATAATGAGTCGGAAATTGATACAATATTTTTGTATTTTGATCAAAATAATTATTGGGATCAATTACATAGTAATTATTGTGATAAAATTAATATACCAGCAACTTTAGTTTATAAAGACGAAGTTTTTTTAGAGGTTGGAGTGAGGTTTAAAGGCCAAACTTCTTTTTTTAACACAAATGGTAATAATGGAGGAGGACCTGGTGGAGGAGGACCTGGTGGAGGAGGGCCTGGTGGAGGAGGACCTGGTGCATCAGTTGATACTGATAAAAAGTCATTTAATATTGAACTTGACTGGCTAAATAATCAAAATATTGAAGGTTATGAAACTTTAAATCTAAATAATTGTTATCAAGACCCTAGTTTTCTAAGAGAATTTATTTATGAAAAGTTATCTAGAAAATATATTCCAGCTAGTAAAGTAAATTTTATTCAATTAATGATTAATGATCAAAACTGGGGAATTTACCCTAATGTCCAACAATTAGATAAAAAGCATGCTGGTGAATGGTTTTTTGATAATAACTGTACAAGATGGAGAGCTGAAAGTCCAAGTAGTGAAGCTCCTGGTTGTGGTGAGCCAAATGGAGTTAATGGAGGAGGGCCTGGTGGAGGGCCAGATTTTGGTGCTGGTACATCATCCTTAAATTATTTAGGTTCAGATACATCAATATATATGAGTCACTACACATTAAAAAAATCTTATAAAGACAATCCGTGGGTTGATATTGTAAATGCTTGTGAAGTTCTAAATGAAGTTGATGAAATATCAACAGAAAATGTATATAGTTTTTTAAACCAGTATTTAGATTTAGATGCTACTTTATGGTTTCTTGCTGATGAGATTATTTTTTCTGATGATGATAGTTACATTAATAAAGGAGGTATGGATTACTATTTGTATTTTGATATTTACAATAATAGATTATTGCCAATAGAATATGATGGTAATACAGTTTTTGGGAGTCCAAATTGGAGTCCATTTTATAATGTGGATAATAGTGATTTTGCTTTATTGAATAAATTATTATTGATACCTGAATTAAGAGAACGTTACTTAGCACATTTTAGAGTGATATTGAATAATTCTTTTAATTCTGAATACATTAATGAATTAATAGATGAGTATAGTAGTTTTATTGATTTACATGTTTACAATGATCCACAAAAAATATATTCATACAATGAATTTATTAATAGCATAAATGATTTAAAAGATTTTTTTAATAATAGATCTTCTTATTTATGGTCAAATAATGAAGTTTCACAATTGGGTGCTAATATTATTAATGTAGAATATTATGTTGGTAGTTCTGCATTTGCTCAACCAAGCTCCTCTGATGAAGTGTTAGTTTCAGTTGAAGTTGATACAGATTTTCCTATTGAGGTTAATTTATATTATGGAAATGACTTAACGGGTAATTTTGAAAAATTTTCTATGGAATATAGCTTTGCAACAAATTTATATACATATAGTATTCCTCAACATGATAGTGGTGAATATGTGCGTTTTTATATTGAGACTGTAAATAATAATGGATCAAGAGTGTATAGTCCTGAAGGAGCAGAACATGATGTATATATATATCAAGTAAAAATAGACAATCTTAACTATGTAGATTCAGATATTGTTATTAATGAAATTATGGCTTCAAATGATAATATTGCTACTGATTCTTTTGGCGAATATGATGACTGGATTGAGTTATATAATAAGGGATATCAAAGTATAAATCTAGAAGGATTTCATTTGTCTGATGACGTAGCATTATTAGATAAATATACTTTTCCTAATGTGGTTTTAAACCCTGGTGATTATTTTATTGTTTGGGCTGATGATGATGAGGAAGATCAAGGTGATTATAATCATGCAACATTTAAGCTGTCAGCATCAGGTGAGCAATTGTATCTGTCTGACAATAATCTTAACATATTAGATGAGGTTGTATTTGGATTGCAAATTACTGATATGGGATTAGCGAGAGTTCCTAATGGTACAGGTGATTTTATTATTCAGAATCCAACTTTTAATTATAATAATGATCAAAACTCATTTCAATTTGAAAATAACATAAGCTCAGTAGAGTTAATTAAGGTAGTTAATATTTTAGGACAAGAAGTTGAACTATCCAATGAAGTTGATGTTTTATTTTATATTTACAGTGATGGAAGTGTTTCTAAAAAAATGTTAATTAATTAATAATTTGAAATCTTACATTACCAATAATTTTTTCTTCACTTGTGACTCTAATGTAGTAGTTTCCACTAGACATATTATTTTTTTTTATTATGAAGCTTGGAGGATGAATATGTTTATGATTTTCCACTAATTGACCAAAACTATCATAGATTTGTATGTTAACACTATGGTAATTTGAATATGGAATATTTAAAACACTTTCGTTTTTTAATTGATTAGGGTTAATTGTAATTTTTTGTTCTATAAATGTTTGAATTGATGAAATCGATTCTGTATATATACTACAATCTTCATATAAAGATCCGACTAATAAAAATGCATCATCAATATAGCTGTCATTATCAGTTCCTGATATTCTTTCACCAGTCATAATATATTTTATTTTTTTAGTATCAAATGGAATATTGCAAGAATTTTGAACTAAATTCCAGCTTGATAGTGATGATGTATACATTTCTGTAGCAAATAAAATATTATTATTTTCATCCAAACATTGAATGCCAATTGATGGTATATCATCACCTCCCCAATTAGCAAGATGTGCTCCAAAAAATGCAGTTAATTGCCCTTTGTTAATTTCTTCATAATAATTATATAAATCTATGGTTTGTGAAACATATCCAAATGGTGATTCATCACATAGTCCACCAACACTAAAGTATTTTTCTCCATTAAAAGGATTGATTCCATTACATTCTAGTGCAGAAAGTGATTCTAGTATGCCAGATTCTATATCCCAAAAATTTATATTATCTTCTGCTCCATCATTATTTAATAAATTGTTACTTAAATTACTTGTTCCAGTTTCAAATATTAGTGGATTTGACCACTCGCTCCATTTTAAACCTTTATCTCTATACCTAACTCTCCAACAATAATTTGTGTTTTCATCCAATAAGTTTAATGATTCAATTTCTTGATCTGTTAAGTCATCATTTTCTTGTGTGTTGATTTCATTATACCAATTATCAGATTGTTTCCAAACATCAAAAATTGGATTACTAAAATCATTACAGTTGTTACTGATTTGCCACTGTGTAGCTCCGTGTTCATCTAAATCTGGATCATTAAAAATACTTGCTGAAAGTGTAACACAATTAGGGTTAATATTATTTCCATAAGGGAATATGTTTATTGGTGTAGTTGGAGGTAAATTATTTATTTTTATAGTAATACTATCTTCTATGTAATTATTTTTAAATAATTCTTGATCTCCTAGACTAATCCTTTTTAAGATGAATTGTGGATTATCACCAGCAGTGGTTTCAACTAGAACATAGCCATATTCATCTTGACTAATAGTGTATTCTTCATAATCATTATTTGGAAATTCACCCCAATAATCTATTGCACCCCCTGCAGAAGCAACATTAACCATTAAATGAGTATGATCTTTTGATTGTCCTCTAGAGTAGCCATGTGTGTGGCCAAAAAAATGGACTGATGGCTTACCACTTTCTGTAGAAAAATTTTCTAATAATGAAATAATTTCTCCAGTGTAATCAGTATTGCCTGGAGTCCATAGTTCTGATTTATGAGGATGATGTAATTGAGCAAAAACAAAATCAATATTAGTATTATTTGCTGTATTTAAAAGAATATTTTCTAACCAAATTAATTGTTCTTCAATACGATATGGAGTATTGGAATCTAATCCAATTATTCTAATATTCGAAATGTCTTTATACCACCAATGCTCCTCAAATCCATTTGTACCATTTAGTGGAAGGTTAAAATATTGAAAAAAATATGGTGAATTGTTTTCGTGATTACCAGGAACTGGATATAAAGGTACAAATGAAAAAAGTGAATCACCTTGATGAAAAAAATTATCTTGCCATTCATTGTAGTTCAATCCGTTGTAAACTAAGTCACCAGGAATTAAAACTAAATTAATATTATCATTTAACTGTCCAGTGTATGTCTGTTGAACATAATTAAGTATTCCTTCATGTACAATCTCATGAAATTTATTTGGAAAACTTGAATCAGTTTGCATATCACTCATTATAATCATCTTAGTTGAAGATTCGTTTGTAGATAAATCTTCAGTATAAAAACTATAAACATCTGAGTATGTATTATAATTAACAGTTCTGTAATAGTATTTTGTATTTGGAGATAAATTATTTATTGTAGCTGTAAATATATAATTGAATCCTGATGAGTTTTCAAATTCTGCTATAGTAGTATTATTTAAATCTTCACTTATTCCCCATTCTACATGACCATCTTCAATTTGGTCAAATTCCCACATGATAACTATGCTGTTTGATGATGCATTTTGTAAATATGGTTTAACGATGATATTTTGTGAAGTTAACCAATAGGATATTAAAGTAATTACAAGTATATATTTTCTCATTTAATTAAAATTTAAATATCCCATATAGGTTTATAAATAACATTTAAATCAACATTACCTTTAATTCCCTGCACACTACCTGTTCCGCTGTATTGCCAAATCAGAGGGCATCTTGTGTCAAATAATACAGGTTCTTTCTTCATTTGATTATTATCAGGAGAGTCGATATATCCATTTTGTCTTGCTATCCAAAACTCATATTCCTTAAACTTATTTCTCAGGTATGTATTATAGAATCTTTGAGGTGTATATATTATTGGTTTAATACCATAGTGTTTTTCAATTAAATTTAAAAAATTTGATATTTCTTTTAGTAAATACTTAGAACCTAATATACTTTTTTCTTCAATATCAACAACAGGTGGTAAATCTCCAATAGATAAATTGTGTTTCTTGAAGTTTTCAAATTGAAGATTCGATTTTTCATTTGGTCTGTAATAGTGATAAATACCTACTTTAAAACCTGTTTTTTTTGCCATCCTTAAATTATGTTTAAATGCAGTGTCCTGGCCATCTTTACCCATAGTAGTTCTAATATATACAAAACTTATTTTAGGGTTATTTTCAATTGATAGTGAATCCCAGTTTATTGGAGATTTATTATTTTGATAATGTGAAATATCAATTCCATAAAAAGCGTTAGGGTTGTTTTTAAATGAATTGCAGTTTTTACTACAATTTGAAGATAAAAGACTTATTAAGATTATAAAAAATAATTTTGGCATTATAGTTTATTCAATAAATGAATTTTCATTTTTTTTTATAAATATTTGCAATAATTCATCTGTAAAGCTATATTCTTTTTCATAATTTTCTAGACACTCATCAATGTCATTCTTTTTAGTAATATAAGATTTTATAAGCTCTGTATTACTAAGTAATTTTTTATTTTTTAAGGTTTCAATTTCATCTACTGAAAATCTAGTATTTATGTCAAGCATTATTAAATTTACAACACATTCACATTTAGATAGATCAGTATTTTGCTGGTTACAATACCTATCATTTAAATAATCAATCATATTAGTATCAGAAATAGTTTGTGTAATTATAATAACAACACCTATGATAATGAATGAAAATATTAATTTAAATAATATTTTAGTGACATACTTAATTACAAAAAAACTCATTATAACACCAATTATTGTAAGTATTATATCAATATTGTTCATTAAAAATTCTTTTAAACCCATTTTTTAAATTTTAAATAATAAATCTTTTAGCATCTGAGTATCCGTCAGATGATTTTATCCTTAATATATATATACCACTATTAATATTTTTCGGTAAAATAGTGCTTAATTTTATTGTTGATTTTTGAAAATTAATTTTTTTAGAAATAATTTGTCCATTAATATTACAAATTTCAATATTTAATTTTCGATTATTAGTGTGAAAATAAATAGTACTATTGTTATTTATTGGATTAGGATGAATTGAACGTATTAATATGTTTTCCCTAATGTTAATTGTTGGGACATTCGAAGGGTTAGTATTTAAAACAATATCAAATACTCCGTTTAAATTATTGTTTTCATCAGTAGTTAGTGAAATAATTCTATTTTGTGCAGAAGGATTAGATGACCAAGGGTCGATTTCTAAACTTGAATCACCTTCAAAATATAGCTGAGTTGTTAATTCATTCTCTTCAAGAAAAGATGATTTATAATGAATATGACTTGGTCTATAATAAGATCCATTTTCATATTTACCAGGCATAATTGTTTGATATGCATAATTACCATTACTATCAGTATATATTTTAGCACGATAATAGGGTGGTGTTGCATAGTTGTCATCATAATTAGCATCTAAATATGAATTTGTGTTTTGATCATAAGTTCCCTTATTTGCATGCCAAATATCAACTACGGCATTTGGTATTGGAGTTATACAATCATTTGCATAAACAGTGCCGGTAATTAAAAGAAAATCGGATGTTATTTCTGGAGGTGTAAGAATAGATACATTGGGTGAATCTTCAATATAAAATGGTCCCAGTAAATCTGAACTAGTGACACAATCTTTCGTTATTTCAAAAGCTTTTAATTTGAAAGGAAAAATAGATAATATACCCAGACCCATTAAGGTTTTAATGAAGAGTCGCTTACTTTTTTCTATTTTCTTTTTCATTATAAAAGTAAATTTACATAAATATATTGTAACTAATTCTATTGGTTACTTTTCAAGTAATTATTTAATAAATAAATCAATACTCTTTAATTATATAAAGTTTTTTAATATAATTCAAAATAAAACATAATTTTATAGTATATTGCTTACATGCAAAAAAGAGGAAGACCTTCCACAAAACCACCAAAATTAAGAGATGGCTTTTATATAGAGCTTAGATCTCAAGGTTCATCTGGAGCTATTAAAATTATAAGAAAAAATATGCAAGAAGTTGAAAAGGCTATTGATCAGTATTCTAAAAACAAAGTTGTTAAATATCTTGGTCAAGTAAAAGATGGCCAATGGGTTGATGGTGACAACAAAGGTCAAAAAGTTTAATTTATTATCTAGTTTCATTAATTTTCCAGGTTTAGTTAGTTTTTATAATATTTTTTTTCAATATTATTTAGATTTATTATAAATAATGTAATATGTTTGCATTGTTTATTTGTAATCATTCTAAATAATATTATATGAAAAAAATAATAATTTTCATACTACTATTTTCTAATTCTTTGTATTCACAAGATTGTGTAGACAATGATGCTTCAGCAGTTGCTTTAGCAAGTATGTGGAATCCTGATATTACTGGTTGTTCAGATGCTGTACCATATTTTGAATTAGTT
>PAWM01000008.1 GCA_002714185.1 Flavobacteriales bacterium | reverse complement strand
TATAATAATATCAATCATGATTAATTGTTCTCCTTCTTCACATTCTGTTGGATACTCACAAGATTCTGGATCTGAAATATCATTTTCTTCATTATAATTAATAGCAGCAATATCCATACATCCAGTGGTATATTCACAACTTCCGTCATCCTCTATACAAGTTGCACAAAAGTTTTCTGCTTCTGGATCAATACAACCATATATATTACAATAAAGAGTTAAATTAAAATCTCCCTCATAGTTACCATAGCCACTAACATAAATATAATATGTATTACCAGATGAAGCATAAAATGATACAGCAGAATGAAGATAACTACTCTCACAAACATATCCATCATCATTACCTGTTACACAAGACATATTAAATCCATCATCTTGAAAAATATGAAGTTTTGTGTCATATGAGGAGTCACACATACGAATACTATAGTCCGAGTCATCTCCTTCCATATAATACCATACTCCTGAAGAACCATCAACAGATGTTCCACATTCATCTAACTCCCAATCAGTTAATAATGATTGATCAGATAAGAAACCAATGGTTGTCGATTGTATTGGGGAATCACAAAATATTTCTATTGCGTTTGTAATATCATCATTGTTTTGACTGAATAAACCAAAAGAATAAAAAAGAATAAAAAAAAGAATATATATATTTTGCATATCAAATCAGCTTTATACTGGTTAATTTCCAATTAATTGAAATATTTAAAGTTTATTAATCTTAGTAAGATTAAATGAAATATATCAATTGATATATTGGTATTTTACTTTTAAAAAAAATATTTATTGTAATGTAAATATAGGTAATAATATCTTATTAAAGATTTTTTAATAAATTTGAAATAATAGAAAAACACTCAAATGTTAAATAAACAAACCTTATTAGTTATTTTCCTTATTATAATCGGTGTTCTAACTAGAGTTATCCCACATCTTGATAATTTTACAGCTGTATATGCTATTGCTATCTTTTCAGGTGCATACATAGATAATAAAAAAATCGCATTTTTACTACCTTTAAGTATTATGTTTTTTTCAGACTATTTATTAGGATTCTTACCATCTATTCCTACATATATTAGTTTTATTGCAATTGTATGGTTTGGATTTTCTTTGAAGAAAAATAACAAGTTTTTAAATATTTTAATTGGTGGTACAATTGCTAGTATGATTTTCTTTATGATTACTAACTTCTTTGTCTGGCTAAATTCTTCTCCTTTAGATGGTATTTATTATTGTTCACCCACTTTAAACGGTTTACTGAAATGCTACATACAAGCAATTCCCTTTTTATGGAATACATTATTTTCAACAATAATCTATACTTTTATATTATTTTACTCCTACGCATTTATTAATATAAAATTATTATCAACTTCACAATGAAAAAAATACTAGTACTTGGAGCTGGGAGAGTTGGAAGTGCAATCGCATACGACTTATCAATAAGTCATTCTGTAACTATTGCTGATTGTAATCAAAAAACTTTAGATAATCTTAAAAAAGATTATAATCTTCAAAAATTACTTTCTGATTTTTCAATACAAAAAGATTTGACACACTTAATTAAAGACTATGATTTAATCATCTCTGCAGTTCCTGGATTTTTAGGATTTGAAACATTAAAAACAATCATTGAAAACAAAAAAAATGTTGTAGATATATCTTTTTTTCCCGAAAATGCCTTAGAATTAAATAAATTAGCTATCACAAATAATGTTTGTGCATTAGTAGATTTTGGTGTGGCTCCTGGACTGGGCAATATTTTATTTGGACACTATGATACTAAAATGGTAATTAATTCTTATGAATGTTATGTCGGTGGATTACCAAAAAATAAAACTCAACCATTTCAATATAAAGCACCATTTTCACCGATTGATGTAATCGAAGAATACACTAGACCTGCTAGATTATTTAAAGATGGAAAAATTATTATTAAAGAACCTTTAAGTGATATTGAGATAATAAAATTTGATAACACTGAAGATTTAGATGCATTTAACACAGACGGACTTCGTAGTCTATTATTTACTATGTCTCATGTTCCTCATATGAAAGAAAAAACTTTAAGATATCCTGGCCATGCAATTAAAATAAAATTATTAAAAGATATTGGTTATTTTGACGAAAAAATAAGAAATATAGGACAACTTAAATACAAACCTATTCATATAACTGCTGATATTTTAAAAGAACAATGGCTATTACAAGATCAAGAAGAAGAATTCACAGTAATGAAAATTCTTTTAGCCAATGATAATCAACATATTACAATTGATTTATATGATGAATATGACAAGAAAAATGGAATAACTTCTATGGCAAGAACTACTGGATACACATGTACCGCTGGGGCTAATCTTATATTAAATAATTTATTTTCAAAACCTGGAGTATTTCCTCCTGAATTAATTGGAAAGAATTTAAACTGCTATGAATATATAATCAAATATTTACACAACAGAAATATTAATTTAAAAACGAAAATAAATAAATAAGTTATATTTGCAATGCATTTATAATGCATACTTTTAATTAAATAATATGTCTGAAGAAACTAAGCAAAATTGTAATAAATCAAATAATTGTTATACAATAATTGCATTATGTATATCATTTCTAACACTTGGCCTTCTAATTGGAAACTGGATAGGGCAATGTCAAAAGTTAAAAAAGTGCAATAAAGTATATAAGTACAAATCTTACTCTCTTGATAGTCAAACAGGTAGCACTTGTAACTGGACAGCTAAAAAAGAATACTCTAAAGAATGTAAACAAGATTCTTTAAAAAAGTAATTATTAACATTTTATATTTTTGAAATTGAAAATACAACAACTTATTATATATACCACTCTGCTACTATTGACATCTTGTAGTAATATTGAAAAATCAAATGAAGATAATTTTAAATATCTGACTGAACAATTTGCAGACTTAAAAATGATACGCTACCAAGTTCCTGGCTTTGAAAATTTAGATTTAAAACAAAAAAAACTAATATATTATCTTTCTCAAGCTTCATTAAGTGGAAGAGATATTATTTTTGATCAAAATTACCGTCATAATTTAAGAGTAAGAAGAACCTTAGAAGCCATTGTAGCTAATTACCCAGGCAATAGAGATACTGAAGATTTTGCTGCTTTTATGGAATATACTAAACGTATATGGTTTTCTGGTGGTATTCACCACCATTATGCTTCCAAAAAAATTACACCTAATTTTTCATCAGAATACTTTATCAATGAATTAATAAATAAAACTGAATCTTCAAATGAATATAGTTTTCCTCTAATAGATGGTGAAGACAAAATGGATTTAGCTAGATCACTAGATCAAATAATTTTTAATCCTAATATTGACTCTAAAAGAGTAAATCGAGATGCGAATGTTGATATAATTCTATCATCAGCAAATAATTATTATGGTATCAATGTTGACACAAATGATGTTAATAATTTCTACCCTAAAAGCCAAAAAAAAGCTCCTGAGTATGGACTAAACTCTAAGTTATGCAAAATGACAAATGGAAAGTTGTATGAGCAGGTCTATAAAATTGATGGTATGTATAGTGATGCGATTAAAGAGATTGTATATTGGATTAAAAAAGCAAAAACAGTAGCAGAAAATGAAGAACAATCTAAATCCTTTGATTTACTTATTGAATACTATACAACAGGAGACATTAATAAATGGGATGAATATTGCGTACAGTGGGTACAAACACTTACTGACATAGATTGGATAAATGGTTTTGTTGAGGTTTATGGTGACGCAGCAGGAAGAAAAGGAGCTTATGAATCAATTGTTCAAATCAAAGATCTTGAAGCATCTAAGACAACTGAAGTTATCAATGAATATGTACAATGGTTTGAAGATAATTCAAGTATCATGGATGAGCATAAAAAAGAAAATGTCATTGGAGTAACTTATAAAGTTGTAACAGTTGCAATGGAATCAGGCGATGCATCACCATCTTCACCTATCGGAGTTAATTTACCTAATAATAATTGGATTAGAACAGAAAAAGGCTCTAAGTCTGTTAGCCTGGGCAACTTAATTGCTGCTTATAGTGGTGCTGCAACAGGTTCTGGTTTTCTTAAAGAATTTTGTGACACAGAAGAAGAAATTATAAGAGCTAAAAAATATGGAGATAAAGCAGATAAATTAGGAACATTACTTCATGAAGTTGTCGGCCATGCATCAGGTAAAATTAATGAAGGTGTTGGTACACCTAAAGAAACATTAAAAAATTACAAATCTACTCTAGAAGAAGCAAGAGCTGATTTAGTTGCATTATATTATATAATGAATCCTAAACTAGTTGAAATAGGTTTAATGGAATCTCTTGATTACGGTAAAGCTGAATATGATTCATATATTAGGAACGGATTAATGCTACAATTAAGAAGAATAGAATTAGGACAGAATATTGAACAAGATCACATGAGAAATCGACAATTAGTTGCATCATGGGCATATCAAAAAGGATTACAAGATAATGTGATTGAAAAAAAAATAAAATATATACCTACATTATCTGAATCTGGGGATACTCTTGAATTAAAGAAAACTTTTTTTGTAGTTAATGATTATAATAAACTACAAAATATTTTTGGTCAACTATTAAGAGAAATACAGAGAATTACATCCGAAGGTGACTTCAAAGCTGGTCAAGCATTAGTTGAAAACTTTGGAGTCAAAGTAGATATAGATATTCATAAAGAAGTATTAAATAGATCAAAACAATTTAACAGTGCACCATATGGAGGATTCATCAATCCTAAATATTCACTATCTAAAAATGATAACAAAGAAATAATTGATGTTATAATTGAATATCCCGAGGATTTCACAACACAAATGATGGATTATGCAAAAAATTATTCTTTTTTACCTCACATTAACTGACAACTAAAATTAATCAGTACAAAATCTTATCCCTTCGTTATCTAATTCTTTTAATATAGGTTGATAAATCTCTTTATAAATTGGTATTCTTACTCCTTTTAGTGAAATTTTATTTTCTAATATTAGTTTACATGCAAAAAAAACTGGCAAACCAACTGTTTTAGCCATTGCTGTTTGGATACTATCATCTCCTTCGACAACCATAGATAATGTTAAATTATAATCTTTATGATTAAGTTCATAATTAAATTTATGCTGCATAACAATCATATCTTTATCAGAAGAATTAAGGCACCATTTCTTTTTTAAAGTTTCTAATAAGTGTGAAAAAGGACTGTTGTAATTATTATTATTATTAAATAATTCTAGATAATTCATTTTATCATAAATATCCTGATTATCTAAATCTTTTAAATAATTAAAAAAAATGTCCTTGTTGATAATTTGGGCAGCAGAATCATCTATGGTCATTCCTAACTGAACAAATACATCCCAAGCTGCACAAAAACCAGCCTTTCTTAAAGTGCCTCTTACAATGGTTGATGCATCGCTTAAATTATATTTATTTTTATAATGCATCGAATCCCTATTGGGATATGATTCAAATTCACCGTAATTAGGTATAATTACTTCTTCGGTATTACTGAATAATTCTTTATAAGTTAATCTTATCAATTCTCCATCTTCAAGATAAGATGCACCTGACTGACCAGCTGATACAACATTTTTTGGATTCCATGTAAACTTATATCCCCAAGGATTATTATCTGATTTAGGTGCAATCAAACCTCCACAAAATGATTTGAAACTATTTATTTTAGCACCTTTATCTTTTAGAGAATCAATAATATCCATAGCAGAAATATGATCAATACCAGGGTCAAGTCCTATTTCATTTAGAATAAGAATATTAGCTTCTTTTGCTAAAGTATCTAATTTTTGAATTTCTTCAGAAACATAAGAAGCAGTTATAAGATTTTTTTTATATAAAATACAATCTTTAGCAACTAAATAATGAAATTTTGGAGGCAACATAGATACAACTAAATCTGAATTATATATTTGTTTTTTTCTCTGACTATCATTATTAATGTCAAATTTCACAAATTCACACTGCTTATTTTGTATATAAGGATTAATAAAGTCATTTGTTGACTGATCGGCAAGAATTATCTTAATATTTAATTCTTGTGAATAATTAATTAAATATTTAATTAGTGTATGTGTTGACCTACCAACACCTAATAAGAGGACTGTTTTCATAATTTTTCAAAAAATAATAATTTTATTTGATAACTAAAGAAAATAATTACATAAATTAGTCCATCTTAATCATTTAAATCTTAATAATATGAAAAAACTTTTTTTTTGTATTGGTTTTTATCTTTTGATACCAGCATCAATATTTGCTAATGATTGTGAATATATAATGGATAATAATAGGTTAGAAATTATTATTAATCAAATACATAATCAATCGGAGGATATGAGAAAACTTAATATTATTAAAACATATCTTCAAAGATTATGTATTAACACTAATCAAATGGTAGCAATTATGGAAACTTTTGAATCAAAAGAATTTAAAAATGAATTCTTTATATATTCAAAAGAATATATTATAGATATAGAAAATTACAACCAATTAAATAAACAATAAAAATTATTTAATATAGGATAATTTATAACCTTTAGTGATATGCATGTAATTAAAACAACTCAATCTGTTGATATAGCTAGTTTAATTAAAAATCATCCAAATATATTATGGAATTTAAGTCCAGATGAATTAGTTGAAAAATCATTATCAATGGGAATGGGTAAATTATCCAATAATAATGTATTAGCTATTGATACTGGTAAATTTACTGGAAGAGCACCAAAAGATAGATTTATTGTAAAGGAAAACAACACAAATCAAAATATTGACTGGGGCAATATCAATCAACCTATTTCAGAGGATTCTTATTGTAAATTAAGAACTAAATTAATTCATCACCTTAATTCAAAAGAATTATTTGGAAGACACTGTTATGCATGCTCAGACAAAAACTATCAATTAAATATTGAATTAATCACTGAACTTCCTTGGTCAAATTTATTTGGATATAATATGTTTTTAAGACCAGATAAAAATGAATTGAAGAATTTTCAATCCGAATGGATTATATTGTGTGCTCCTAGTTTTAAAATTAACAATCCTCAAGAATACGGTCTTAACAGAGAAAACTTTTCTATTATAAATTTTAAAGAAAAAACCATAATTATTGGAGGAACAGGCTATACAGGAGAGATAAAAAAAGGTATTTTTTCTGTATTAAATTACATTCTACCAGTAGAAAAAAATGTCCTTGCTATGCATTGTTCTGCAAATATTGGAATTAAGAATGATACATCTTTATTTTTTGGCTTATCAGGAACAGGAAAAACTACTTTATCTGCAGATCCAAACAGAAAATTAATTGGTGATGATGAACATGGTTGGTCTAATGAAGGTGTTTTTAATTTTGAAGGAGGATGCTATGCTAAATGTATTAATTTAAATTATGAAACGGAACCTGATATTTTTTCTGCAATCAAGAAAGGAGCTTTATTAGAAAATATTTGCTTTACAGAAAATCAAGAAGTCGACTATACCAATGCCTCAAAAACTGAAAATACTAGAGTGAGCTACCCTATATTTCACATAAGCAATATAGCAAAACCTTCAATAGGTCCATCACCAAAAAATATTTTTTTCTTAACTGCAGACGCGTTTGGTGTTCTTCCTCCTATTTCTAAATTAACAAAAAAGCAAATTATGTATCACTTTATCTCCGGATACACATCTAAAGTTGCAGGAACAGAGGAAGGTGTTAAAGAACCTGAAGCAACTTTTTCAGCTTGCTTTGGAGCACCTTTTATGCCATTACACCCTACTGTATATGCAAATATGTTAGGAGAGAAAACTGAAAAAGAAAATGTACATGTTTGGTTAATTAATACCGGATGGTCTGGTGGACCCTACGGGATTGGAAGTAGAATTTCACTGAAATATACTAGAGCAATGATTGCTGCTGTTATGAATAATCAATTATTACACCAAAGCTATAAAGAACATAATATATTTAAACTTTTAATGCCTACTGCTTGTCCAAATGTTCCCTCTACAATTCTTGACCCAGTAAACACATGGGAAAGTCAATCAAATTATTTAGACAGTGCTAATAAANTGGCGAAACTTTTTAATCAAAATTTCAACAATATTATTAACTCTACAACATCTAAATCAATTATAAATCCAAGAACATTAAAAGATATTTTACTGGGCGGTCCAATTTCAAAAAAATAAAAATATATTATACTAATAATGTATCTTTTTTATACTAAAAATATCTTTAACAAAATACTTTCAACAGAAGAAAGTAAACATTGCATATTCTCCTTGAGAAAAAAGAAAGGTGAAAAAATACTATTAACAGAGGGAAAGGGTGTCATTTATTCTGCTAGAATTCAACAAATAATTAAAAATCAAGTTCAGTACCAAGATCTTAAAACTTTGGAAGTGAATAATAAAAAATTAAAATCACATATTGTTATTTCTCCTCCTAAAAATAGATTGAGATTTGAATGGTTTCTTGAAAAAGCTACAGAAATAGGAGTTGATTTTATCACACCCATTATATGTGAAAATTCAATAAGAACAAAACTAAATCAAGAAAGATGTGAAAAAATACTTATTTCTGCTATGAAACAATCTAAAAATTCCTTTTTACCAACAATAAATAATTTAATTAAATTCGAAGATTTAATTGTCAATCCATTCACAAATACATACATAGCGCATTGTCACAGTCAAAATTTAAATTATTTAAATAAATCAATACTGAACTTGAAAAATCATAATCAAATTACACTTTTTATTGGTCCTGAAGGAGATTTTACTAAAAAAGAGATTAATTTAGCTGAAACAGCGGGAATTGTTCCTGTAAAACTTGGAAATCAAATTCTACGTACTGAAACAGCGGGAATTGTTGGCTGTACAATTATTAATATGTTAACATAATATGAAAATTCATTTATCTGTCATTTTTATAATATCTAATTTACTATTTGCTCAAAATAGTTATGAATTAGCTGTTTTAAAATATGATGGTGGCGGTGATTGGTATTCAAACCCTAGTTCACTCAAAAATCTAGCTATTTTTTGCAATAATAATTTAAATATGAATATTGCAGAGAGTTATGATATTATAGAGCCTAGTAGTCAAAATATATTTAATTATCCATTTATTTACATGACAGGTCATNGTAATGTACTATTTAATAATTCTGATGTAGAAAACTTAAGAAAATACTTAATGGGTGGTGGTTTTTTACACATTGATGATAATTATGGAATGGACAGATACATCAGATCTGAAATGAAAAAAGTATTTCCTGAATTAGATTTTATTGAATTACCTCATAACCATACTATTTTCAATAATATTTATATTTTTGAAAATGGCCTTCCGAAAATTCATGAACATGATAATAATCCACCGCAGGGTCTAGCACTAATTTATAATAATAAAATAATATGTTTTTACTCTTACGAGTCAGATTTAGGGGACGGATGGGAAGATAAAAATGTACATAATAACTCTAATAACATAAGACAAAAAGCATTAAAAATGGGAGCTAATATTTTATGTTATTCTATGAATAGATAAATATGAAAGATTCAATAAAAAATATCATTATTCTAATAACAATATGTTTAGGATTATTTTTAATAAGTAAAATCCAGTTATTAGTAATTTATTTCTTTATTGCATTAGTACTTTCAATAACAATTAACCCAATCAGTAATTGGATCTNTAAAATTAAAATACTTAAATATAGTATTAGCAAAACTATTGCTACTTTACTATGTTTAATAATTATATCTAGCTCTTTTGGGCTCCTAGGATTTATTTTATCCCCACTAATCATAGAAGAACTTCAAATTATAAGCTCTATTCAATCAGAAGAAATAAAAAATTTTTTAATGATCGTCACCCAACAAATTAATAAAAAGTTTGAGACATTTAATATTGAGCAAGAAGCAAATTTAATAGACTTAGTCGATATATTTAATATTGCTTCTGTCACTGGTGTTTTTCAATCAATGTTTGAAATACTTGGGAATATATTTATGGCTATTTTTTCAATTTTATTTATTTCATTTTTTTTAATTCGTGATAAAGCAATGATAAAAGAAAAGGTTATTTTCAGCTTATCATTCTTCATACCTAAAGCCAAAGAAAAAATAAATACTATTATTTATTTTATTAGACGTTATTTTATTGGATTATGTATACAAACAACAATTCTATTTATTTTATTTGGTATTGGTATGTCTATTTTAAAATTACCTAATCCGTGGATATTAGCTGTTTTTGCTGCAGTAATTAACATAATACCTTACTTTGGACCTTTAATTGGACTTGTATTTACAAGTATTATTGTAGGAACAATTTATATTGATCAAAATATGATTGATTTAATTGTACCCTTAATAATTAAATCATTCTTTCTTTTTGGAACAATTCAATCGATAGATAATTTTTTACTTCAACCAACTATTTATTCAAAAGCATTTAATGCACATCCATTAGAAATATTTTTTGTTGCACTTTCTGCAGGATTTATTGGAGGGTTAATGTGGATGATAATTGCTATGCCAGTTTATAGTATTCTAAGAATCATCTTCTCAGAATTACTTATTAATTTTCAAAAAATCTAGTATATCAAAATCATCAATAAAATTTCTTAATAAATTGATATCTAAGGATGGTGGTCTTCCATCATTTTCATAGATTTTAATTATTTTTTTTATTTTACTTAAAAAATTATTAATTAATGGAGAACTAGTTCCATTACATTTTGGCTGTAACTTAAGAGCATAAACTGCATTTAATAACTCAATTGCTAATGTAGTTTTAACATTATTCACAACTTTATATAATTTAGTTGCAGAGTTAGCCCCCATACTAACATGATCTTCTTGTCCATTTGAAGACACAATACTATCAACTGAAGAGGGAGTAGCAAGTTGCTTATTTTGGCTAACAATAGATGCTGCAGTATATTGAGTTATCATTAAGCCTGAATTAATCCCAGGATTTTTAGTTAAATAAATTGGGAGATTTCTCTCTCCAGAAATTAATTTATATACTCTTCTTTCAGAAATACTACTAATTTCTGAAAGTGCAATAGCTAAATAATCCATTGCTAATGCTAATGATTGTCCATGGAAATTACCAGCTGATAAAATTTGATTTTGATCAGCAAAAATTAAAGGATTATCTGTAACAGAGTTTATTTCAATGTTTACAACAGATTGAACATGCTTAATCGCATCATATGAAGCACCATGGACTTGTGGAATACATCTAAATGAATATGGATCTTGCACATATTGTTTATCATTAGTGAATGTTGTACTACCGTCTAGTATCTTTAATATTTCTTTAGCAGTATAATTTTGACCAACATGGTTTCTAATACTTGAAACGAGGGGATGGAAGGAATCTCTTTTACATAAAAATGCATCTATAGAAATTGAAGAAATCAAATTAGCAAAATGATACAATTTAATCGCCTCAACAACTGAATATAAAGCATAAGAAGACATAAACTGAGTGCCATTTAAAAGAGCAAGCCCTTCTTTATATGATAATTTTAAAGAAGATTGATTAACTTGATGATTATATGAATCTTGAATAAGAGTTTGTGCAAGTGCAGCAAGTGGAGCAAGGTCTCCAGATGCACCTAATGATCCTTGTGTTTTAATTGATGGAAAAACACCACTATTATAAAACAGAATTAATCTTTCAACAACCACATTTCTAATACCAGAAAATCCAAAACTTAAAGAACGAATCTTAATCAAAAAAATCAATTTTTTAATTAAATGTGGTACATCTTCCCCAACACCACAATCATGAGAGTTAACTAAATTTTCTTGTAATTGCTCAATATCATCGAAATCAATTTTTTTATCACACAATGATCCAAATCCAGTATTAACACCATAAATTAATTCATTAATATTATTCAATTTATCCTCTAAATATTTTCTTGAATTATTAATATGATTAATAGATTCACTTGATATGTAAATTTTTATATCACTTTTAGCAACAGAATATAATTCTATCAAGCTAATATTATTTTTACTTATGTCAAATTTTGATGCTACCAAATCTTATAATGTGTTTATTAATTCTTTGAAAGTTAAAACCTGCTGTTCTCCAGTTGACATATTCTTAACCAACATTTTACTTTGTTTCATTTCTTGTTCGCCAATCATTACAACAAATTTAGCCCCTCTTTTGTGAGCATATTTCATCTGTTTATTTATTTTAACTTTATCAGGGTATAACTCTGCAGAAACAGAAAAATCACGAAGCTTAATAATATAAGATTGAGCCACATCAGCTTCTTGATCGCCAAAATTAAGAAAGACAAAATCAATATTATCATCAATATCTAAAGGAAATAAATTAGATTGTTCAAGTAGTAAACATAATCTATCAAGTCCAAAAGATATTCCAACACCACTTAAATCTTTAAGGTCAAATTTCTCAGTCAACTGATCATACCTACCACCACCAGCTAAACTACCAGAAAAATTAGAGGTTACTAATTCAAAAATAGTTCCAGTGTAGTAATCTAATCCCCTTGCTAAAGAAAAGTCAATTTCTATATTTTGCTTTATTGTTTCTATGTTGATTTTATTAAAAATGAATGACAATTCATTTAAACCTTTTTCTAAATTGCTATTGATTTTAAATTTAGACAATAAAAATTCCTTCTTGTCGAGAAAAGAACCATTTAATTCAAACAAATTACAAAGAAGATCTAAATCATTATTAACAAAACCATTAGTTAAGAAAAGCTGCCTTACTCCATTAAAACCTATTTTATCAAGTTTATCAAGAATAATACAAAAATTACTAAAATCTAAATTACTTGAAAAAGATTCAAAAACACCCTCTAGTATTTTCCTATTATTAATTTTTATAGTTAAATCGTTTAATCCAAATTCACTTATAACTGAATCAATTAGATTAATAAGCTCTATTTCTAACCATAAAGAATTACTACCAATAATATCAGCATCGCATTGAGTAAATTGCCTAAACCTACCTTTTTGAGGTCTATCAGCTCTAAAAACAGATCCTACTTCATATCTTTTAAAAGGAAAATTTATGTCTGCTTGATTAGATGCAATAAATCTTGCAAAAGGAATAGTTAAATCATATCTAAGGGCTTTATCACAAATATTTTGAGATAATTCATTATAATTAATATTTTGAAAGTCAATATTTAATTTATTTAAATAATCTCCACTTCGAACTATTTGATAAATTAATTTATCACCATCAGTACCATACGAACCAAATAAATTATCTCTTTTTTCAATTAATGATGTAGCAATTGGCTTAAAGCCAAAAGATTGAAATTTTTTCTTAATTATAGATATAAGAAATTCTCGTCTCTTAATTTGAAGAGTGTTAAAATCAGGCATACCACTTAAAGAAAAGTTTTTTTTCATATTTTATACAAATATCGATATAAATATGAATAATATACGAGTGTTATGAATTTTATATATAGTAATTTTGTTAAAAATATAATTATAGTGAAAACATTAACTACCTTAGTTGCAATTTTATTTATTAATATTTCAATCTCTCAAGAAATAAATATTAACGAAAATTCCAACATTAATAATCCAGCAAATCAAATAATTAATAAATATTTTGAAGCAATTGGTGGATTGAAAAAAATTAATAAAATAAGTTCATTATATAAAAAATTTACTGCAAAAATTGTAGATGCAGCAAACATTAACTTAGATGGTGAATTAAAATACAAAACTCCTAATCTGTTTTATTCTAATTTATCAATCAGTCAAATTGGAGAAATTGAGTCCTTAAAATATGATGGGGAAAATTGTATTATAATTAGAAATCACAATAATAAAAAAATTGTAAATAAAATGGAAGGCGAAGTTTTAGATAAAAAGAAAATTAATTTTTATCCATTTCCAATACTAGCACTCACAAAAAAAAATACACTGTTTACATTATTAGATGCAAAAAATAATTTAGATACTGCCTATCATAAAATTCAAATTAATAATCACAAAAATGATACAACGAATTTGTTTTTTGATAAAATTACCTTTTATCTAGTCAAAAAAGAATATATCGATAATGGTAAAAAGGAAATAATAGAATATGAAGATTATAAAAGCATCAATGGTATTATATTTCCTTTTAGAGAAAAATTAACAATAGAAATAGATGGAAATATAGTTCAAAAAAATATCAATACATATACAGAAATTATAATTAACCAAAAGTTTAACAAAAAAGAATTCCAATAAAAAAAGGGCCTTGCGGCCCTTTTCTTTTAAAATCAAGTAATTTATTACTTATGCCTTCTTTACTAGAGGTAAACCTGTTCTAGCACTTTCGACAACTTTTTTACCTGCTGGTAAATCACATGCATTAGATCTTTGATCACCTGCAAAATAATAAATAGTTTGAGTTCTGCCACCTCTTAAGGTAACATCTTTTGAATGTAAATAGTAAGTTTTTCCTTTACTATTTTCGTGTGAATAAGCCATAATACTTAAATTTTTAATTAAAGTTCGTACTCAATATAGCAATTATTACGGAATTCTTATCTAAAAAATAAGTTTTTTTAAGTAAAAAAATAAGTTTTTATATATAGTTGTGATGAATTATCAAATTTTCTAGTAATATTTGAGTAAAAAAAGGATTGAAAAAAATATTTATTTAAAATTAAAAAATATGAGATTAGTTAAAAGAATGAAAAAAGAAGGTTCCATATTATTTAAATATCGTGGACAAATACCTATATTATTATTTCTAATTTCTTTTCCTTTAATCGAACAAACTAGTTTATATCCATGTCTTTCTCTAAAATATTTAAATACTATACAATATATAGGTGTAACAATAAGTTTTTTTGGTGTAATTCTAAGATTTTATACTATAGGAACAACTCCTGATGGCACATCAGGTAGAAATAGAAACTATCAAATTGCAGAACATTTAAATAAAACAGGGATTTATTCAATTGTGAGACACCCACTCTATCTAGCTAACTTTATAATATGGTTTGGTATATCAGTCTATTCATTAAGCTATATATTAGTATTAATAATATCTATGTTCTTTCTAATTCTTTACGAAAGAATTATCTTGACTGAAGAAAATTACTTAATTGAAAAGTATAGCTCTGAGTTCACATCTTACTCTCAAGATACACCAGTTTTTTTACCAAGCTTTGGGAAATTTAAAAAATCAAATAATAAATTGTCCATTAAAAAAATATTAAAACAAGAATATTCCTCAACTTTAAGCACAGTTTTATCATTCATATATATTGATATTTTACTAAAATACTTTTTCACAAATCACCTTCAAGAAATTGAAATAATAACTCATAATCATGTGTTTATAAGTGTCGTCTTTATTATGATAGCAATAACTTTAAAAACTCTTAAAAATTTTAAAATAATATAGGTAATTATATAGTTGATTTTGTGGATATCAAGTACAATCCAATATATGTTATCAACCCATTTATAATAATTAAATCAGGTCCAAATTGAAAACCTTTAAAAATATGTATATCATAAACATATAATAAACCCGATAATATTGGTGATATTACAACAATAATTGGTACTAAAGCATCTATAATATTTCTTTTTGTAAATAACCCAAATAAAAACAAACCTAAAAGTGGACCATATGTGAAACTTGCTATAAGAAATAATGTAGCAATAATACTGTCATTATTAAAATAATGTATAAGTAAAATAACACTAAATAATAATACCGCTATCATTATGTGAATAACATTACGCACATAAGTACCATTTAAACTATGATCATCTTGTAAACCAAGAAAATCTATATAAAAACAAGTTGTCAAAGATGTTAATGCTGAATCGGCACTAGAATAAGCAGCAGAAATAAGACCTAAAAGAAATAATACAAAGATAAATATACCTAAATCACCTTTTTGGATTACATCTATAAATAACTTATCACCACCGACAGTTTGTAAATTATTAGCATCAACATATTGATACAGTAAAGCACCTAAATATAAAAATAAAATATTCACTAAAACAAGAATAACACTAAACCAAATCATATTTTTTTGCGCATCTTTTATGTCTTTACATGATAAATTTTTTTGCATCATATCTTGATCTAAACCTGTCATAGCAATCGCAATAAACATTCCTGATAAAAAAGAACGAAAAAAATGAGAACTATTTTTAAAATCTGAAAATGAAAAAATTCTAAAATTTAATTGACTATGACTCAAACTATCGCTAAGTGAATTAAAACCTAAATTATTAAATAACATAAAAAGACATGCAACTAGTGTTAATAAAATAAAGCTAGTTTGTAATGTATCTGTCCAAATAATTGTTTTTATACCTCCTTTATAGGTGTATAGCCAAATTAATATAATAGTCAGTAAAGTTGTAATAGAAAAGGGAATACCAAGCTCATCAAAAAGTAAAGATTGTAATACAAATGCAACAATATATAGCCGCAAGGAGGCTCCTAAAAGTCTTGACATAAAAAAATAAGCTGCACCACATTTGTGTGAAAAAAAACCAAACCTCTCACCTAAGTACCCATATATTGAATAAAGTTTCAATCTATAATATACTGGCATAAGAATATATGCAACAAATAAATATCCAGGCACATAACCTAATACCATTTGAAAATAAAAAAACTCTGACTCACCTACCCACCCTGGAACAGATAAAAAAGTAATACCTGAAAGGGTTGCTCCAATCATACCATATGCAACTATATACCAAGGTGATTTTCTTTCCCCAATAAAAAAAGCATCATTATTAGAATTTTTTGAGGTTATTTTTCCAATAATAATTAGTACTGAAAAATATAATACTAAAATAGAAATAATTAATAGTGGAGATAACATTTAACAAAGAAATAAAAATAGTTAATAAAATCTATGATATTTACCTATTTTTGATAAATGAATTTTCCATCCTCATTAATTAAAAATACAGTTGAAGCTATATCTAACTTTCCAGGTATAGGAAAAAAAACTGCATTAAGACTAGCTATATATCTACTAAGAAATAAAAAACAGGCACATACATTAGCAAATAATATTATTAAAATGGTTGATAATACAAAATATTGTCTCAACTGTAATAATATTTCTAAACATGCTTTATGTGACATTTGTACAAATGAGAAACGTAATAAAAACATCATATGTATTGTTGAAGATATTAAAGATGTTATTGCCATTGAAAATACTATGCAGTATAATGGTCATTATCATGTGCTAGGTGGATTAATATCACCTATTGATGGTGTAGGTCCAAATGAATTAAATATTAATAATTTAATTGAGAAAATATCAAAATCAAAAATCGAAGAAATTATTTTTGCATTATGTGCAAGTATGGAAGGAGAAACTACAAGTTACTATATTTATAAAAAAATTTCACCATATAACATAAATACAACTACTATATCAAAAGGAATTTCTATAGGTGATGAGTTAGAATATACAGATCAAATTACCTTAGGAAGAGCTCTAATAAATAGATATTCATTTAATAAAACATTAAAACAATGAAACTATCAATTATTATTGTTAACTATAATGTTAAACACTTTCTTAATCAATGTATTAAATCTATAGAAAATGCAAGAAAAAACATTGATTTAGAAATAATTGTAGTTGACAATAACTCTATTGATGATTCTGTAGAAATGTTGAAGAATGTTTTTCCCTCAATCAAACTTATTTTAAATAAAAAAAATGTAGGATTTTCAAAAGCAAATAATCAAGCAATTAAACAAGCTAAAGGGAAATATATATTATTATTAAATCCAGATACAATTATTCAAGAAAATACTTTAACTGAAACAATTAATTATTTTGACAATAATATAAATATTGGTGCTATCGGGGTAAAGATGATTGATGGTAATGGTAAGTTTTTACCAGAATCAAAAAGATCTTTACCCACACCTAGCAGTGCATTTTATAAAATATTTGGTCTCAGCAAAATGTTTCCTAAATCTAAAAAATTTAGTCAATACCATTTAAGTTATTTAGATCCAGATAAAATAAATGAAATTGATGTAATATCGGGTGCATTTTTTATGACAAAAAAAGAAATTCTGGATCAAATAGGAATGTTAGATGAAAGATTTTTTATGTACGGTGAAGATATCGACTTGTCATATCGTATTCAAAAAATAGGATATAAAAATATTTATTTTCCTAAAACAAGTATCATTCACTATAAAGGAGAAAGCACTAAAAAAACATCGGTAAATTATATTCTTATGTTTTATAATGCAATGATGATTTTTGTTAAAAAACACTACTCTAACAAAAATGCTAAGCCATTGGTGATAATGATAAGTTTTGCGATTTTTTTTAGAGCAATCATTTCTATTATAAAACAACTAATTGACAAATTAGCTCAACCAATTATTGATGCAATAATAATATTTATTGGAATGTATTCGTTGCAAAAAATATGGGCAAAAAATTATTTTTTAAATCAAGACTATTATAGTGATATTTTTTTATTTTATGCTGTTCCAATATATATATTATTTTGGATAATAGGTATTTCTTCACAAAATGGATATAAAAGACCGCTACAACCTTCAAATACAATAAAGGGAGTAATAGTTGGCTCAATAACTATGTTAATTATATATAGTTTACTTCCTGAAAACTTAAGGTTTTCAAGAGCCTTAATTATTTTAGGTTCAGTATATACTATAATATCTTTAACCATATTAAGACATCTTTTAAACCTTTCTAAAATAGAATTATTTACTACAAAAAAAACACAATTTAAAAAAATTGGGATTGTTGCAAAACAGGAAGAATTTGAAAGAATAAAAGAAATTATTGAAACAGTTCATCCAAAAATAAAATTTATTAGAAAAATAAACCATAAATTGAAAGAAACTTATGATTTAGGCAATATTGAACAAATAGAGGAAATTCTTAAAATTCATAAACTTAATGAAATTATTTTTTCATCAAAAGATATTAATGCGAATGAAATCATAGAATATATGGAGAGAATTCCAAAAGATATTTCGATTAAAATCGCACCCTCTGAAAGTACTTTCATAATTGGAAGTAATTCCATTCATACACAAGGGGACTTATATATTTTAAAAAATGACATTAAAAAGCAAAATTTTATAAAAACATTTTTTAAGAAATATATAGACTTTTTTAATTAGCTTTGTACTTTATCTATTATAAGAATTATATATGAGTAAAGTCGAATTAATTATGCCCAAAATGGGTGAAAGTGTTGCTGAAGCTACAATAATTAAATGGGTAAAAAACATAGGTGATTCTGTCGAACTAGATGAAACAATTGTCGAAATCGCTACTGACAAGGTTGACTCCGAAATACCTTCAATTGCTAAAGGCATATTAGTCGAACAATTATATAAAGAAAATGATACTGTAGAAGTTGGAAAAGTTATTGCAGTCATTGAAGATGAAAATAATGACGATAATCAACATTTTACTGAAATCTCTAATAATCAAGATAAACAAAATGACAATCAAAAAAAATCTGAATTAATTCAAAACGAAAAAATAATAAAAACAGAAAAAATTTCAAGCAATAGAGAAAATACTAATATAAAGACCGATAAGTTCTATTCACCTTTAGTAAAAAATATTGCAAAAAAAGAAGGCATATCAAATCTAGAATTAACAAATATAAAAGGAAGTGGTAAAAATAACAGAGTAACAAAAAATGACTTAATTGATTATTTAAATAATAAAAATCAAAATAAATCACATAATGATACTCAAGAAAATAATTTTCTTCATGAGAAATCTTCACAAGAATTAAATATAAATTCTGATGTTGAAATTATTCAGATGGATAGGATGCGTAAACTAATTGCAAAACATATGATTAACAGTAAGTCAACATCTGCACATGTAACATCATTTGTTGAAGCAGATGTATCTAAAATAGTTGAATGGCGCAATAGAATTAAAAAAAGATTTTTAGAAAGAGAGGGACAAAAAATAACTTATACTCCAATAATTTTTGAAGCTGCTATTAAAGCTATAAAAGACTTTCCTTTAATTAATATTTCAGTAGATGGTGATACAATAATCAAACATAAAAATATACATCTTGGCATGGCAACGGCTCTAGCTTCAGGTAATTTAATTGTTCCTGTTATAAAAAAAGCTCAAGAAAAAAATATTTTAGGTCTAACTTCTTCTGTTAATGACTTAGCTTTAAGAGCTAGAGAAAATAAATTGAATCCAGATGAAATTGCTGGTGGTACATTTACAATTACAAATGTTGGCTCATTTGGTAGCATCATGGGGACTCCAATAATTAATCAACCACAAGTAGCAATATTAGCTTTAGGGAAAATACAGAAGAAAGCAACTGTTATCGAAACTGAGTTTGGCGACACAATTGGTATAAGATCTAAAATGTTTCTATCACTATCATATGACCATAGAGTTATAGACGGAGCCCTTGGTAGCAAATTTTTGAAACGAGTAGCAGATTATTTAGAATCTTTTGATACTTCCAGAGAAATATGAAAATAATTTGTATCGGTAGAAATTATCCTGCACACATCTCTGAGTTAAAAAATATAATTCCAAATGATATCATATTTTTTTTAAAACCTGAAACATCAATAGTTCATAAGAAACAACCTTTTTTTATTCCTGATTTTTCAAATAATATACATCATGAAATAGAAGTTGTAATTAAAATAAATAAATCCGGAAAACATATTAATGAAAAATTCTCCTACAATTATTATAATGAATTAACTGTAGGAATTGATTTTACAGCAAGAGATATTCAACAACAATTAAAACAAGATGGTTATCCATGGGAAAAAGCAAAAGCTTTTGATGGTTCTGCAGTAATTGGAACATTTATTAATAAAGAAAATATTGCAGATTTAAATAATCTATATTTTAAGTTATTAGTAAATAGTAAAATAAAACAAAGTGGTAATACTAAAAATATGATTTTTAAAATTGATAATATAATATCATATGTTTCTAAATACATTACTTTGAAAAAAGGAGATTTAATCTTCACGGGTACACCTAGTGGAGTTGATAAAGTAAATAAAAATGATATTTTAGAAGGTTATATTGAAGACAAACAAGTATTTAAAATAAGAGTCAAATAATATTGATTATATCAAATTATATAAATCTTTCGTTCCCAGATATCTATTAACACAAAATCCTTCCGCATAATCTACGGAGATAAATCTACCTAAATCGGAAGAACGAGACATAACTAAATCAAGAAAATTTTTTTTAGATATTATAGTTTCACTTTCTTTTGAATTGGGATTATAAAATTGTGAAGAATATGATTTAATAAGTTCCATTTTTTTCATCATAAAATCAGAAATATCAATAAGAAAATCTGGTTGCTGGTTATTATATTGAATATAATTATAGATAACTTTAGGTCTAAATGGATTTTGTAACTGGCCATCAAACTCTGTTTCTATTTTCTCTAAACCTGCTAGAAAACAAGCTTCATAAATTAAATCAGCAGCTCTCCCATGATCTGGATGTCTATCATATAATGTGTTAGCTAAAACAATAGAGGGCTGACACATTCTAATTCTTTTTATTAATTCTAATTTATTAATTCTATTATTCTCAAAAAAACCATCTTGAAAAGATAAATTTGCTCTAAAAGATAATCCCATTTTTTTGGCCGCAATTTTAGACTCTTCAATTCTTATCTTAGCAGAACCTCTTGTTCCAAGTTCACCCTCAGTTAAATCAATAACACCAATACTATAACCGAGAGATCTTTGGAGTAATAATGTTCCTCCACAACCTAATTCGACATCATCTGGATGTGCACCAACAGCTAAAATATCTACTTTACTCATTTGATTACTGATTAATCCATTTATTAAATCTAAAATAACTTAAAATTGATATAAATAAAAAAGAAAGGAATACAGGTAAAACAAAGTCAGGTACTGGAAATGCATCTCCTGCAGCATAAGAATGTAATCCATCTAAATAGTAATTAACACCAAAATAAGTCATTAAAATTGAGCTAAAACCAAATAATGATAACATATTAAAGAAATAAATATATTTTTTTGTTTTTAATAATCTTACATGAAGTATTAAAGCATAAACAAGACAACTAACCAAAGCCCAAGTTTCCTTAGGGTCCCATCCCCAGTATCTACCCCACGATTCATTTGCCCATACACCACCTAAAAAAGTGCCAATAGTTAATAGAAACAAGCCTATCATCATAGACTGCTCATTAATGATTGTTAAATTGGATATATTAGATTCTATTTTTTTTGTACGATTAGCTAGAATTAATAATAAATTCAATAAGCCAAGAAATGCACACAATCCAAAAAATCCATAACTTGAGGTAATTACTGAGACATGTATCATTAACCAATAGGATTTCAATACTGGTACTAAGTTTGTGATTTCAGGATTTAACCAATTCAAATTAGCAACAAAAAGTAACATTGCTGCTACTATAGAAGCAGCAACTAATGTGAAGTTTGTTTTTTTTGAAAATAGGATTCCAGCAAGCATAGTAGCAAATGCAATAAAAATTACTGATTCGTAAGCATTACTCCAGGGAGCATGTCCTGAGATATACCATCTTAAGGCAAGACAGAGAAGATGAAAAATAAATCCCAAAAAAATCAAATACTTACTAAAAGATGACAACCTATTAATTATTTGGTTTGAGTTATAAAAAATTTCAAATAATAGAATAAATAATAAAAAAAATCCAACTAAAAAGTAAAATAAAAATAATCTAGTCCACCCAAAAGGTTTTAATTTATTATAAAATATTTCTAACTTAACTTTAATGTTAGATGGTAAAAGAGAGAATGCATATTCATTCTGATAATTTGAAATGAATGAAATTATTGAATTACTAGAATTCCAATTACCATCTGAAAAAGAAGTATAAACTAAATCTCTATATATCATTTTAAAACTATTTGTTTTCAAGGAGTCAACACCTGGGACTGACATTGATACATCTGGGGTCCAAGGAGCATTAAGAGATGATTTTGATGGGAAAATTCTAATTAAATTATCTGAAAAGATCATCGAGCAAATATTTACCCGTTCATCAATTTCTAGAATTTTTTTATCAAACTTTGTTCTATCAATAGGTCTTTTTGCATATGCTGCTTCAACATATGGAGTTAAAAGATATTGACTTTTTTCACTAAAAAAAGAAATAAATGAAACATAATCTGATTGCTGATTAATAATAGTAGAAACTTCCTCATCTGCTACCTTAATTATAGGAATCATTTGCCATAATAATGGATCTAAAATCATACCAATTACAATTTGGTCTGAATTTTGATTAAAAAGCTTATCTTTTCTTGCTATTTTTCTCAAAATTTCTGAACTAAATGTATTAAAAGGTTTAATTCTACCTTCATTATCTTGAGTAAGTATCTTAGAAAATAATTCGGCGTGTTCTTTAGGGATTTTTCTATCCATTAATAAACTATCTAAAGGCAAATTAGATGCAGATAAAAATGAAATTAATAAAGTAAAAAACAGAAAATTAATAAACTTATAATTCATAATTAAACAGTTTTGTGTTGTTTACCAAGAATACTTATTCTTGAAAACCTTGATATCAATAAACTTAACACGGAACAAAGCAATGAAAAATATCCAAAATATGTTACTCCTGTCCCCAATCTATCTTGATTAACAGATAGTATTGTTCCCTTCTCATCATTATCATAAGAAGATTGAAAAAATCTATAACCCTTATAATTTAAAACATTGTTCATAAAAATTCGATAATCTATATTCTCTGTTCCGTCCATAATCTGAATTTCACTAGCAAATGATGAAGGACTTTCAGATCCGGGATATCTTTCTAATTGAAAATCTTTTAAAAAGATACCAAATGGTAAAGTATGTACTCTTGGGCCATAAGATAATGAAAAATATAAATCATTAAATTGAAAATAATTTTTTGAAGATAACACACCTTCAGCACCATATAAATCAATAATTGTATCCTGATTAGCTACTGTTAAAATAATTTTCAATAAATCTAATTTAGCAGCATCATTTTTAATATTTGCAGGAACTTGTTTAAGAATAGCATTTTGAAAATAATTTTTAAATACTATATTTTGACTATCAATAGTATACAAGACTTTATTATTCAATAAATGACTTGAATTATTCATTAACACACCTGTAGAACGATCCGACATTTTCATAAAATGAACATCAAATTTTGAATCAAAATAAAATAATGAATCTTCCTGATAAATATTTAAATCTGTTTTAAGATTACTTTGATAATTAACATTCAAATTTTTAATATACTTTTGACTGTTTTTTAATATGTATTCTGATTGCATACCACCAGATTCAGAAGGAATAATTAATTCTATTATTTCACCACCTCCTTCCTGGGAATCAACTAGTTCCTCAACTGGATCATGTATAAAATTAACATATTGAATCTTTATATTTTTATTATCAAAACTCATCGGTATTGAAAAAGAATTATTTGATTTGGAAGACAGAATTAATTCTTTTTGACCAGAATATTGACTAATACTATTATGAATCTTGTATTCTAAAAATAAATTAGTCGAAATAAATTGATTATTTAATGTTCCTTCTCTTATCCTCATAACACCTTCGTTACTAATATATCTAGTTATTCCGGCACCTATAATAATAAATATAAACGATAAATGTAAAAACAAAACAGGTAACTTATTAATGTGAAATAACCTATATTCAAAAATATTATATATAAAAATTGAGCATAAAAAAATGAGTATTAACTCTAACCACCAACTATTAAACACTAAAGCTCTAGCTGTAGTAGTTCCATAGTCGTTTTCAATGAAAGTTGCAATAGCAATAGCAATAGCAAATAAAAACATTAATAATAATGCTGATTTGATGGAAAATAAGTAATTAAAATATTTATTCAATGTTTTATATATATTTAGACAACAAAAGTATTTAATTTTATGATTATATTACTAATTATATGATTAAAAAAATTTCAATTATTGGTTCAGGTAATGTTGCAACACATTTAGGATTAGCATTTAAGTATTCTGGGGTTAAAATACAGGAAATAATTTCAAGAAATAAAGAAAGTGGATTTGCATTATCAAAAAAATTAGATTGTATGTTTAATAATCAATTTGCAAATTTTTTAAAAACAGATTTAATAATTATTTGTGTAAAAGACGATAATATCAAAGAAGTTATCAAAAAACTACCTAACATATCAATGATCCACACCTCTGGAAGTACAGATATAAGTGTTTTTGATGGTCGAAAAAATACAGGAGTTTTATATCCTGTACAGACTTTAAAAAAAGAAATAAAAATTGAATTCAAATCTATTCCCATATGTATAGAAGCTAATAATGAAGTATTTAAAAAAAAATTAATTAGTTTAGGTAATAAAATTTCAAATAAAATTTATTATTTAAACTCTTTTCAAAGAAAACATATTCATTTAGCTGCAGTTATTGTTTCAAATTTTTCGAACTTTTGCTACATAATTGCTAAAAAACATTTAGATAATTATGAAATAGATTTTTCATTATTAATTCCTTTAATTATTAAAACCGCAAATAATATAACAGAAAGTGATCCTATAGATAATCAAACTGGACCTGCAAAAAGAGGTGACAATAAAATCATAAATGAACACTTGAAAATGATGAAAAATAAAAATTACAAAAAAATATATCAATTATTATCTCAAAATATTTTAGAAGAGTATGAAAAGTGAATTTAAAAAAGATTTAAAACAAATTAAAGCATTTGTATTTGATGTTGACGGAGTACTTACTAATGGTAACTTATATGTATTCCCCGGAGGAAAATTTATTAGAAAAATGAATGCAAAAGATGGATATGCATTAAAATTAGCAATTCAAAAAGGATATAAAGTGGGTATAATTACAGGGGGTAGAGATGAGGAAATTAAATTAAGATTTGAACAATTAGGTGTTCACGAAGTTTATTTAAATGCAAATGATAAATTACCTAAATTGATTGATTTTATGAAAAAAAACAACCTAAAGCAAGACCAAATTTTATATATGGGAGATGATATTCCAGATATCGAAGTTTTAAAATATGCATATGTAAGTTGTTGCCCAAAGAATGCAGTTAATGAAGTTAAAAATATTTGCAATTATATTTCTAGTAAAAATGGTGGAGAAGGTTGTGTTCGAGATATCATAGAACAAACAATGAAAGTAAATAAAAAATGGGATTTAAATGGAAAAATTAAATACTAATTTCAATATTATTCTAGGATCAAAATCTCCAAGAAGAATTGAATTATTAAAGTTAATGGGATTCAATTTTAAGATACAACAACTAGATATTGACGAAAGTTATCCAAATTCATTAACACCTACTCAAATAGCTGTTTTCCTTTCTAAAAAAAAAGCTAACTCCTATAAGATTAATAAGAATGAAGTTTTAATATGTGCAGATACTATTGTATATATGAATAAGATTATTCTTGAAAAACCAAATACAAAACAAGAAGCTACTAATATGTTAAAAATGATTTCGAATAAAAAACATTTTGTAGTAACTGGAGTCACTTTAAAAACTATAAAAAAAGAAATTTCATTTTTTGATACAAGCACTGTGTATGTAAATAAACTCACTAATTCAGAAATTCAATATTACATCAATAATTATCAACCTCTAGATAAAGCTGGAGGATATGGAATACAAGAATGGTTTGGTTTAATAGCAATAAATAAAATTGTAGGATCATTTTATAATGTAATGGGACTACCTACAGAAAAAGTTTACAATAAAATACTTGAATTATCTAAAACAACTATCAAATGAATTCCATTCATAATATATATATCACAATAACACCTATTATAATCCTTATTATAATGCTTTTTTTTAATGTTTTATATTTTGAAAATTCTCTTGAAGGACCTAATCAAATTGCTCTGTTAATTTCTGCTGCTATTGGTGGTCTAATAGCTATAAATAGATCAGTAAACTTTACTCAATTAATTTATGGTATATATGATAGTATCAAAACATCCCTAAATGCAATGATAATACTTTTGATAATCGGTGGATTAACTGCAACATGGATTCTGTCAGGCGTAGTACCAGCCATGATCTATTATGGGGTAGAACTAATTAATCCTAATTTTTTTCTTGTTTCAACATGTATAATTTGTGCAATAGTATCTCTATCAACTGGAAGCTCATGGACAACATCTGCAACAATTGGTGTAGCATTAATTGGAATCGGCGAATTACTTACAGTTAACATTGGATTAGTAGCAGGTGCTATTTTATCCGGAGCATATTTTGGTGACAAGATGTCTCCCTTATCAGAAACCACTAATCTTGCTCCTTCGGTTTCAGGTAGTGATTTAATTAATCATATTAAGTATATGACATACACAACTTTTCCTTCAATCTTAATTACATTGTTAATTTTCTTATTAATAGGACTAAATATACAACCTGAACCTGCTTCATTGGATAATATGAATATATTTTTAAATGCAATAAAATCAAATTTTTTTATTGGTGTAGAATTATTTTTATTACCATTAATTATTATTCTTTTAATTTATAATAAAACAAGTGCTATAAAGACATTATTAATAGGACTTGTTCTTGGGGGAATATTTGCATATATTTTTCAGCCAGAATTAATTGGTAAAATTAATGTTAACTCAAATACTAATTCATTTGAAACAATAATAAATACAATTTTTTTAGGTACCAATATTGACTTAAATAATGAAAATATGAACCATTTACTTAATAAAAGTGGAGTATTAGGCATGATTTGGATTATTCTACTTGTTCTAAGTGCTATGACATTTGGTGGAATTATGTATGCTGGTGGTTTTTTAAAAGAGATAACAACATTGTTAATTTCTAAATCATCATCATATATACAACTAATTTCATATACAAGTGGGTCATGCTTATTTTTTAATATTAGTACTTGTGATCAATATCTAGCCATAGTAATTCCGGGAAGAATGTTTAAAGAAATTTATGAAGAACATCAACTAGAACCCGTTAATCTCAGTAGAACAATAGAAGATAGTGGCACAGTGACATCTGTTCTTGTACCATGGAATACTTGTTCAGCATATCATGCAAATACTTTAGGTGTTGAACCACTTTCATTTATTCCATACTGTTTCTTTAATATTATATCTCCCTTTATGACCTTATTATTTGCATATTACAATATTAAAATTAAACAGCTAAAATAATGCTTAAAAAAAATAAAAACTTCAATTACATTACAAGATACAATAAGGAAAAACGGACTTATTTTAAAAAAAACCTAAATAATCATAATTCAAATTTTAGAATAATAATAACACTAATAATACTATTTTTACTTGTATATTTTATTTTTTATTAAATATTGAAAAAATCTATAAACATATTATCTAAAGAAGTAATAAATCAAATAGCTGCTGGTGAAGTTATTCAAAGACCTGCTTCAATTGTCAAAGAATTAATTGAAAACTCAATAGATGCAGGTGCAAAAAAAATAGAAATAATTATTAAAGATGCTGGAAAAACATTAGTGCAATTAATTGATGATGGGATAGGAATGAACAATCAAGATGCAACAATTTGTTTTCAAAAGCATACTACTTCCAAAATTAAAAATATTACTGATGTGATGTCAATATCAACCATGGGATTTAGAGGTGAAGCACTAGCATCCATTTCATCGATAGCTAAAGTAGAATTAAAAACAAAAAGAGAAGAAGATGAAATAGGTACACTCATCCATATTGAGAATTCTATTATGAATAAAAATCTAAAAGTTGCTATATCTAAAGGAACATCTATTGCTGTGAAAAATCTTTTTTTCAATGTACCTGCAAGAAAAAAATTTTTAAAATCTGACAGAATAGAAATGAAACATATTCTAGAAGTATTTATGCAATTATCAATTGCAAATTGTGAAATTGAATTTAAATTAAATGATGATTCAAAAACTTTACATCATCTTAAAGCAACTAATTTAAAACAAAGAATTATTCAACTCTTTGGAAGCAGATATAATCAAAAAATTCTTCCCATAAAAGAAGAAACCAGTATTGTGTCAATTAATGGATTCATAGGTAATCCATTTGATGCTAAAAAAACTAGAGGGGAACAATTTTTATATGTAAACAATAGATTTATAAAATCTTCATATTTAAATCATGCAGTAAAGAATTCAATGCATAACATTATAACAAATGACCAACATCCTTCTTATTTTATTTTTCTATCAGTTGACCCTAAAACTATTGATGTAAATATTCATCCAAATAAAACAGAAATCAAATTTGAGGATGAAAAATCTATTTATCAAATTCTTAAATCAGCTTGTAAGAAACCGATTGGCATGTATAATATAACTCCTAGTCTTGATTTTACCACTGAAGAAAGTTTTGAAATTCCGATAGATATACAAAAAAGCACACCTAAAGAACCTAAAATTAAAATTAACTCTGATTTTAATCCTTTTCTTGAAAAAAATGAACAACTCAACAAAAAGACTCCAGTTTCTCTAAATTTAGACTCAAAATATCCGGAAATTAACATCATTAATTGTATGAATATTGATGAAAATTATGGGTTGTTTACATTTATTGCAAACAACAGTATTTCATGTAATTTAATTGATAAAAAAAGAGCATTGGAAAGAATAATATATGAAACAACATTAACACAACTTAGTAGTAAAAAATTCTTATCTCAAAATTTACTATATCCAATTAAATTAGATGTAAATATATCAGATTTGCAAATTATAGAAAATTATCGTGATAAAATTGAAAAAGTTGGATATAAATTCCGTACAACATCAGATAAAAATTTAGAAATCACTTCCACCCCTACTGGTATAGAAAATAATGATATTCAAGATTTATTTGAGTGTTTTATAGAGGAATTAAAGACAGGAAATATAAATATTGAACAAAATATAATCGATAAGACTATAATTAAAATTACACATAATAAATATAGAAAATCTAAATCCATAAATTCAGTGGATAATAAAGAATTGAAATCTATAATTACTAAGTTACTAAATTGCAAAACACCTTTTATTGGAATTAATGGTCAGCCATGTGTAATTAATATTGAACCCAATATAATTTTTAATAACTAAATATGAATAATTTTAGACCAAGAAGATTTAATATACTACCTCCGATTGTTAAAAATTTACTTATCATAAATGGCTTACTTTTTTTAGCGACTATAACATTAATGAGCCAAGGCATTAATTTAAAAAGCATCTTAGGGTTACATCATTGGCAATCTCCAGATTTCGAAACATGGCAAATTATATCACACATGTTTATGCATGGTGATTTTACTCATTTATTCTTCAATATGTTTGCTGTTTGGATGTTTGGCGCACAACTTGAAAACTTGTGGGGATCCAAAAGATTTTTAAATTATTATTTAATGACTGGACTAGGTGCAGCAATTCTGCATTTTTCGATATTTCACTTTTTTGAATTACCTAGTTACAATAATGATATTCAAAATATTTTAATTATTAAACATACTGTTTTAGGTGCATCGGGATGTTTATTTGGTCTTTTAATCGCATTTGGATTATTATTCCCTAATACTTTACTATTTTTTTTATTTATTCCTTTTCCAATAAAAGCAAAATACTTCGTTATTATATATGGAATAGCAGAATTATATTACGGATTACAAAATAATCCAAATGATAATATAGCTCACTTTGCTCACCTTGGAGGCATGTTATTTGGCTTTTTAATAATTAAATATTGGCAATGGAATAATAAATACTAATTATGGAAATAAGAAAAATAAACTACTTTCAATACATCATATATTTAAATATTGCAATTTTTATTTTAGTTAATTTATTTAGCATTATCATTCCATATCTGTTCAATTTAGAACAAAATAATCAAATTATAAATTACTTAGGTTTATCTGCAGATTTAGATTCATTAATTAAAAAACCTTGGGTAATTTTTTCACATATTTTTATTCACACTGATTTATTTCATCTTGCAATTAATCTATGTTGGTTAATTTTTGGGGGAAGAATATTTATACAATACTTAAATAATAATGAATTTTTATCGACCTACATTATGGGAGGCATTTTTGGTGCAGTTGTTTATATTATCAGTTATAATATATTCCCTGTATTTGAAATAGTCAAAGGTTCATCTTTAGCTATTGGATCTTCTGCATCTGTATTAGCAATATTAATAGCCATTGCCACATTTGTTCCTAATCTTAGTATTAACATAGCTAATTTAAAATTAAAACATATTGCTTTTTTAGCAGTTCTAGTAGATTTACTAAGCATAACAAATGGAAATACTGGGGGACATATAGCACATCTTTCAGGGGCTATTTATGGATTTTTTTATATATATCTAAAAAAATATAATTATAATATAAATTGGTGCACAGATTATATAATAGATTTGTTAACTATAAATAAACAAAAGGCATTTAAATTTAAAAGAGAAAATGATTATGATTATAATGCAAGAAAAAATAAAGAAATCAATGAACTCAACTCTGTGTTAGAAAAAATTTCAAAATCTGGTTATGAAAGTCTATCAAAAGAAGAAAAAGAAATATTATTTAATCAAAAATGATTTTTTTTAACTTTTTTTAACGATAAGGTATTCATACTATTAATTGACATACCTGAAATATTTTTTGAAACCAATCTCACAACATGATCATAGTACAATGGAATCAATGTTGCTTCATCAATTAAAATTGACTCCATTTTCTTAAATAAGTCACATCTCATCATATTATTCTGCTGATTAAAAGACTGCAAATATAAACTATCATAAATAACATTATTAAAATGAGTATAATTAGGGCCAAATGGACTTTTATTTTTAGAATAAAATAATGAAAGAAAATTTTCAGGATCTGGATAATCACCAATCCAGGAGGCTCTAAAAAAATCGCACATACTTGAGGAAAACAACTCCCGATGTATAGCAGGTGAAGAAATTTCAATATCTATATTTATACCGAATTTAGAAGCACTATGTTGAATAAATTCACATACATCTAAATAATCTTGGGTAGTATTTAAGGTAATAGACTTTGTAAAATCAGGTATTCTAGATAAATATTTCTCCACAGAATCTGGACTATAAAAATAACCATCTACATTATAACAAGTAGATAATATATCTGGAACAATTCCACTATTAGCAGCTGTTACTATATCATTTCTTAAATATTTAACCATTAAGGCTCTATCAAAACTATAATTCAATGCTTTTCTATAGTTCTTGTCTGCTAGTAAACTAGATTCGATTTTTGCTTTAGAGATATTAATGCCTAAATACTCAGTATTTAAATAAGGTGTTTTTGAAAGATAAAATTGATTTTTATATTCACTAACTAATTCACCATTTTGATTTAAAAACTCATCTTTAAAACTACTATCTAAACCTGAAACAAAGTCAAAATTACCTAAAATTAAATTCATAAACACAGATTCTTTTTGAGTAATAAAAGAAATTGCAACTCCATCTAAATAAGGTAACCGATTATTATCTTCATATTCAAAATAATTTAAATTTTTAGATAAAATCAATTTTTCATTTTGTTTCCAATACTTAAATTTAAAAGGACCAGTGCCAATTGGATTTTTAGAAAAAGAATCACCATAATATTCAACAGCCTCATAGGGTGTAAATGAAAAGTAATTCATTGATAATAATCCTAAAATACCTGGAAAAGGTTGCTTTAATCTAATTTCAATCATAGTGTCATTAATTGCATAAGTATTCTCTAAATCTATATAATCAAGAACCCATCCGCCTGGAGAAACTATATCTTTATCATATAACCTAGAAATACTATAAATAAAATCTGATGCTACTAATTTACGTGTCGAATCATTACCAAAACAATGAGATTTATGATAATATATATTATCATGTATAATAAATGTATACTTTAAACCATCACTGGACTGAATCCATTTTTTTGCAATTGAAGGTTTAACAATCAGATTCTGATCTAATTCAACTAATGTATTGAAAATTTGATTTGTAGCCCAAATATTAGATTGAGTATTAGAAAATATTGGATCTAAAGAAGTAATTGAATTTGCTTCATTATATCTGAAAATATTATACTGATCTATTTGTTTCTTTGAACAAGATATAATACAAAATAAGAAAAAAAATAAATGAAAATAATACATACTTATAGCTAAATATAAAAAATAATTATCTTTGTGCAACTGAATAAATAGATGGCGAGGTAGCTCAGTTGGTTAGAGCGCAGGATTCATAACCCTGAGGTCGGGAGTTCAAATCTCCCCCTCGCTACTATATATTATTTAATCAAACGTATCAGGTCGTCTAACAAGCTATCATCACTTGGTCTCTTTGCATTTTCCTGAACCACTATACCTTCCTGATTAATTATAATATAACGAGGAATACTTGACACAGAAAAATATTGTCCTGCACTATTTTCTTTATTTGCTGGAGATATGAAATGAAAACCACCTATTGAAAGTTGATCAACACTTGCTTTCCATTTATCATAATCATTATCAATAGATATATATATGAATTTAATTTTTTTTAGCTGACGTTTTGATAATTTGGATTTAAGTTGCTGGGCATAAGGGAATTGGCTTCTACAAGGCCCACACCAACTAGCCCATAAATCCACATATAAGACTTTGCCTACAAAGTCATTTAAAGAGGCAGAATGTCCATTTATATCTTCTAAATAAAATTGATGATTAATTTTCTTTTCACTCTTTTTATCTAATGTATTGTCATTTAACTTAACATAAGCTAATAAAATATTCATTTCACTTTTACTAATATTAGTGTTTTTTAAAAAATTCTCAACTGATTTTAAAATAATATTATCTAAAAACTTTGAATACTTAACTAAATAATTTCTAAAAAAGGGTATTATTAGTTGGTGCGGTAAATGTTCTAAAACAAATGAGAAAAGATAATTATTGAATTTATGAAAAGTACTTTTTTCAATATATTTATATTTATTTAATGCAAATAAAATTAATGAATTGAAAATATAATTTTGATAAATATCTAACTCATAATACATGTCATTATTCATATTATCTATTAACATATCCCAGTTCAATAAATTGATATTCACATCAGTATAAAATGGCAAACCTTGCAATGTGTCTCGGTTTTGATGAATTAAATAATTTGATATTCTATTTAAATACTTGAATGTTAATAAATCTTTAAAATACTCTTTTTGAAAAGAAGTCATTGAATTAGAAAATTGATGATTTTTATAAAAATTAAATATGTCTTCATTAATTAATTTATATAATTTTATTTCAAATTCATCTGATAATAATTTTTCTGACGAAAGTAAATTCATTTGATTACTGTATAGATTATAAAAATCATTTAAAAAACTAGAAAAATTAGCATTTTCTCCATCAAAAAAAACGATATTATCTTGTTGTAATTCAACTTCAAGTAGTGCTTCATTTGTTAAAAATAAATAATGACACTGCTCATCATCTTTAAGAAAATATAAATTATTATTAGAAGTATTAATACTCATAAGTGTATCGTTATAAATAGTGATTTTGTTATTTATATGATTTTTAGAATAAAATACAATACTATCTAACATATTTAATTTAACACTTAAATTATATATATTTTGAGATAACGAATATGTACAAAAAAAGAATGAAGAAAAGAATAAAAAAAATTTAATCATAATAATAAATATATAACATTTATAATTTCCATATATACAAATAAAATTATGGTAAAATAAATGTATATTGAAAAAAAATAACAATTCAAAAGATGATAAAATACGAATTAGAATTTCAAATTAGGTCTTCAGTTAATATTCTATTTAATTGTTTAAGTACTCCTAGTGGACTATCAGAATGGTTTGCGGATGATGTTAATTGTAATCGTGACATTTATATATTTTTCTGGGGAGATTCTGAACAGCAAGCAAAACTAATTGCAAATTCAAATAATTATTTTGTAAAATTCAGATGGCTTGATTTTCCAGAAAATACTTTTTTTGAATTCCGAATAGAAATTGATGACATCACAAATGATGTCATCTTAAAAGTTACCGATTTTGCAGAGGAAGATGAAGTTCAAGAAGGTAAAGATCTTTGGACTAGTCAAATTCATACACTAATGAAACAACTTGGGTCATAATTTTTAATTTTCAATTTGATTTGAACATTTTTAAAAAATTTATTTTTTATTCATTTATCCGACCATTTTTTTTGACATTTTCTGTTGTAATCTTTATACTTTTAATGCAATTTCTGTGGAAATATATTGATGACTTAATTGGCAAAGGGCTAGATATTTATATAATCTTTGAATTATTATGGTACTCTAGTATAACATTAATTCCCCTTGCTCTTCCATTGGCAACTTTACTTGCATCAATGATGTTGACAGGTAGCCTATCTGAAAAATCAGAAATTACAGCGATAAACTCTATAGGAAAACCTTTTACATATATTATTAGTCCACTATTTTTATTTAGCTTATTAATAACCATAAGTTCATTTATTATATCAAACTACACTATTCCATATGCAAATTTAAGAGCTACCACATTAATGTATGATATTATGCAAAAAAAACTAAGTATTAATATAAAAGAAAAAGTCTTTTTTTCTGAAATTGAAGGCTATAGCATTAGAGTAGATAAAAAACAAGCTGAAAATACTATTCAAGATATTATTATATACGATTACAGTGACAAACAAGGTGTAACTCAAGTGTTTACTGCAGAAAGTGGAAAAATGTCCATTACCAACGATAATAAATTATTAATTATAAAACTTTACAACGGTCAAAGTTTTCAAGAGGTTGAAAATAAATCAAAAGAGTATGATGTAATTAATACATTTAAAGAATATAATATGTCACTTGATTTATCCTCATTTAAAATGGAAAGATCTGAATCAGATAGATTTAGTAATAGAGCTAAAACTATGAACATATCACAATTAATGAATAATATAGATTCTTTACAAAATGAAAAACTTAACTTAATTAATGCTTTTTTATCTCCATATAATTTTATAGAAACTAATGATAACTTAAATAAAAATCGCTTTATAAAACAGGCATCTGATATTAAAGAATTATTAAAGAATAAAAAAACTGATTTTACTATTGATGAAAAAAATTATAATAACAAACAAAATATCATTACAAAAAAAATAAATAAATTTGAAGTGGAATTACATAGAAAATTAACATTACCAATCGCATGTATAATTATGTTAATTATCGGCTCAACAATTGGTACAATTATTAAAAAAGGGGGATTTGGATTACCCGTAGTATTTTCAATATTTTTATTTTTAATATATCATATTATATCAATTACAGGTGAAAAAATGGTGAAAAAAGATTTGATTGAGCCTATAATAGGTATGTGGTCATCAACATTTATTATGTTTGCATTTGGAATCATATTAATTATTATTGTAAATAACAATTATTTGGAAAAAATATGGCTAAAAAAATACTAACTATTGCAAATAAAGTTATTTTCCCAACTTCAGATGGTGGCTCAATGGCAATGAGTAATCTAGCAATGATACTACAAAATAGAAATTATAAAATTGATATTGTCTCTATTTCCAAAAATAACAAAGTAAAAAATTCGAATCAACCTAAAAAGCTTACAATAAATAATTACATCACACAAATTACATTTGAAAAAAATATGTGTTTTAATTTTAATTCACTTATTACTAGTTTATTCACAACAAATGCTTATCAAGCAATTAGATTCTATGATATTTATATTAAAGATTATATACAAAAATTAATTGATGAAAATTTATATGAAATAATAATTTTTGAAAGTATTTTTTCAACTATATATTTAAGCAAGTTAAAGATTAATAAAAATACTAAAACCATTTTAAGAGCTCATAATGTTGAACATAAAATTTGGACAGATTTAGCAAATAATAAAATAATTAAAAAAATTATCTTTCTATTTTTATCTAGTCAAATAAAAAAAAATGAAGAAAATATTGGTCATTTTGTAGATTTTATATTTACAATATCTGATTTTGATAAAAAATACTTTAGCCAATTATTTCCTAAAAAAACATTTAATATTCCTGTTACTTTTAGAACATATAAAAATAATATAAGAAAAATTCCGAATAGCATTTATCATTTAGGTGCAATGGATTGGAAGCCGAATATACAGGGTTTAAAATGGTTTATGAGTCAAGTTCTTCCATCATTAAATAAAGAAAATATCAGCATATATATTGCCGGAAAAAACATGCCCAAATACTTCTATAATTATAAAAATCATAATACAATTATTGAAAGTGATATAAAGCATGTAGAAACTTATATTAAAGATAAGGAAATTCTTTTTGTACCTATATTTTCTGGCAGTGGAATACGAATTAAGATACTTGAAGCTATGGCATATGGTATTCCTGTAGTGAGCACGAGTAAAGGTGCACAAGGCATACCATATACTAATGAGAAAAATATACTAATAGCAGATGATAAAAATGAATTTACAATGTCAATCATTAGGCTAATAAAAAATAAAAAATTAGCTAAAACCATAGGTGATAACGGAAAAAAATTAATAGAATCACACTTTTCGGATTTAGTAGTAAATGAAAAATTAAATAACATAATTTAATATAGTGGAAAAGAAAAAAATTATCATTATTACATCTCGCTTTCCATATCCTTTAAACAAAGGAGATAAACTTAGAATGTATCATCAAATAAAATACATTTCAAAATATCATGACATATACTTAATTTCATTGAATACAGAAAAAAAAATAAAAAAAGAGTGTTTAATTGAATTAAAAAAATACTGTAAGGATATTCATATAATTAATATAAATTTTTTAACAAAAGGAATTAATATTTTTAAATCATTACTATATCGGGAACCTTTACAAGTAGGATATTTTTATTCAAAAAAAGCACACAGTAAAATTATTTCTTTAACTAATGAAATTCAACCAGATTGGATTTACCATCAGTTAATTAGAACAGCTAAATATGCCAACCATAATAATAATAATATAATTGATTATATGGATGCATTTTCAAAGGGTCTAGAAAGAAGAATCACAAAGTTCCCACGAATACTAAGACCACTTATAAAAAGAGAAGCATTAATTACCAAGGCATATGAAACTAAAGTATTTAATTATTTTAATAAACATACTATAATTACAGAAAATGATAGAAATTTTATAGATCATGCACACTTTAAAAAAATTAAAGTAATTCCCAACGGTGTAGATACACAATATTTTAAGCCAATGGATAACACATTGAAAAAATATGATATTGTATTTGTTGGGAATATGAGCTATCCACCTAACATAGAAGCAGCAAGGTACATATGTGAAGAAATTAGTCCTATAATTAAAAGAAATTATAAACAATGTAAAATATTAATTGGAGGAACTAATCCACATCAAATTATTAAAAATTTAAGCAGTAAACATATTAAAGTATCAGGGTGGACTAAAGATATTAGAAAAATATATGCATCGGGAAACATATTTGTTGCTCCTATGTTTATGGGAACGGGGCTTCAAAATAAACTTTTAGAAGCAATGGCAATGGGAATTCCATGTATAACAACTAAATTAGCAAATGATGCACTATTAGCTAACTCACATCAAATTATTATTGCAAATAATAAAGTAGATTTTGCTAATGCTTGTATTCAAATATTAAAGAATAAAGAAAAAGCTGAGCAATTAAAAAATGCAGGCTTAAAATTTATTCATGAAAAATATGATTGGAAAAAAATTAATAATAATTTAAGTTTAATGTTTAAATAAAAAAAATGACACAGAAATTAAATACAGTTTCAGAAGCAATATCCGACATAAAAAATGGAAAAATTGTAATTGTGGTAGATGATGAAAATAGAGAAAATGAAGGAGATTTTGTTGCTGCGGCTGAAAAAGTAACTCCATCAATGATTAATTTTATGGCTACTCACGGGAGAGGTTTAATTTGTGTACCACTATTAGAAAAAAGATGTAAAGAATTGGATTTAAATTTAATGGTTGGTAAAAATACTGATCCAATGAAAACTCAATTCACCATATCTGTAGATAAAATTGGAGAAGATTGTACAACGGGAATATCTGCATACGACAGATCTCAAACTGTTAAAGCATTAGCTAATCCAAACACTAAAATAAATGAATTATCTAGACCAGGGCATATATTTCCATTAAAAGCAATAAATGGTGGTGTATTAAGACGTGCTGGTCACACAGAAGCTGCTGTTGATTTAGCTAAATTAGCAAATTTAGAACCTTGTGGACTGATTGTAGAGGTTATGAATGCAAATGGAACTATGGCTAAGCTAAAAGATCTTAAAAAGATTGCTAAAACACATAACCTAAAAATTATTTCTATTGAGGATTTAATCGCATATAGATTAAGAAATGAATCATTAATTAAAAAAGAGGTTACAGTTGATTTACCAACTAAATTTGGACACTTTAAATTAATTGCATACAAACAGATTAATACAAATGAGGAGCATCTAGCAATAGTAAAAGGAAAATGGAAAAAAAATGAACCCATCTTAACCAGAGTACACTCATCTTGTTTCACGGGAGATATATTAGGATCGTTAAAATGTGATTGTGGAGATCAATTAGAATTAGCACTTAAACAAATAGAGAAAGAAGGAAAAGGTATTGTTTTATACATTAATCAAGAAGGAAGAGGCATAGGGCTCCTAAATAAATTAAAATCATATAAATTACAACAAGAAGGATTAGATACTGTAGAAGCTAATATTAAATTAGGTTTTGAAATGGACGAAAGAGATTATGGAGTGGGAGCACAAATCTTAAGAGACCTAGGTGCTTCTAAATTAAAATTACTAACTAATAATCCAACTAAAAGAACCGGATTGATTTCTTATGGAATCGAGATAGTTGATAATATTCCAATAATTGCACAAACAAATATATATAATGAAAAATACTTAGAAACAAAAAAGAAAAAAATGAAACATGAAATTTAAAATTCATTCATTTTGATCGATAATAAATATTTCCTTGAAATTATTAAATTGTTTTTTAAAAAAAATACCAAAACCTTGCTCATATCCTAAAGATTCAGATAATGGGTCATAATCTTTAGTTCTATTAAAAACTCTAAGTTTAAATTTACCGTCTTTAAAGAAATCATATTCAATATCTAAATCCCCTACTATATTGGCTTCAGATTGTTCTGGTGGTGTACCAACATTACCATTAACAACTACTCTATCATCCAAAAATTTTTTACTTACGGCAAGTTCAATCTGTTGATAACTTAAAGAATCACCTGTTCCAGGAATCCATTTAAAACCTAAATCAAATGCATCAGTTGTTTGTGATAGCCAATTTGATAATTGATTAGATAACAATTCTGTTCCTGTTGTAGCTAAAGTATTTCCTAAATAATCTATAGTAGGATCATTTTCTACTAAAAAACTATTTGCAATTAGCAAATATAAAAACTGTTCTAATAATTTTTGATCTGTATTAGTTATTGCCTCTAAAGAAGTTTCTGCAATTTGATCGCTGTTTAATATATTAATATCAAAACTTATTTCTGGATTTAATAAAGGACCGGACATTTTCATTTTACAAACTACAGGAGACTTTTTATCTCTATCAAAATCTGAATTCAATGGATTCAAAGAAGCTTGAACATTATATAGTAAATTCAAATTAATATTTGCATTGTATGGATCTCCATCAAAATTAATAACACCTCCTTTTTCGATTTGAAAACTTTTAGTAATTACATCTTGTAATGTAAATAAATAATCTCCCTTCTCAATTTCAAAATCACCATAAACTTTAAAATCTACTTCTTTATTTATTTTTAAAGATAAATCTCCTTGTCCGTAACCAGTAATAATATCACCAACTTCTTCATCGAAAATTAACTTTATTTCAGATTGAGTGTCTATTAAAAGATTAAAATCCATAGTAAATTTAGGTTTAGTACTTAATGCTAAAGATGAGGTCTGTTTAGTAAAATTAGAATTAACAAATTGTATAAATTCATTTTTTTGGACTTCTTTAGAATTCGTCAAAGGTATCAGTATTTTTGAACCTTTTTTTGATGCTCCGTCTATATCTAATTGAACAGTTTTTGGCTCACCTTTTATAGACATATTACCACCTAAAAATGCTTTACCATAATAATTTTTGTTAATATTTCTAAATTTATTTAATGCATATAAACTATCAGATTTAATAAATAAATTATAATGCATATCTTTTAAAGATGAATGTGCAATATTGCCTTCAATTATAGCACTAGTACTATGCTCTTTATCATAAAGACTTAAACTATTTATAAAAATAGAATCATTATCAAAATTTAAAATTAAACTATTATTACCACTATAATAATTTGTTCCTAAGTAAGGTATATTAAATTCTAGATTATTAATAAAAGTTTCACCGTTAATACTATAATCATCTATTACTCCATCAACCTTAATATTACCATATGAAAGTCCACTTAAATTAGAAATTGGGTTTAGAATGGTATCAAAAATGTTAGCAGGAAAATCATTAAATAAAATATTTGCATTAATATTTTTCGTTCCATCTAATGGATATCTTGCTAAAAAAGTTAAAATTTCCTTATTACTTCTAATAATTCCGTTAGTAAAAATTGAATCATTACCTTGATTAGACATATTAGTTAATGTTAATTTTCCTAATAAAACGTCGTTAAGTTTAAAATTATCAACTTCAAAATTACCAGACATCATTGGAAATGTATTTGCATAAAATAAGATATCTCCGTCTAATACTCCATCAAAATAAAAGGATTCATTATTTAAAAAAGGATTAAGATAGTGAAGTTTAAAGTCTATAAATGAAAAATTAATTTTTGGACTGTTATTTAAGAAGCCATCTAGTATTAATTTTTGGCCATCCATATTAAGAGAAAAATTTTGAAAATTAATTTGCTTATTTGCTAAAGATAATTTTGACAATGTGTTCACCTTCCAAGATTGATTAAAAAAATTAATAATTGATTCGGAATTGAAATTGACAGTAACAATATCACTGTTAAAAAAAAGATTACCTTTTAACTCACCTTGATTAACACCTGAAGAATAAGTAAGGTGATAATTACTTTTATTTGGCTGAACCATTGATGAAGTAAGTGAAATATCTTCAAGAGACAACTTGTCAGAAATAAGCATACTGTCAACAGAAAAAATATATTGACCTGTATTATTATTTACTGTAGAAAAATCAATATTAAACAATGATAAATTTGAATAAGTAATCCAAGGAGAATATACATTAATTATAGAAAAATTTTTATTTTGAAAATCTGCATTAATTTTTAAATTATCAGCTAACTTAATGTTTGTTAAAAATAAATCTGAAATAACTGATGCCTTATTTAAATCAAGATCTAATCTAAAAGGTGTATTATATTTAAATCCGTTTTTAGAAGAGTCATTATCATACATTAAATGAATATTACCAATTGAAGAATTTAAAGAAAATTGGTTTAAATTATTATTAGAAGTCATCTTAATAAAAGATAAACTTTTATTATTATCTTCAATTTTATAACTGAAATCTTGTAGTTGAATCTGAGGATGAAGCAACTTAATAAAAAATCTATTATCTAAAGAGGCAACATTAAATCCACTAACCATAATACTTGTAGAAATAGAATTTAATGCAGTATTCATATTAATATTTAAATTATTAGTATTAATCATATTAATATTTCCAGATAAAACTGGTTGGTAAATTACTGAATTTGTATTATAAAAATAATCAATATTAAGTCTGCCATTAAATTTCAAATTATTGTCATCTATTTGAATACTATAAGATAAAGTATCGTTATTAGATGGTAAACTTTGAATATGAATATTTTGATAATTATAATCATGAAATAATCCATTTATAATATCCATATCCAAATAAGTTAAATCACTATCACTAAAACTTAACATACCTTTTGAATTAATATTTTTTATTTCAATATTGTCACTGAATAAGTCTAAATCAAAATCAATTAGATCAAAATTGATAGTAGTATTTTTTTCATAATTTTCTGCATTAAAATGAATTGAACCAAATTGTGAAGTAATAAAACCATTATATTCATTGAGTAATTTATTTGTTCTTATATCTAAATTACCTTGAAAAATAAGACTATCTAATTGTTGAGATTTAAGAAGAGAAAACTGTACATCATTTGGCTTTAATTCACACAAATAATCTATACTAGATATATTGTTTTTTTGAATAATGTCCAAATGAAGTTTACTGTCACCTGAACATATAGATGTTGAACCTAAAATTGAATCACTATTTATTAAGATAACTCCATTAACTGCAAGTTTATTTTCTGATAGAATATTATCAAGCTTATGCTTTTTAAAAAATACATTATCATCATATAAATTTAACTTTTCTATATTAACTATTAGATGTTCATCCTTGATTGAAGAATTTGCATTTAAGATAAAACTATCATTCTTGATAGAAATATCTTGAATACTAAAATTATTTTCATTAATTATAATGTCATCTATTAAAAGGTCTATATTGTCTAAAATTTGTTGGTCAGTTAAAATCATCAAATTCGATAACTCTAATTTATTAATGGTAAGTTGATAATTGAACGAAAAGAAATTAGAAAAATCAATTTTTTGATTATTTTCTATATTAGATAAATTAATTAATGTTGAATCTAGATATATATTTTTTAAATTAATTTCTTTAAACATTACTAAATCAAAAAAATCTAACTCAATTTCCAAATCCTTAATCAAAATAATAGTATCATTATTATTATGTATGTCATTCATAAAAATTAGATCACTATTACAGTTTCCTGTAAAAAAATTATATTCAAAATTATCTAATGAAACTAATCGATCACTTAAATAATATGTATTTAAGTAATTAGATATTATTTTAGATTGAAAATTAGAATTATTCAACAATAGAAGTATAATTATAAAACAAAATAAAAATCCAAATAATATTTTTTGTAGGTTTATATTCAAGTCAAGATGATTATGTTACACAAAGGTAATAAAGATACTATTATTTTAGGTATTGAATCTTCATGCGATGATACATCTGTATCAATTGCACAAAATAACAGGATTCTTTCTAATATAGTATCCAATCAAAAAGTGCATAAAGAATATGGAGGTGTAATACCAGAACTAGCATCAAGAGAACATCAAAAAAATATCATCCCTACAATTTCTTTAGCAATAAAAAAAGCTAAAATTTCAATGGATGATATCGATGCAATTGCATTCACAAGAGGACCTGGACTAATGGGCTCATTATTAGTTGGATCATCTTTTGCGAAAAGCTTAGCATTATCTTTAAATATACCACTAATTGAAGTGAATCACATGGAGGCACATGTGATAGCTAATTTTATTGATCATATCCCAGAATTTCCTCTAATTTGCTTAACTGTTTCAGGCGGTCATACACAAATTGTAAAAGTAGAAAGTGTCAAAAAAATCAATATACTAGGTGAAACTCTAGATGATTCAGCTGGAGAAACATTTGATAAATGTGCTAAAATATTGGGCTTAAATTATCCAGGGGGACCTGAGATTGAAAAAAAAGCAAAATACGGCAATCCACTTGCATTTACTTTCACAAAACCTAAAGTAAAAAATTTAAATTTTAGCTTTAGTGGTCTAAAGACTAATTTTCTACAATTAATTAAAAAAGAATCAACACTAAACAATACATTTATTCAGGATAATATAGAAGATTTATGTGCATCAATTCAATCCACTATCATTGAAATACTTTTAAATAAGTTAAATGTTGCAATTATAAAATATAAACCAAAAAATATTGCTATTTCAGGTGGTGTTGCAGCAAATGAAAAATTTAGACAATCAATAAAGAAATTAGAAGAAAAATATAGACTTAATGTATTAATTCCTAAAAAAGAATATGCTACAGATAATGCAGCTATGATTGCTTTATCAGGGTATTATAAATACAAAGAAAATGCATTAACTAATTTAGAAATTAATGTTGACCCCAGGTATCATATTAATAGATATAGTGAATAAAAAAATAAATTATTCTTATTTTTTATTTGTATTGTAGATTGAGATCACGAGTCCAATTAAAAATGTTTCTATTATTATTTAAGTAAAAAATTAAACCTATTTCGTGAGAAGAATTAGAATATTCGCCAATTTCACCATAATTTATATCAATATTATAAACAAAACCTATTTTTCCGTATTTAATTCCAAAACCAGCTAAAATTTCTTGGTTTGTTCTATATCCACACAATAAATAAAAAGAATCATTAAATTCTGCTTTAAAGTTAAAGTCAAACTGAACACCTGAGTATGTAGTGCTTCGCATTAAAATAGACTGTTCTAATCCAACTCTTGATGCTTCATTGAAATAATGATACCCAGCTAAAGCATAATAATTTCTCACTAGCTGATTTGGAACATCGTTATTAGAGCTTACATTAGGGATTGTAGAAGATTGAATTAAATTTAAAACAGAAAAACCTGCAAACATAAAATCACTATACACAAACATACCAAAATTCATATCAAAACTTGTAGATTTGTCCGAGATATCTAAAGCAGGGTCAAAGGGCTGTGGACTATTTGGATTAACCTGATTAGCATCGTAAAGATATTGATATGGAACTAATCCAAGTCCTAGAGAAAGACTATAATCTAAAATTAATGGGAATTTAAAAGAATAATCTATTTCTAATCCAGTTATTGAGATTGCACCTGTATTATCTTGAAATAATGTACCCCCTACTCCCTGATTTTCGGAAATAGGATAATTACCAGATAATGATAATGTTGTAATTCCATCAGAAAAACCTATCCATTGACTTCTTGTAGTCAGATTGATACTCGAAAGGCTACTTACACCAGCAAATGAAGGATTTATTACCAAAGGATTATATATATATTGATTATGTAATGGAAGTTGTTGGGAAAAAGAAAAACTTGAAATAGAAAAACATGCAAATAGAAAAAAAACAAAATTATATTTTTTACAACCTACTATTAACATAGTGAATATTTCTAAAATTGAATATTTTTTCATAAATCTAATTTTAATATAATTACTTTTTTAAAATGAAAAAAAAAATCTCAATTAAAAATTCATTTTGATTTGACTGTTTTGTTCTTCACTATCAATATTATCATCTGTAATTTGATTATTATTTACTGTGTTTTCAATTTTGTTATTTTCCACAATAGAAATTGACTTAATTGAGTAACGACTTATTTGATTTCCTAGTGTACTTATACCTTTTACAGATATAAAATCTTTAGGGTCAAGAAATTCATCATTTCTAGGATCTTTATTTCTTGGCTTAATAAATTCTAATTTTAAATTATATGTTAAGTCTGAAAATGCTAATTCTAAATAACTATTTTTACTTTGATTAATAATACTTATTCTCTTTTGACCAGGAGATGGAATAAATCTTTTTATATAATACTGTTTTTTATCTCCATGAAAATAAATTGCAGTAATTGGTTTAGTTGATGAATATTTTTCCAACAAAATAATATCATCCGGAAAATGATTTGCTAAATCATATGTAATAAGTTCACAATATCCAGAAGCAGTGATAATTAAAATTTTATCATCACCAGTAAATTCTCCAAGATAATCGCCTCTTTCTTCATTGTTAATTCTATGAATAGACTGATCAAACCATATTTTTTGACCAGAAAGAGTAGAAACTCCTGTAGATTTTAGCTCAATTCTATTAATACTGTGTGGAGTAACTAGATTACCTTTGACACTCCTATTTTTAATTAAAGTATGAGAAAAATCTACATCTAACTTTAATTTTTTTAATTTCGATTTAGCCCTTAATATAACGGAGACTGTTTCAGCTTCTCCATTTAAATTAGCAGTAAAATATAAAACAGAAGATTTAGATGATTTTGTTAAAATATATTGTTTATCTCTAGTAATTCCTTTAACAGGAAATCTCTTAATATATGATTTATTAGTAATATTATCTCTGTATATCATATTATAAATTGTCCTGTCATCATTTTTTTTAAATACATTTACATATATAATATCCTTGCCAACAAATACTTTAGCAGCTACTTTTGTAACCACCATTGTTCCATCAGATTTAAAAACGATCAAATCATCAATGTCAGAACATTCACAAACAAACTCTTCTTTTCTTAAAGATGTACCTACAAATCCATCTTGTTTATTGACATATAATTTCTTATTAGCTATAGCAACTTTTGAGGCAACAATTTTATCAAAAATTTTAATTTCTGTCTTTCTTTCCTTACCAAGGCTATGCTTCTTTTTTAAATTTTTAAAATAATCTATTGCATAATCAACCAAATTATTAATATTAAACTTAGTTTGTTGAATTAATTCTTCTATATTTTTGATTTTATCTTTTTCTTTTTCAAGATCGTAACGAGTGATTTTCTTAATCCTTAGCTCAGTTAATTGAATAATATCATCATTTGTTATTTTTCTAATTAAATTATTCTCATAAGGTAATAATGAATGATAGATTATTTTTATCACCTCATCCCAAGATGCAATTTCCTCAATTTTTCTATAAATTCTCTTTTCAATAAAAATTTGTTCTAATGTCAATGCTTGCCAACGCCCTTCTAACTCTTTTAATTGAATTTCTAATTCTTTTTTTAGTATAATCTTAGTGTTTTCTGTTGACAATTTCAATAATTCACTAACCCCTAGAAAAACAGGCTTATTATCACTAATAATACAAGATAAAGGAGAAATAGAGATTTGACAATCAGTAAATGCATATAATGCATCAATTGTTTTATCAGTGGAAACTCCATTTGGAAGATAAATTAAGATTTCTACATTTTCAGCAGTATTATCTTCTATTTTTTTAATTCTAATTTTACCTTTATCATTTGCACGAACAATGGAATCAATTAAACTAGTTGTACTGGTGCTAAATGGAATTTCAGTAATTTTTAACAGATTATTCTCAATTAAATTAATTTTTGCTCTCACAAGAACTTTTCCACCTCTTTTCCCATCATTATAATCTGAAAAATCAGCTATTCCTCCAGTTAAAAAATCAGGAAAAATTCTTTTACCTTTACCTTTAAGTATTGATATTGAGGCATTTATAAGCTCAATGAAATTATGAGGAAGAATCTTGGTTGATAAACCAACAGCTATTCCTTCTGCACCTTGATTAAGAAGAAGAGGAAATTTAATAGGAAGTGATACAGGTTCTTTGGTTCTACCATCATAGGAATACTGCCAATCTGTAACTTTAGGACTAAAAACAACATCTAAAGCAAACTGAGATAATCTAGCTTCAATGTATCTAGGTGCTGCAGCTCTGTCACCAGTAAAAATATTACCCCAATTTCCTTGCATATCAATAAGTAATTCTTTTTGAGCTACTTTCACTAACGCATCAGCAATTGAAGCATCACCATGAGGGTGATATTTCATTGTGTTTCCAATCAAATTTGCAACTTTATGATAGCGACCATCATGCATTTCCTTTAAAGAATGTAATATTCTTCTTTGAACTGGTTTTAATCCATCTAGTATGAAAGGAACTGATCGTTCAAGAATAACATAAGAAGCATAGTCTAAAAACCAATCTTCATACATATCCGATAATGAAGCTAACTTATTGAGAGATTCATCAGTATCATTAATATCTTCAATATAATTATTTTCTTCACTCATCATTATTATCTATAATTAAATTTTCTTCTAATTTGAGGTTATCAATAATAAACTGTTGTCTTTGAGGTGTGTTTTTACCCATATAAAATTTTAATAAATCATCAATTGTTGTATTGCCTTTTAAAATTACAGGGTCAATTCTCATTTTCTCACCTATAAATTCTTTAAATTCTGACGGAGAAATTTCACCTAAACCCTTGAATCTAGTAATTTCAATTTTACCTTTTAATTTATCTTCGGCAATCTTTTTTTCATATTTATCATAACAATATACTGTTTCATACTTATTTCTAACACGAAATAAAGGAGTTTGAAGGATATATAAATGTTTTTCTTTAACTAAATCAGGGAAAAATTGAAGAAAAAATGTTATTAGCAATAATCTGATGTGCATACCATCTACATCCGCATCTGTTGCGATTACTATATTATTATATCTTAAATTATCTAATCCATCTTCAATATTTAATGCACTCTGCAGCAAATTAAATTCTTCATTTTCATACACAATTCGTTTAGTTAAACCATAAGAATTTAGTGGTTTTCCTTTCAAACTAAATACAGCTTGTGTTTGTACATCTCTTGATTTTGTAATAGATCCACTTGCAGAATCACCCTCAGTTATAAAAATAGTAGTTTCCAATCTTCTATCGCCTTTTGAATCATTATAGTGTATTTTACAGTCTCTCAATTTACGATTATGTAAATTAGCTTTTTTCGCTCTCTCTCTACTAATTTTTTTTATCCCAGATAATTCTTTTCTCTCCTTTTCTGATTGTTGAATTTTAGAATGAAGTAAAGTTGATATTTCCTGATTTTTATGCAAAAAGTTATCTAGATTATTTTTAATAAAATCATTAATGTAGGTTCTAATTGTTGGTAACCCACCCCCCATTTCTGAAGAACCTAGTTTTGTTTTTGTTTGCGACTCAAATACAGGTTCCATTACTTTTAAACTTATTGAAGCAATTATAGACTGCCTTATATCTGATGCATCATAGTTTTTTTTATAAAATTCTCTTAATGTTTTCACAACAGTTTCTCTTAGTGCAGACTGATGTGTTCCTCCTTGAGTAGTATGTTGACCATTTACAAATGAAAAATAGGTTTCACCATATTTTTGTGTAGAATGACTTAATGCTACTTCAATATCATGACCCTTTAAATGAATAATTGGATAAGCTAATTTTGAATCAATATTAGCTTGTAACAAATCATGTAATCCATTCTCAGAAAAATATTTTTGACCATTATAATAAATGCTTAAACCAGGATTTAGATATACATAGTTCCAAATCATAGTTACTATATAGTCATCTAAAAATCTATATTTACCAAATATATTAGAGTCAGGTATAAATATAACTTTAGTTCCATTTCTTTGAGATGTTTCACTAATTATATCTTCCTGCATGATTTCTCCTCTCTCAAATTCAATATTCTTAAATTCTTTTTCACGAAAACTCTGAATTTTAAAATACTCGGATAATGCATTTACTGCTTTTGTACCAACACCATTTAAACCAACTGCTTTTTTAAAGGCCTTCGTATCATATTTTCCACCAGTATTAATTTTTGAAACACAATCAAGAACTTTTCCCAAGGGAATTCCTCTTCCATAATCTCTCACAATTACCTTTTGACCTCTCACACTTATTTCGATAGTCTTTCCATATCCCATCACAAACTCGTCCATAGAATTATCAAGAACCTCTTTTAAAAGAACATATATTCCATCGTCATGAGAACTACCATCTCCAATTTTACCAATATACATTCCAGGTCGCATTCTAATATGCTCCTTCCAATCCAAGGACTTTATACTATCCTCTGTATATTGATGTTTAGCCATATCTAATACCATGTTAAATTAATAGATGTAATAAATCTACAAAAGATTAAAAATTAAGCAAATAAAGAAAATATAAAACTTATTAACAATTACACATTAGTCAGTTGTTTCTTTTTTTTTAATTTAAAAAAATAATTCAAAGTCAAACTAATTTAGTTAAACATTAAATCTGAAATGAACTACATCACCATCACAAACTTCGTAGTTTTTTCCTTCAATTGATACTTTTCCAGCTTCTCTACATGCTTGTTCTGTTTTATATTGAATTCTATCTTTATATGTAATAACTTCTGCTCTAATAAAACCTTTTTCAAAATCTGTATGAATTACACCTGCAGCTTGTGGTGCTTTTGCACCTTGTTTTATTGTCCATGCCCTGACCTCTTTTTCACCTGCCGTAAAAAATGTATGTAATCCTAACAAGGAATATGCAGACTTAATCACTTTATTAACACCTGGTTCTTCAAGTCCAACAGACTCGAGAAATTCATATTTATCACTTGTAGAATCCAATTCATTTATGTCAGCCTCTATAGCGGCAGAAATAATAAGCATTTTTGAATCACATTTAGATAACGACTCTTTAACAGATGCAGTATATTGATTTCCATTAATTGATTTTTCATCTACATTACAAACATATAAAACTGGTTTATTTGTTAATAAATTTAATTTCAAAATACAATCATTGTCGTCAAGAATTAAATTTCTTGCTGAATTTCCAGATGAAATATAATTATGATATTGATTAATTAACTTTAGCTCTTTTAGTGCATTTTTATCACCTGAATTAGCTATTCTTTTTAAATTTTCTTGTCTTTTTTCAAGAGTTTCAATGTCCTTTAATTGCAACTCAAATTCAACTGTTTCTTTATCTGCAACAGGATCAATAACACCATCTACATGAGTAATATTAGAATCTTCAAAACATCTTAAGACATGAATAATTGCATTTGTTTCTCTAATATTAGCTAAAAATTTATTTCCCAATCCCTCACCTTTACTAGCACCCTTAACAAGTCCAGCAATATCAACTATTTCAACTATTGCAGACTGTACATTTTTAGGATTTATCATCTTAACTAATTCATCTAATCTTTTATCTGGAACAGGAATGATACCAATATTAGGTTCAATCGTAGCAAATGGATAATTTGCAGCTAATGCTTTTGCATTGGATAAACAATTAAATAATGTTGATTTTCCTACATTTGGTAGGCCAACTATTCCACATTTCATAATAATTAATATTTAAAAATTGGGAATTTAGTCATTTTATCATTGACTTTTTTCCCCAAAGATAAAAGCGATTTTTGATTTTTATATAAAAATAATGCTTCATCTATATATTCAACGATTGATTCAATGTCTTTTTCCAGTAAACCTCGAGTTGTTATTGCCGCAGTACCTATTCTTATTACTGAAGTAATAAAAGGAGATTTATCATCAAAAGGAACCATATTTTTATTTACTGTAATATGAGCTTGACCTAAAGCAAATTCTGCATCTTTACCTGTAATATTTTTAGACCTTAAATCTATTAGTAAACAATGATTATCAGTTCCACCAGAAACAATATTATATCCTAAATTAGACAAACCTGTTGATAAATAATTTGCATTTTTTTTAACCTGCATCATATAATGAAAAAACTCATCTTGTAAAGCTTCATTAAAAGCAACTGCTTTAGCAGCAATAATATGTTCGAGAGGCCCACCTTGTGAACCAGGAAAAACACCTGAATTTAAAATATTAGACATCATCTTTAAATCTCCTTTTTTATTTTTATGACCAAATGGATTCTCATAATCCTTACCCATCATAATAATACCACCTCTAGGGCCTCTTAAGGTTTTATGAGTTGTAGTAGTTATAATGTCACAAAATTCAAAAGGGTCATTTAACAAGCCTTTTGCTATTAAGCCAGAAGGATGTGATATGTCAGCCAATAATATTGCATTAACTTCGTTAGCAACTTCTCTAAAAGCTTTATAATCCCAATCCCTAGAATAAGCAGAGGCACCACAAATAATCATACTAGGCTTTTCTTTTAATGCAGTAGAACGCATTTTTTCGTAATCAATTAAACCTGTTTCTTGTGACACTCCATAAAAACTAGTTGAATATAATTTACCTGAAAAATTCACTGGTGAACCATGTGTCAAATGGCCTCCATGTGCTAAATCAAAACCTAAAATTTTATCACCAGGTTGTAAACAAGCAAGATATACAGCACTATTTGCTTGAGAACCAGAGTGAGGTTGTACATTTACATATTCTGCATTAAACAATAATTGTAATCTTTTAATTGCTAAATTCTCAATCTCATCAACAAATTCGCATCCTCCGTAGTATCTTTTATCTGGATAACCTTCGGCATATTTGTTAGTTAAAATAGATCCTGCTGCATCCAAAACATCCTGGCTAACATAATTTTCAGAAGCAATTAATTCCACTCCTTTATTTTGTCTTTCATGCTCTTTTTGTATTAATTTAAAAACATCTGCATCTAAGTTTTTCATAATTTATGTTTTTGAAATAAAAAATTAAATATATTTATTTTAAATATAAAAAATGCATAATGATTAAAGCAAATGACATCACTAGAAAATCTTGGATTAAATATGATCACAATTCTCATTTTCCAATACAAAATATCCCTTTTGGAGTGTTTAAATCTAAAAAAAATGACAACGAAACAATTCATATAGGAAGTAGAATTGGTGAAACCGCAATTAGCTTATCAAGGCTAGAACAATTACATTATTTTGATGCACTTCCTTTAAAAAAAGGAACTTTTACAAACAATACGAATCTAAATGAATTTTTAAAACAAAATAAAAAGATATGGAGATTAATTAGAGATGAAATTGCAGAAATATTTGATGAAAAAAATCAGAAAATAAAAGAAAATATTATTAACAAAGAAGTTCTTTTTCCTATTAATGAAATTCAATCAATAATGCCTGTTAAAATAGGCGACTATACCGATTTTTACTCCAGTAAAGATCATGCAATGAATGTTGGCAAAATGTTTAGAGATCCAGAAAATGCTCTTTTACCAAATTGGCTACATATACCAGTAGGATACCACGGTAGAGCATCGTCAATAATATTATCCGGTGAAAAAATAAAAAGACCCTCAGGACAAATTTTACCAAAAGGATCTAAAATTCCAATATTTTCTAAATCAAAATTACTTGACTTTGAACTTGAAATGGCATTTATAACCGGTCAAGGAAAACCCTTGGGAAATAGTATTTCAACTGATGAAGCAGAAAAATATATTTTTGGACTATGTTTGTTTAATGATTGGTCCGCTAGAGATATTCAAAAGTTTGAATATGTTCCTCTAGGTCCATTTTTAGGGAAAAGTTTTGCATCTAGTATTTCTCCCTGGATTATTACTTTAGATGCACTAGAACCCTTTAAAACAAAAGGTGAAACTCAACAACAACCTATTAGTCCATATTTGAATTTTAATGGTTTGAAAAATTATGATGTAAATCTAGAAGTTATTATTCAAACATTAGATGGAATTAACACTAAAATATCAAATTCTAACTTTAAATACATGTACTGGAATATGTGTCAACAGCTTGCTCATCATACAATTAATGGCTGCAATATCAATGCAGGTGATCTTATGGCATCAGGTACAATTTCTGGACCAAAAAAGGAAGAATATGGTTCTATGTTAGAATTATCATGGGCTGGAACACAAGAAGTGAAATTAAAAAATGGTGAAAGTCGAAAATTTTTAATGGATGATGACACACTAATCATGCGAGGTTGTGCACAAAATAAATATATAAAAATTGGCTTTGGAGAAGTGAAAAATCAAATAATTGGATAATTTGAATAAATTTTTAAATTGTATCAGCAAATAATATGCCCTGATGAATAAAAAAAAATCGGAAATATCGGAAAATCAAATTATTATAAATGAATATAGATCATTGATTCGCACTATTAGTAAAAAAACTAGTGTTGTCGAAAAAAAAAACATCAGAAAAGCATTCAATCTAGCAATTGAAGCTCATAAAAATTCTAGAAGAAAATCTGGCCAGTTATTTATAACACATCCTATAGCAGTTGCTAAGATTGTTTCTAATGACATTGGATTAGGATCAACTTCTATTATATGTAGCCTATTGCATGATGTAGTAGAAGATACTGACACTACATTAGACGATATTGAAAAAATATTTGGTAAAGAAGTATCACTTATTATAGATGGTTTAACTAAAATTTCAGGTGTGGTAGATGCAGATGTTTCTCTACAAGCTGAAAACTTTAGAAAAATGATTTTAACATTATCAAATGACATTAGGGTTGTTTTAATAAAAATTGCGGATAGATTAGATAATATGAGATCTTTAGAATATTTAAATCAAAAAAAACAACAAAGAATTTCTTCTGAAACATTATATCTTTATGCTCCTCTTGCACATCGAATTGGATTATATTCAATTAAAACTGAATTAGAAGATTTAAGTTTAAAATACACAGAGCCAAATACTTATTTTGACATTTCTAAAAAACTTAATGAAACAAAGGACAACAGAGAAAAATACATCAAGAAATTTACTCGTCCAATTAAAGAAAAATTGAAATTAGAAAATATAAAATGCTCAATTAAAGGACGACCAAAATCAATTTTTTCAATTAGAAAAAAAATGATTGAAAAAGAAATAGAATTTGAAGAAGTATTTGACAAATTTGCGATTAGGATTATTATTGATTGTTCGGAAGAAAAAGAAAAAGAATTATGCTGGAAAGTATATTCAATTGTTACAGATTTTTACAAACCAAATCCCGATAGATTAAGAGATTGGATATCAAATATGAAATTTAATGGCTATGAATCTCTACATACTACAGTAATGGGGATGGATGGATCATGGGTTGAGGTACAAGTTAGAAGTCAAAGAATGGATGAAATTGCAGAAAAAGGATATGCAGCTCATTGGAAATACAAAGAAAATAAAAATTTAAATAAAAAAATTCAAAATAATTTAGATAGTTGGATAAATAGAATTCGTGATACATTAGAAGATGAACAAGAAACTGCTATAGAGTTTGTTGATGATTTCAAGTTAAATCTATTTTCTGAAGAAATATTTGTTTTTTCTCCTACTGGAGATTTAGTAACTCTTCCTAATGGTGCTACATCTTTAGATTTTGCATTTCAAATACATACTGATTTAGGAAAAAGTTGTCTAGGTACAAAAGTAAATGGAAAACTTGTTCCATTAAGTCATAAATTAAAGAGTGGTGATCAAATAGAAATTATTAGCTCCAGAAAACAAACTCCTAAAGAGGATTGGTTAGATTTTGTTATTACTACAAAAGCAAGAAATAAAATAAAAAATTCATTAAAACAAGAAAAAAAAGAAATTGCTAAAGATGGTAAAGAAACATTAATAAGAAAACTTAAACATCTAAAAATTAAATTTAATGAGTCAATAGTAAATGATTTACAAATATATTTTGAATTAAATGATAGCCTAGAATTATTTTATAGAGTAGGTATTGCAAAAATATCAAATGATCAATTAAAGGAATTCAAATCAAAAAGAGATAGCTGGTATGAATTTATAAAATCTAAATTCATCAAAAGAGCAAAAAAAGATAAAATTGTAATAAAGCAAGAACAAAGTAAATTATTAGTTTTTGGTGATGAAGAAGAAATTTTAGATTATAAAATTGCACCTTGTTGTCAACCTATTTCTGGTGATAAAGTTTTTGGATTTGTAACTGTGAAAGAAGGAATTAAAATTCATTCTATCGCATGTCCAAATGCAATTCGATTAAGAACTAACTTTGCATATAGAATTGTAAATTGTAAATGGAAAAGTTCAAAAAATATTGAATTTGATGCATTAATTGAAATAAAAGGTATAGATTCTGTTGGCCTTGTCAATAAGATAACTAATGTTATATCAAGTAATATGAATGTAAATATGAAATTAGTTAATTTTAATAGCGATGATGGATTATTTTATGGACGAATAAATTTATCCATTAAAAACAATAAACATTTAACTAAAGTAATGAAACAGATTAAAAAAATTGAAGGAGTAGAATATGTTAATAGAATAAATGAGTAATTTATAAATAAATTAAAATGCAAGCAAAAGAATTATTAAACAAATACTTAATAGAGAATAACTTAAGACAAACACCTGAAAGATATATCATTCTTAAATATATTTACAAAATATCAACTCATTTTGATATTGACTTTTTGTATAATTGCATCAATAAAAAAGAAAAGATAAGTAAGGCGACAATTTATAATAATTTACAAATTTTAACTAAAGCGAAATTAATAAAAAAAACTAATTTTAATGATAATAAAATTCTATATGAGAAATCTCTTAATAAAAAACAACATGACCATTTAATTTGTATAACATGTGGTAAAATTATGGAATTTTGTGACCCTAGAATAAAAAATATTTTAGATGGAATAGAAAAAATAACAGAATTTCAGGTTGATAATCATTCACTAAATGTGTATGGTAAATGTGAAAATAAAAAATGTAAAATATGAATTTAGTAGATGTTTTATTAGGCCTACAATGGGGTGATGAAGGAAAAGGAAAAATTGTAGATTTTATAAGTAAAAAATATGATATTATTGCAAGATTTCAAGGGGGACCAAATGCTGGACACACAATAATTTTCAATAATAAAAAATTTGTATTACACACGATACCATCCGGAATATTTAATCAAAATGTACAAAATATCATAGGAAATGGTGTTGTTATTGATCCAGTTACATTGTGCAAAGAATTAGATATGTTAAATAAAATGGGAATTAACTACTCAAATAACCTTTCTATATCAAGAAAAGCTCACCTTATTATTCCAACACATAAACATTTAGATGCAGCATCAGAAATTTCAAAAGGAAAAGATAAAATTGGATCAACATTAAGAGGCATCACACCAACATATATGGATAAAACTGGACGGAATGGAATCAGAATTGGTGATTGCGAGCTAAATAATTTTGAAACAAAATTCTTTAATTTAATTAATAAGCATAAACAACTTCTTAGTCATTATGATTATAAAGAAAATTATGATAAAGAAATTGAGTTATGGTTTAAAGCAATTAAAAGAATTAAAGAAATTCCATTTATTGACAGTGAATATTTTTTAAACAAAGAATTATCCAAGAAAAAAAAGATTTTAGCTGAGGGTGCTCAAGGAACCTTATTAGATATAGATTTTGGGACATACCCCTTTGTTACATCATCTAATACAATTTCTTCTGGTGCTTGTAACGGATTGGGCATCGCACCTAATAATATTAAAAATGTAATTGGTATATTTAAGGCATACTGCACTAGAGTTGGATCTGGGCCTTTCCCCTCTGAAATTAATGATATTACTGGTCAATTGCTAGCAAAAAAAGGCAATGAATTTGGATCTACTACCGGAAGAGCAAGAAGATGTGGCTGGATTGATTTACCTGCATTAAAATATGCAATCCAAATAAATGGAGTAACAGAACTAAGCATGATGAAAGCCGATGTGTTAAGTGGTTTTGAAAATATCAATGTATGCACTGGCTATAAATATATGGGTAAAGAAATTAAACATTTACCTTACAGTCTTAATGATGATTGCATTGAACCTATATATAAAAAAATGAAAGGATGGACACAAGATATTTCACAAATAACATCAATTGATAAATTCCCAAAAGAATTTATAGATTACATTGATTTTTTAGAAAAAGAACTAAAAAAGCCTATCTCAATTATATCAGTTGGACCTGACAGAAAACAAACAATATTTAGATGAAAAATCAGATTATTATAAAATCTATTTATCTATTCATAATTATTCTTTTTTCCTATCAAAATTTGTGGTCTCAAAATCCAGTTAATATAATTCAATCTAATAAGTTAGAGCAAATTATAATTAATGATACTATTTTTCAAAAATTATCAGGTGATGTTATTATTGAATACACTGAATTTACAATTCAATGTGACACTATGTTATTTGATGAATATAAAGAAAATTTAATAGGCTGGGGAAATATTAATGTTGTTAATACTGAACTAAAATGCTCATCAGATGCAATAAATATTCACAAATTAGATAGTACCATTTCATTTCTTAATAACACAGTGATTGAATTAGATAATCTGGTAATTTACAGTGACAATGCAAAATATAGTTATAATAATAATATTTTATCTTATAATCAGGGAGGTTATGTTAAGAATAATGAAATGCAAATAGAAAGTGAAAAACTTACATATAATAATAAATCAAAAGTTGCTAATTTCAATAACCAAGTTAAATTATTCAATGAAACATATAAACTTTATACAGAAAATCTGAAAAAAAACAATCAATTAATTAATTTCTCAGGCACAACCATAATCTATCAAGATGACTTAGTAATAAAATGTAAAAAAGGTGACTTAGAACAATTTATAAGCTTTAATTTATTTACTGATGTTGAAGTTGAAACAGATAGTTTATTAATAAAATCTAATAAACTATTTATCGATTTGAAAAAAAATACAAGTTATTTTTCAAACAATGTGGATGTAAAAATAAATGACAAAACACACCTTTATGGTGATAATTTTTATCAAATTGACAGTATATCCACTATGACTAACAATTCTTTTATCGAATTAATTAACTCTAGTGATACATTAAAAATATATGGCGATACTCTAACAATAAATCAAGATAAAGAAGAATTAAAGATTTTGAATAATGTTATTATCTATGGTAATCAATTAGAAGGTTCTTGTAAAAGAATGCATTTTTACTCTAACTATAAAGATATATATATGCACGACCAACCTGTATTATGGTTTAAAGATACCCAAATTACTGGCGAATTAATTGAATTATATACAAGAGAAAATAACCTTGACAGTATTTATATTACTAAAAATCCTTTCATTCTATCTCCTATAGATTCGTTAACATATTTTAATCAAATATCCGGTAACACATTAAATGGAAAATTCAAAAATCAAACAATTCACTATATAAATGTATATGGTAATAGTCAGGTGAAATACTTTGAAAGAATAAAAAGCAAATCTTCAATTAATATAAATGATGTTCAATCTGGAAACATTCAAATTAGATTTAACAATAATAACAATATAAAAGAATTAATGTGTTACGATCAAATAGAATCAAATTGCATAGAAGTTGATATCACTAAACCTATTTTAAGTGAAAAATTGCTTTATTTAGATGGTTTTATAAAAAAAAACAGATTAACATTATATAAAAACTTAAATATTTCTAATTAATTTTAACAGATTAAGGTTTTTGTTTAACAGAGGTTTTTTAATAAAAAATATGTAATAAATTGAAAAAAAGTTCCTGTAATAGTTTTTTTAATATATATTTGTTCCTGTTAACTAAGAAAATTATATAATTATTATTACTATGAAAAAGTTTATTTTAATGTTTGCTGCTTTATGTTTGATAACATTTTCTGCAAACGCTCAAACAAAAAAAGGAACTGTACTTTTAGGTGCAGGTAGTGAATTTTCTGGCAATGCTGTTGATGAAAGAGCATGGACAAATTGGTCACTAACTCCAAAAATTGGTTACTTTATTCAAGATGGTTTAGCAATTGGTGCTGAAATTCATTTTGATACTGATGATGAGTACTACCCTGCTTTTCCAGGTTACACTCAATTAGTAGGAACTCCACCAGTACCAACAACAGTAGGTGCACATGGTGACTACACTCTTACTGACAACATAAGAAAATTTGGTGTATTTGCAAGATATTATGCAGCACGAAATTTATTTATGGAAGTAAGTTTAAGTAGTACAACTTCACAAGACGAAGAGTGGGATGAAGTAACTTCTTACACAGCAACAGGTCCTGTAACTCAAAATATGGTTGTTCAAGAAAGAACATCGCACTCTAATGTAAGATTAGGTATGGGTTACACATTAGTATGGAGAGAACACTTCGCTGTTGAACCTTATGTTCACTTAGACTTAATTGTTGATGGTGAAAATGTTAAACCAGGTACTGGTTTAATGGGTAGTGCAGAAACTACAGACCTTTCAGGTTCTGAGTTTATTGCAGGTGTAAACTTTAGCTTATTCTTTTAATTAAGAACAAAGTAAATACATTAAAAAGGGCTCATTTGAGCCCTTTTTTTTTGATTTAAATTATATAAAAAATACTATCAACTTTTATTCTTTAGGAACCATTGTTTAAATGGAATAATCCAATTGTCCTCAGCATTAGTAATGGTGTTATCAAATACAAACAAATTCTTCTTTGTATTGTCATAATTATTTATTAAGTATCTATATTTTACAATATCTATGTGCATAGTATTTAATTCATCAACTGATTTAATTTGATTATTCGTCATTACACAAGTAGCTATATTCATTCTATCGAATAATTCAATACATAAATCAGAAGCAATTTTTTTCATTTCTCTTGACAAACTATCCATTGAGCAACCAGAGATCCTATCTTCACAAGATGAAATAACTATAAAGTGATTACATAATAATAATAATTCTGGATTTAATTTTTTACTGTGAGATGCCCATTTTGGAAAAAAACCATTCTTTAATGCATCATTAATAAATTTAAGTTGTTTAACATTTAATCTAACCGAGGATTGAAATATAAAAATTCTATCACTTTTATTATTAGACAAAAAATTAGAAAGTTTCATATTATAATTGTTCTGTATCAGAAATTAATTCTGCAATATCAAGAACTTCTGCAGAATCTTCGTCTAAATATTTAACTCCATCTCTAATCATAGTATTGCAAAATGGACAACCAGTAGCAATAATATTAGCTTTTGTAGCTAAAGCTTCCCTGGTTCTGTTTATATTAATGTCTTCTATGCCCTTTTCTGGCTCTTTAAACATTTGGGCTCCTCCAGCTCCACAGCAAAAAGATGTAGCCTTAGATCGCTTCATTTCAATTAAATCTAAACCTAAAAGTTTAATTAATTTTCTAGGTGCATCAAAAATATTATTTCCCCTACCCAAGTAACAAGGGTCGTGGTAAGTTATTTTTCTTCCACTAATATTATTAGAAAGTACAAATCTTTTATCTTTAATTAATTTGTAAATAAACTCTGTATGGTGATAAACTTCATAAGTACCACCTAATGATTTATATTCATTTTTGATAGTATTGAAATCATGTGGACAAGTAGTTACAATTTGTTTCACATTGTAATTATTCATGACTTCAATATTCATCATTGCTTGCATTTGAAAAAGAAATTCATTACCTGCACGTTTTGCTACATCACCACTTGCTGTTTCTTCAACACCTAACACTCCGAATTGGACATTTGCCTTATTCATTATCTTTACAAAAGCTCTAGTAATTTTTTTTGCTCTATCATCAAAACTTCCAGCAGATCCAACCCAAAATAATATTTCAGGATTTACTCCTTCATTCTTCCAATCTAACATTGTTTTTACTTGTAAATCCATATTATTTAAAAACTTGAATTTTAACATTTTTTTCAACTAAATCTGTGAAATTACCCTCGTATCTAGTAGCTCTAACCATATGATTATCTATCCAATGATAATTACCTCCTCTTGGTTTATTCATTAATAAAGCATGATATTTAAATCCATTTTTATCTAACCATTTTTCAGTAACATCTCTATGATCTTCTAATCTTGATGTAAAAAAAGTAATAATATGTCCTTCATTATACCATTTATTTAAAGTTTTAAGAGCTTCAGGATATAATTTTGCATGTAACATTCTTTCAGGCTCTTCATTTGGAATATCATCACAAATAGTTCCATCTATATCTATAAGATAATTTTTTGTATTCTTTGGTAAAACAGGACTAATATATTTACCCTCAATTACTTTATTAATTAGTTGTACTTTTTTATTCATTATCTTTCCATTTTAAACGATCAGAAGCAGGAAATTGCCAGGGAGCACCATTATTTTCTATGTTTGAAAACACTGTATTTATTTCAGTTGGGGCACTAGACTCTTCCATTACTGAAAATCTCCTTAATTCCATAATAATTGAAAGTGGATCAATACTAATTGGACAAGCTTCCACACATGCATTACATGATGTACAAGCCCATATCTCTTCTTTTGTGATATAATCATTTAATAAAGATTTTCCATCATCATAGTCTAATCCTGATTTACGAATATTTTTACCTACCTCCTCCACTCTATCACGAACATCCATCATAATTTTTCTTGGAGATAATTTTTTACCTGTAACATTTGCGGGACACTCTGCGGTACAACGACCACATTCTGTACAAGAATATGCATTTAATAATTGAATTCTTTTTAAATCTTTAACATCTTTAGCACCAAAAACATCGGAATTAACATTGTCATTATTTGAAGCATATGGATCACTATTTGGATCTAACATCATTTTTACTTCATTTGTAACTGAAACCATATTATTAAATTGACCTTTAGGATTTAAATTTGAATAGAAGGTATTAGGGAAAGCTAAAATAATATGTAAATGTTTAGATATTACCAAATAATTTAGAAAGCCAAAAATTCCAATAATATGAAACCACCAACAAAAACGCTCAATAAATATAAGTGCTGAATTTGATAATCCATTTAAAAAAGGAGAAATAATTAATTGACTTACAGGAAAACTTCCAGCTTGCATATAATGTCCTCTTTCCTGTAAAATTAAGTCAGCTGCATCCATAAATAAAAAAGCCGACATTAATAATATTTCAAAAATCAAAATTAAGTTAGCATCTGATGTCGGCCAACCTTTCATTTCAGGACTCCAAAATCTTTTTATCCTTAAAATATTTCTTCTTATCAAGAAAATAACACAAGATACTAACACTAAAAGAGCTAAGATTTCAAAAGACCCGATAAGAAAATTATAGAATCCTCCTAAAAAGGAAAAAACTCTATGAGTACCAAAAACACCATCAATGATGATTTCTAAAATTTCAATATTGATAATAACAAATCCTGCATAAACAATTAAATGTAATATTGCAACAAGCGGTTTCTTAAACATTTTAGATTGGCCAAAAGCAATAAAAAAAACTTTTTTCCATCTCTTCCTAGTATTATCAATATCCTTACCAGGTTTACCAAGATTAATATTGTCAATAATCTTTTTAATATTTTTATAAAAAAGAATTAAACTAAATGATAGTATAAATAAAAAAATAAAATTACTTATCAAATTCATAAACTAAAGATAATTTCACTTTGCATTTTTCTTGTCACCACCCCATAAAGATATATTAATATATTTTTTTGGATTTTGTCTTACATCATTTAACAATTCATCCATACTTTTAATTGTATTTGATAAATCAATATAAATTGAATCTTCATTTAAAACTTTTGCTAAACTACCATCCCCTTTATTTAATTGTACTAACATCATTTCTAATTGATTTGAAATATTTATTATTTTATTTGAAAATGAATGGACATCAATAGAATTAAGAGTGTCTGTAAATGAAGATAAATTATCTATTATATTGTTAATATTAATTGCTTGATTATCAATTTCAGAAGCAATAGATTCTATACTATATATACTTGTGTTTAGTTTTTCTTCATTATTAAGTAAAATTCGATTTGCAGTATTAGACAAATCTTTAACTTCTTTTAACACTTTATCAAATGAGATTATTAATTGATCAAGACCAACTTTAACAGATCCAAATTGCTCACTAACTTCACTGGTTAATCCTGTAGCAATTGAACCCTTTAATGTATCACCACTTTGAGCAATCTTTGCACCTTGAATCATTATTAATTCTAAGGATTTAGCACCTAAAATATCTGAATCATAAATTTCTAACAAAGAACTTGTAGAAAAATTAATATCCTCTTCAATAGTTACTTCAACAATTAAATCTGCAATTTGTTTAGAATGTAAATTAATATTTGATACTTGTCCTACTTTAAATCCATTTACAGTAACTGGACGAGATATAGTTAATCCGTCAACATTTTCATATACAGCATAAAAAACATTTTTTTGTGAAAAAACATTTTCACCTTTTAAAAAATTGATACCCCAGTATAGAATTGCTAGAGAAATACATGCAAAAATACCTATTATTAATTCTTTTGATTTATTCACAATTAAGATGATTTTAAGTTAAGATAATAAAATTACTTTAAAATTGATAATGCATCAGACAAAGACATTTTTTCACCATTTAATATTGCTATTGTAAAACAATCGTGAAATCCATAAGATCTTAATTCTTTTTTGAGTAGATTTACTTCTTTTAAAGTCTCAACTTTTCCATAAGAATACTTATATTGATTTTTATCTTGAAACTCATATATAACATCAACATTTGAAATACCTAAACTTTCTATATCTATCATAGATTTGGATGTTAAAAATTGAACACTATAAAATAACTGATTTGATAAATCAGTAAATTTTGTTTTGTCTTGACTTTCTAATATTAAAGCTTCTAATTCAATTTTATATTCTTTAATTGCTCGGAAAATTGCAGAAGACATATAAACTTTACCTTTTTCATAGTTTAAAAAATCTTCCTCATTTTTGTTAGTTAAAAAACCTAATTCAATTAAAACACTTGGCATTGTAGCTCTACTTAAAACAAGAAAACCAGCTTGCTTAACACCTCTGTCCTTACGATTAACTCTGTTCTTAAATTGACTTTGTATTTTAGAAGCAATTAATAAACTATTGGAAAGATATGAAGATTGATACATTGATAATGCAATATATGATTCAGGCTCAGCAGGATTAAAACCCTCGTAATCCATTTCATAATCATTTTCCATTAAAATAGATGAATTTTCACGAATTGCAACACTTAGATTACTTTCAGTTTTATGCATCCCCATAACATAAGTAGAAGATCCATATACATTACTATCCCTAAATGCATCACAATGAATAGAAATAAATAAATCTGCTTTTGCTTCATTTGCAATTCTTGTACGTTGAGAAAGCTTAATAAATTCATCTGTATCTCTGGTATAAATTACTTCAACATCACTGAATTCAGATTTTAAATATTTGCCCAGCATCAGAGATACATCTAAAACAACATCTTTTTCTGCCTGTTTATAGCGACCTGTCCCTAAAGTTCCAGGATCCTTTCCACCATGTCCTGGGTCAATAACAATCTTTTTTACACCTAAATTTGTAGTCTGTGCATGTAAATAAGTAAAAGAATGAACAATGAAAAGTGCAAGAAATAATTGAATTAATCGTTTCACTTACAAAAATATTATGTTAATTCGATTAATATAAATAAAAGTTTGATAAAACTGGAACGAAAATTTTATAAAATAGCTGTTTTCTTAATTTTAATTTTTGTGAATTATATATATTCACAAGAACAAGTATTATATTCTCAAAACAATGAAGAGGATAAAATAATATATTCAGCAAAAGATTCAGTATTATTCGATATAAAAAAAAATGAAGTTTTGCTATATAATTATGCTCAAGTGAATTATAAAAACACTGAGTTAAAAGCAGGATTTATATTAATCAATTTTAATAACAACATCATTTATGCTACGGGTATTAAGGATTCATTAAATGATTATACTCAAAGGCCTATTTTAAAAGAAAAAGGAGATGAATACATTTCAGATACAATCAAATATAATTATAAGTCGAAAAAAGCTACAATAAAGAAACTTATTACAGAAAAGGATGGAGGCTATCTTCATGGAAAAGAAATAAAAAAAGAAAATGAAAAAATTTATTATTTAAAAAACGGACAATATACAACCTGTTCTCTAGATGAACCACATTTTTTTATTAATTCAAAAAAAATCAAACTAATTGCTGGTGAAAAAATAATTACTGGTCCATCTAATCTAGTTTTAGCTGACTTCCCCACTCCATTATTTATTCCTTTTGGTATATTTCCAATTGAAAATCAAAGAAGTTCAGGATTTATTTTACCAACATATGGTCAATCTAATAACCTAGGATATAATTTAAGAGGATTTGGCTATCATTTCAGTATCAATGATAATATTAACTTATCATTAAATAGTGATTTGTACAGCAGAGGAAGTTGGAGAGTTGGAATTATATCAGATTATAAAAAAAGATATAAATATGACGGTAATCTTCAAATTAATTTTGCAAAAACAAAAATTGGAGAAATTGGGAGAAATGACTATAGTTTATCTAAAGACTTTAAAATTAAATGGACCCATCAACAAGATCAAAAAGCACATCCAAATAATCAATTTTCAGCTTCAGTAAATTTAGCTACAAGTTCATATATGCAAAATAACTCATATAATACTGATTACTTGCAAAATACATTATCTTCCAATATATCTTTTAGAAGAAAATGGGATAATAAACCATATAATCTATCAGTAAATTTAAGACACACTCAGAATACTCTAACAAAACAAGTAGACTTAACCATACCTGAGTTAACATTTAGTGTTAATAGAATTTTTCCTTTTAAAAACACAATTAAAAATACATGGTATAAAAATCTAGGAATTAGCTATACATTAAATACAAAAAATACATTATCTAGACCTGATAGCTTACTTTTTAGTAATATAACAGATAATATGAGAAATGGAGCTCAACACTCTATTCCTATTTCAACATCTTTTAATTTGTTGAAGCACATAAATATAAACCCCTCAATAAGATATAATGAAAAATGGTATTTTAAAAAACTGAACACACTAAACTCAGATACTATTACAGGCTTTTGGGCAGTAAGAGACCTTCAGTATTCTACACAGTTAAGTACAAAAATTTATGGTTTTCTTGCTACTAAAAAGAAACAATTTAGACATGTATTTACCCCATCTATAAGCTATACATATAGACCAGATTGGTCTAAAGATGAAGCCAATAATCTTATCGGCATCTATGGTGTATATAACTCAAGTAAACAAAGTAGGTTAAGTTTTAATTTCAATAATAATTTTGAAATGAAGGTTAATACAAACGGAGAAGATAAAAAAATTAAATTAATTGAATCTCTAAACATAGGAGGGTATTATGATAACACTGTTGATGAATTTAGTATGAGTACAATTAATATTGAACTAAGAACACAATTATTGAATAAAATAGATTTTAAAGCAAGAAGTATTATTGATCCATATGCAATGGATCAAGATGGTAATAGATTAAATGATTATTTAATTTCTTCTGGTAAAGTTGGCAGATTAACAAATTTTAATTTTGATATTGGTGTAAACTTAAATAATGCTGATAATAAAAAACAATCTGATTATGGTTCAAAAGAAGAACTTGATTACATAAATCAGCATCTTGACCAGTTCGTTGACTTCACAGTTCCTTGGTCATTAAGATTCTTTTATAATTTTTCATATAATAAACCACAACTAGATTCAGAATTAATTCAATCAATTAATTTTAACGGTGATTTAAATATTACAGATAAATGGAAAATTGGATTTAGGTCTGGGTATGATATTAAAAATAAAGATTTTACATATACTGCAATTGATGTTTATAGAGACTTACATTGCTGGGAAATGACTTTTAACTGGATTCCCATTGGTTTTCATCAAAGCTATAATTTTGTAATTAGAGTCAAATCATCTATCCTTCAAGATTTGAAATTAACTAAAAAAAGAGATTTTTACGACTATTAAATTTTTAACCAATTTTTTAATATTTTTCCACCATATTTTGTTAAAACTGATTCTGGATGATATTGTATTCCCGTTAAAGGGTATAATTTATGCTCAAAGGACATTACTGTATTTTGCTCATCTAATGATGTTATTGAAAATTTCTCTTCATTATTAATTTTGACTGCCCAAGAATGATATCTACCAACATTAATTTCTTTAGGTATTCCTTTGTAAATAGTAGAATTTGATTGTAAAATTTTAATTTTTGACATTTTACCATGCATAACATTTTTTAAATTATAAAGTGGTAAATCAAAAGCAACGGCAATGGCCTGTGCACCTAAGCAAACACCTAAAATAGGTTTGATGCCAACAAATTTATTAATAATGTTGATAGATAAACCAGCATCTTGAGGCAGACCAGGTCCAGGTGAAATAATTATTTTATCATAAATAAATATATCATTTACATTAATTTGATTATTTCTCACAACATGTATATTGCTAACATATGGTTCGCACATATGTTTCAAGTTAAATGTGAAAGAATCATAATTATCAATTATTAGTAGTTTCATATATTTTGTAAATTTCAATAAAATATTTTTAGATGAAACAAAAAATACAATCAAATAATGCTCCTTCACCTATTGGACCATATAGCCAAGCAATTAAAAGTGGTAAAATGATATTTATCTCAGGCCAAATTGCTATTGATCCAAAGACAAATAATTTAATTAATAAAAATATTGAAGAAGAAACTAAAATAGTAATGAATAATTTACAAGCCATTTTACATGAATGTAATTGTACTTTTAACCAAGTTGTTAAATGTACAATCTTTTTATCTAAAATGGAGTTATTTAAATCTGTTAATGAAGTATACGGTAATTATTTTACTGAACCATACCCTGCAAGAGAAACAGTGGAAGTAAGTTGCCTACCAAAAAATGTTAATGTAGAAATATCTGCTATTGCAATTTGTAAATAATTATCTTTGAATTTAAATTTGAACAAAAATACTAAGAATATGAATTTTGACATTATTATAATCGGCAGTGGACCAGGGGGATATGTTGCAGCAATAAGAGCCTCTCAACTAGGATTAAAAACCGCAATTATAGAAAGAGAAAGTTTAGGTGGGATTTGTTTAAATTGGGGCTGCATACCTACTAAAGCCCTTTTAAAAAGTGCTCAAGTCTTTGAATATATTCAACATGCTGATGAATTTGGAATTGATGTTAAAGATTATAGTGCAAATTTTCAAAATGTCATTAGTAGAAGTAGAGATACTGCTAATAATATGAGTAAAGGCATCCAATTCTTAATGAAAAAAAATAAAATTACTGTAATTAATGGAACTGCAATATTAGGGGACAATAAAACAGTAAAAGTTACTGATGTAAATAATCAACAAAACTCATATACCGCAAAAAATATTATAATATCGACAGGTGCAAGATCTAGAGAGCTACCTAATTTAAAACAAAATAAAAAAAATATTATTGGTTACAGAGAGGCATTGATTCTCGAAGAACTTCCAAAATCATTAATTATTGTTGGTTCTGGTGCAATTGGTGTGGAATTTGCATACTTCTATAATGCTATGGGATCTGATGTAACCTTGATTGAATACCTACCTAATATTGTTCCCAATGAAGATAGTGATGTGTCTAAAGAATTAGAAAAAAATCTAAAAAAGAAAGGAATTAAAATAATGAAGGATTCTAGTATAGTAAATATTAATGAATCAAACAAAAAAATTACTGCAACTATTCAAACTAAGAATGGATCAGAAACTATTGAAGCTGATATTATTCTTTCAGCTGTTGGTATTACTCCAAATATTGAAAATATTGGCTTAGAAGACTTAAAAATAGCCACTGATAAAGGAAGAATACTTGTAAATGAATTTTACGAAACAAATGTTCCTGGATATTATGCTATTGGAGATGTAATTCCTGGACCAGCATTAGCTCATGTTGCATCTGCAGAAGGAATTATATGTGTCGAAAAAATTGCTGGAGATAATCCTGAGACGATTGATTATAATAATATTCCTGGCTGCACATATTGCTCACCAGAAATTGCATCTGTTGGATTAACTGAAGAAAAAGCAAAAGAAAAAGGTTACAAGTTAAAAATTGGTAAATTTCCGTTTTCTGCCTCTGGAAAAGCAACTGCAGCAGGTCATAAAGAAGGTTTTGTTAAAATCATATATGATGCAAAATATGGAGAACTGCTTGGAGCACATATGATAGGTTATAATGTAACAGAAATGATTGCGGAAATTGTAGCTGCAAAAAAATTGGAAACTACTGGACATGAAATTTTAAAAAGTATTCACCCTCATCCTACTATGAGCGAAGCTGTTATGGAAGCAACTGCAGCTGCCTATGGTGAAGTTATACATTTATAATTCTACAGAATAATATATATCTGCAAGCTATCTTTATAATATTCGTATATGTGTAATCTATTATGAAAACCCTCCCTATATTAATTTATTAATTTGACTAATATCTTTTATTTTTAGTCATTTAACAGATGCATTATCTCCATGTATCACATATTATATAAGTCATTAATACATACACATTCGCAATATATTATAAAAATACTGTTATATTTTTATAAATTCCTCTTCAAAATTACTTCATAAATTTATCCATATCTAGCTTAAAAATTATTATTAGAAGCCAGAAAAATAATTACATATATCAACATCATAATTATTACATCTCAATTATTTATTTTAATATCAGACATCCAAGTGTAAATAAAATAATGAAATCTTTCACAAATTAAATCATTATCAAAATCTAAAATTAACAATGATAAAAATTTAAATAGACAGTAAAATAATTACTAAAAGTGTATACATAACTTATATTATAATAAAATAAATTTTGATAAAAAATATACTTATATAATCATTAATGACAATAATAATTTGAAATTTTAACATACTTATTATTTAAAAGTAATATTAAATTATATTTTTTTTTAAATTAAATCTAAACTTTACTTTAAATTAAATAAATATCTGATTATTAGTATTTTATATAACTAAACTGACATAATGTCAATATTGGTTTTAGAAAAAAATTGACAATATTTAATGAATTTTATCATTAAAAAATAAGTAAATTTGTTAACTATGAGAATTGATATTTTATCACCACTACCCCACTTACTTAAGGCACCTTTTTCAACATCAATTTTAGCAAAGGCTATTGAAAAAAAAATTATTGAAATTCACATTCACGATTTAAGAGACTATACAAAAAGTGACAAGAAACAAATTGATGACTATTCATATGGCGGTGGTGGCGGAATGGTTCTAATGATTGAGCCAATTGCTCGCTGTATAAATAAATTACAAAGCTCGAGAGATTATGATTCCGTAATATTTATGACACCCGAAGGGAAAAAACTCACACAAAATATATGTAATCAACTTTCTCAAGAAAAAAATATCATAATATTATGCGGAAGATATGAAGGTATAGATCAAAGAATTCGTGACATTTTTATTAACAAAGAAATATCTATAGGAGATTATGTGTTAACCGGTGGAGAATTACCCGCTCTAGTACTCTGTGACTGTATTATTAGATTGCTACCTGGCAGCATGAGTAACTCATCTTGTGCACTATCAGATTCTTTTCAAGATAATTTACTTGCACCACCTATCTACACAAGACCATGCAATTATCATGGACATAAAGTTCCGGATGTACTACTATCTGGCAATAATAAAAAAATATCTGAATGGAGAGATGAACAATCTTATGTGAAAACAAAAAAAAATCGCCCTGATTTACTTGAAAAATAAAAAATGATAAATTATTTTCTTGTGAATCATAAAAAGATGTTTAATTTTGCCTTTCTTAAATTAAAGTAATTATGGATTTACTAAAGAATGATATTGAAAACCAGCTAATAGTTAAACAACAGCATCCAAATTTTAAATCTGGTGACACTATAACTGTTTATTATAAAATTAAAGAAGGTGAAAAAGAAAGAATACAATTCTTTAAAGGTGATGTTATTCAAAGAAAAGGGTCAGGATTAACAGAAACCTTTACAATTAGAAAAATATCAAATGGTGTTGGTGTTGAAAGAATTTTCCCAATCAACTCTCCAGGTATAGAGAAAATAGAGGTAAACAAAGAAGGTAAAGTAAGAAGAGCAAGGATTTTTTATTTAAGACAAAGAACTGGGAAAAGTGCTCGAATTAAACAAAAAAGATCATAACTTATTCTTGAGAAGCTGCTACAATTGAAGACACTGTAGCATCACCCGTTACATTTATTACAGTTCTACACATATCTAAAATTCTATCTACTGGAAAGATAATCGCAATATACTTTGGGTCTATAGGTGTGACCCCTAAAACTACAATTAACATAAATAGACCTGCACTTGGTATTGCTGCAGAACCAATAGATGCTAAAACAGCTGTTAAGGCAATTAAAATCTGTGTTGATAAACTTAAGTCGATATCTAATATTTGAGCCAAGAAAACAACTGCTACACATTGATATAAACTTGTTCCATCCATATTAATAGTAGCACCAATTGGAAGAACAAAACTAGTAACCTTATCAGGAACCTTTAAGTTATTGTTTACACAATCCATTGTTACAGGTAATGTAGCAGCACTAGATGAGGTCGAAAATGCTAATATTTGAGCAGGAGCAATTGATTGAAAAAAATGTCTATAAGAAAAATTTTTAGTAAAAAACTTCATTAACATAGGATATACACAAAACAACATTAAAAGTAAACCTAATAAAACAACAAAAGTATACAATGCTAAACCAGTAATTACATCAAGGAGACTTCCATTTGCACTATTTGACAATTCCGATAAATTCCCTGCCAATAAACAAAAAATAAAAAAAGGTGAATACTTAATTACAAGATCGACCATTTTTAAAAACACTTCATTCAATGAATCAATTAAATTATCTATTGTTTTCTTTTTACCTGAATCAATTAAAATTAAAACTACACTAAAGAATAGTGCAAAAAATATAATTTGAAGCATAGCTTTATTGTCACTCATTGCATAAAAAATATTATCAGGCACCATATTGACGAGAAATTGAAGTGGACTATTGTGAGAATTTACTTTAACCTGCTCCTGAATTGAAATTAATTTATCATCAGTTTCAAATTCATTAAAATTAAAATCAAAACCCTCTCCGGGACCAATTTGGTTAACTAAAAACAAACCAATTGTAACAGAGCATAAAGTAGTAATTAAATACAATGAAATTGTTTTAATACCCATTTTACCTAATGCAGATATATTTGATAATCCTGAAACACCCTTAATTATAGAAAATAGGACTAATGGAACTGCAATTAATTTTAATAGCTTTAAAAAAATAGTACCAAAAGGAGAAAACCAAGAAATATTAAATGTAATAAAAAGATCACCTAAATTTTCTGACAAAAGAGCCCAAAAAACCCCTAATAACATAGCAATTAATATTTTCCAATGCAAACTTATTTTTTTCATATATCTGATATTTTTGTTGTTTTATTTAATAAATAATAATCTAATATAGTTATTGCTGTTAAAGACTCTACAATAGGAACAGCTCTTGGCACTACACAAGAATCATGACGCCCAAATACTGAAACAGTAATTTCATTATTTTTATCATCTACAGTTTTTTGCTTTTTCATAATTGTAGAAACAGGCTTAAAAGAAGCATGAAAACATATATCTTGACCATTAGAAATTCCACCTTGAACACCACCCGAATTATTAGAACTAGTTGACACAGAACCAGATTTTACAATAAATGCATCATTTTCTTCAGATCCAGTTTTTGAAGAAGAACTGAATCCACTACCAAATGCAATACCCTTACATGCATTAATTCCCATAATTGCTTTAGAAATACCTGATTGGAATTTATTAAAAACAGGCTCACCTAAACCAAATGGAACTCCCTTAACAACTGTTGAAATACAACCCCCAACCGTATCTCCTTTAGATTTACAAATTGCAATTATTTCTCTGATTTTTTGTGCCGTTTTAGGACAAGGGCAACGAACATCATTATTATAAATTAATTCACTATCAAATTTATTTATTTTTTTTTTTAATATCAACCCCTCCAACAGAGGATACATACGAAAATATATTAATACCTTTTATTTTTAATATTTGGGATGCTATAGCACCCGCAACAACCCAATTTGCAGTTTCTCTTGCGGAAGACCTCCCCCCTCCTCTATAGTCGCGAATTCCATATTTCTTTTCATATGTAAAATCTGCATGAGATGGTCTAAAAATATTTTTTAGATTATCGTAATCTTTAGATTTAGAATCTATATTTTTAATTATGAAACCAATAGGTGTACCTAAAGTTATGTCATTAAATATTCCAGACATAAATTCCACCTTGTCAAACTCTTGACGCTGACTATTCAATGACCCTAAACCAGGTCTTCTCTTATTTAAAAAATCTTGAATCAACTTGAAATCAAGCTTTAATCCTGATGGACAACCATCAATAACTCCCCCAATAGCTAACCCATGAGATTCTCCAAATGTACTTAACTTAAATAATGTTCCTATTGATGATGACATAATTAAACAAATATATCAATTTCATTAATCATTATATATTCACTTACTTTGCAATATATTATTAAAACTTACAATGAAAACCTTAATTAAAAATATAAAAGAAATAATTGGATTATCAAATAATCAGAAATCATATATAAAAAAAGGAAAAAAACTTAAACTCATTGAGTCAATAAAAGATGGGTGGATTTTAATAGAAGATAATATAATTGTTGATTACGGCAGCATGGATAACTGGAATGGTGTTGAGGATTGGAACAATCTAGAAATCATTGATGCAGAAAACGGTATAGTCTTACCCACTTGGTGTGACAGCCATACTCACATAGTATATGCTGGGAGTAGAGAAAATGAGTTTGTTGATAGAATTAATGGATTGTCTTATGAAGAAATTGCTGAGAGAGGCGGAGGAATATTAAATTCAGCTAAATTACTATCAAAAACAGATGAAAAAACAATATATCAACAAAGTGCAAATAGAGTTGAAAAAGTCATTAAATATGGAACAGGAGCTTTAGAAATAAAAAGTGGATATGGACTAAATATTAAAGATGAAATAAAAATGCTCCAAATCATTCAAGAATTAAAAAATAATTTTCCAATACAAATAAAATCCACATTTCTAGGTGCTCATGCAGTTCCAAAAAACCTAACAAAAGAGCAATACATATCAAATATAATCAATGACATGTTACCTGAAATAAATAAGCAAAAACTGGCCGACTATATAGATGTATTCTGTGACAAAGGATTTTTTAATCCAGAAGAAACAGAGAGGATTTTAGAAGCTGGTAAAAAATATGGACTACAACCAAAAATACATGCAAATGAATTAGATTATTCTGGTGGAATTCAAATTGGTGTCAAAATGAATGCCTTAACAGTTGACCATCTTGAATTTACATCTAATAAGGAAATTGAAATTCTCAAAAAATCTTCAACCATACCTACACTTCTACCAGGCACTGCATTTTTTTTAGGATTGAAATATCCTCCTGCTAGAAAAATTGTTGATTCTGGATTACCAATTGCACTAGCTACGGATTTTAACCCAGGCTCCTGTCCAACCGGCAATATGTCATTAATTATGACTTTAGCCTGTGTGAATATGAAATTAACTCCTACAGAAGTGATTAATGCAGCAACTATTAATGGAGCATATGCAATGGGGCTAGAGAATTCCCTTGGTGAAATTAAAAAAGGGAAAATAGCGAATTTAATTATAACAAAAGATATTAAATCTATAAACTACATTCCCTACTCTATGGGTGAAAATAATATCAATAAAGTAATAATTAATGGAAAAATCTACTACGATTCTGAAACAAATTATTAAGTTTGTATATTAGAGATGGAAAAGTACTATCTATGAAAAATATCAACTGGCATCAATTCTTAATTCATATAATACTTATTTGTTTTACAACACAAACAGTACAATCACAATGTGATTGGATTTATTCTGATGCCAATAATGATGGCTATTCTATTGACGATAATGGACAAATTACATTATTCTATTGTGAAAATATTGTAGATACCATATGGGCTCCGACTGGTTACATTGATGCTGTATGGGAGTACGAAACAAATAGTGGCGAAGAGTGCCAAGACTGGGACTGGATTGGTAATAATTTTTTCCTATCTATAGACTCAAACGAACCTTGCTTAGAAGGACTGAGTGAAGTTTCTGTTACTTTTACCGGATATATAAGTGAAGATGAAAATATTCTCCCTGATATATGTGTGTTTAATATAGAATTTTATAACACACCAGATCCAAATATTGAACTTGATGGATATAACACAAAGGAACAAATAATAATTTGTGAACAAAATTTAGTAACACTAACTGCGAATGGGCTAGGTGCAGCATATGGTCCAAACACTATGATTCAATGGTATTTAAACAATGATTTAATTCCGGGTGAAAATGATATATCTTTAGATCTTGCAAATACAAATTATAATGTAAATGCACAAAATGTCTTTTATTTTACAGTTTCTAATTACTGCACTATGCTCAATGATTCAGCTGAAGAATCTGACTGGCTAACTATTACGATTTATGAAGGTTATGATCAATGTGAACCTTGTAAATGGGAGCCCTTTACTCAAAATGAATGGATTGAAGGTGATGGTGTTGGAACTACATATAATCAGCAATTTCCATCTTTTACACCAAATGACGATGGGCAAAATGATTATTTTCCAGAAAAACCTGTAAATGAAGAAAATAGAAATTTTGAAGGCACAGAAAATCACCCTACTTGTGAAGCAACAATATATCAAATAACAATTTATAATCGAATAGGAAGAGAAATTTGGAAGTCAAAAGAAAACAATGACCCTTGGAATGGGAAAAATAAAAATGGAAAAGAATGTAAGGAAGGAACATACTATTATAAAATGGAATACATCCTTCATCCTATGCTAGAAGGCATAAATAACACCACCAATCTGCCTCATCAAGCAACAATAATTTCAACAGGTAGTTTATATCTAGGTAGATAAATAATATGACTAATAGATTAATTGAATGCGTTCCTAACTTTTCAGAGGGTAAAAACACTGAAATTATACATAGCATTACTTCTGAAGTTGAAAGTACTCAAGGTGTTACATTACTAAATATAGATCCAGGAAAAGCAACTAATAGAACAGTAGTTACATTTGTTGGTGATCCGGAATCAGTTATAGAAGCCGCATTTAAATTAATAAAAAAAGCATCGGAACTTATTGACATGCAGAAACATCAAGGTGAGCACCCAAGAATGGGAGCAACAGATGTTTGTCCACTAATTCCTATTTCTGGTGTGTCAATGCAAGAAACTATAGAATACTCTTTGAAATTAGCCGAAAAAGTAGGAAATGAACTAAACATACCTGTATATCTTTATGAACATTCTGCACAAAAAAAATATAGAAAAAATCTTGCTAACATAAGAGAAGGTGAATATGAAGGGATAGAAACTAAATTAATGTCGAAAAAATGGCACCCTGATTATGGTCCAAAACAATTTAAATCAATTAAGAAAACTGGTGCGACTGCTATAGGTGCTAGAGATTTTTTAATAGCATACAATATAAACTTAAATACAACATCTACTAGAAGAGCTAATGCAATTGCGTTTGACATAAGAGAAAAAGGTAGGATAGCAAGAAAAGATAATAATTTAACTGGTGAAATTTTAAAAGATAAAAATGGTAACACCTTATGGAAACCTGGTTCCTTAAAACATGTTAAAGCAATAGGTTGGTTTATCGAAGAGTACGGCATTACTCAAATTTCTATGAATTTAACAAATATAAAAAAAACACCTATTCATATTGTTTTTGATGAAGTATGTAAAAAAGCAAACCAACGAGGCATCAGAGTCACTGGATCTGAATTAGTAGGCTTAATACCTCTCAAATCCATGGTTGATGCAGGGAAATATTTTCTAGAAAAACAAAATCGATCCAAAGGTGTTTCTGAAAAAGAAATTATTAAAATTGCTCAAAAAACAATGGGATTAGATGAAATACAAAAATTTGACCCAAATGATAAAATCATTGAGTATAGAATTCAAAAAAATAATAAAAAATTATGCAACCTATCATTAACTGATTTTCTACAGGAGACTGCTTCTGAAAGTCCAGCACCTGGCGGAGGGTCTATTTCTGCATATATTGGAGCTCTAGGTGCTGCTTTAGCAACCATGGTAGCTAATTTATCAAGTCACAAAAGAGGCTGGGATATAAGATGGGAGGAGTTCTCTAATTTAGCAGAAAAAGGACAGCAATATATTATTGATTTAGAAAATCTAGTTGATGAAGACACTAAAGCATTCAATGAAATAATTAATTCTTTTAGATTGGATGAGAAGACTGAAGAAGAAAAAAAAATAAAACAATTAGCAATACAAAATGCTACATTAAATGCAATAAATGTTCCTTTAAATATTATGGAAATTTCGCTAGAATCAATGAAACTAATTAAACAATTAGTTGAAATTGGTAATCCTAACTCAATAAGTGATGTTGGAGTAGCTGCTCTCTGTGCTAGATCTGCTGTACTAGGCGGCTATTTAAATGTAATAATTAATGCTAAAGAATACCACAATATCGATCATAGAAATAAAATAATTAAAAAAGCCGAATCTATTAAAGAAAATGCCATTAAACAAGAGTCAATCATTTTCAAACTAACATTAAAAGGAATCAAAAATTCTTCTTAATATGAAAAGAAGAACTCTCAAGAAACTTAGAAAATTATATTTAATTTCTTCTATCCTTTTTGGTATTGTATCTCCAATAATTTGCATATCTTTTTTTCCAGAATTTGACCCTAGAATACACCCAGTATCTTACTTTGGTATTCTTAAAAATACCTCATGGATATTTCTTATTTCTCTTATTATATTTTCTATAGCGATTTTCTGGAATGGAATAACAATAATTCGAAAATTAATAAAAAATAAAAACCATCAATTTATTTTGAAATTATTATTATCAATTGCAAGTATATGCTTATTTATTACAGGAATAATACCTATGAATTATGGACCATTTCATCATATTCCAGCATTATTTTTTTTCTTAATATATAATTTTTTTATTTTCTTATTTGGAATCATAAGGTCATTTTCTTATGTGAGAAAAGGTATTTTTTCTGTTTCAATAGGCAGCTTAATGCTTCTTTCATCACTATTACTAATTCCCTTTCCTAGCTACGGAGTTGCAGAAATAGTATATATTTTTTTTATTTTCTTATGGAATATAATTATGTGGCTACATCAACAAAAGTTAATAAGCATATAAGCTTAAAATTTTTTCCTTTAATCTGTTTTTAGCTAAATAATTTTTTTCTAAATCAGAAGCAAACGGAATAGGTGTATCTAAACTTGAAACTCTATAAATCGGTGCATCTAAAAACTCGAAAAAATCTTGAGAAATCAAAGAAGCAATATCTGCACCAAAACCACCAAGATTTGCATCTTCATGCAATATTAAAACTTTACCTGTCTTTATAACAGTTTTTTTTATTGCATCAACATCTAAAGGAATAAGTGTTCTTAAATCTAATAAATCTATAGATAGATTAGTATTATTATTGATGAATTCCATAGCCCAATGTACTCCCATACCATAGGTGATTATACTAATGTCATAACCCTCATGTATTAAATTTGCCTGACCTAATGGAATATTGTAATATCCCTCAGGAACCTCCTGAGTAGTACTACGATACAAAGCTTTATGTTCAAAAAACATTACTGGGTTAGGATCCTCAATGGATGTTAAAAGCAGACCTTTAGCATCATAGGGGAATGCGGGATAAACGACTTTTAAACCAGGTGTATGAGTAAACCAAGCCTCATTAGTTTGAGAGTGAAATGGTCCTGCTCCAACACCAGCACCACATGGCATTCTTACTACCACATCTGAAGATTGACCCCAACGATAGTGTGATTTTGCTAAATTATTAACTACAGCATTAAATCCACTACTTACAAAATCTGCAAATTGCATCTCAACTACACTTTTATAGCCTCTTACAGATAAACCTAAAGCCATACTTAAAATAATAGATTCACAAATTGGTGTATTACGAACACGATCTTTTCCAAATAATTTTAAAAAACCATCAGAGATTTTAAATACTCCACCATAATCTGCTATGTCTTGTCCCATAAAAATTAAATTTTTATTTTTTTTCATAGCCTCTAAAAGTCCCTCAGAGATTGAATCTATAAAACGAATATCATTATAATTAGATGTTGGGGGAATTTTTTTTAATTCGAATTCTTTAAAAACACTATTTAATTCAAAATTAATATCACACTTAATCTCTTTTTCAGCAAATGCAAATTGAATAGCATTTTCAATTTCGAATTGAATTTCTTTCCTTTTTTGAGCAATAAGTTCTTTGTTTAAAATTTTCTTTTTCAATAGAAATATTTCAAAATTATTGATAGGATCTTTCATACTCCAATCTTCTAATAATTTTTTTGGAACATATTTAACTCCTGATGCCTCTTCGTGACCGCGCATTCTAAATGTATTACATTCTAATAAGAATGGCTGTGGATCCTTTCTGATAATATTTCTTAATTCATCAAGTTTTTTATACACTTCAACAACATTATTACCATCGATAGAATAACCTTTAATACCATAACCTATCGCCCTATCAGATATTTTTTCACACTTATATTGTTGACTAACAGGAGTTGATAATCCATATCCATTATTTTCTACTAAAAAAATCACAGGTAAAGACCACACAGATGCAACATTTAATGCTTCATGAAAATCGCCTTCACTAGTACCTCCTTCGCCAGAAAACACTACACATACTTGATTATTTTTATTAAGCATATTTGCTAGAGCAATACCACTAGCTACACCCATTTGAGGTCCCAAATGAGAAATCATCCCAACAATACTGTGAGGAATTGATCCAAAATGAAAAGATCTATCTCGACCATTAGTAAAGCCTGATTTTTTTCCCTGAAATTGAGCAAATAAATTTGATAAATTAATATCCCTACCAGTAAATATGCCCAAATTTCTATGCATTGGTAGAACAAATTCATTTTTATCTAAAACATTAATCACAGCTGCAGAAATAGCTTCTTGACCTATACCAGAAAACCATTTTGATATTTTTCCTTGACGAAGCAACACCAGCATTTTCTCCTCTATCATTCGTGGTTTTAACATTGATTGATATAAATCAATTAAACATGCCTTATCTAAACCTTTTATATCGTAATTAATTTTCATTTGCATCAAAATTATGTAATTAATCTTTAATTTTGTAAATATATTATTGATAATAAAAAATTATCTACTTAAGAACCATACATTATGTCACAAAATATACCTGCCTTAAATCTTGAAGATTTTGATAATCATGATATCAAAAAAAAAATAAAATTTGTTAAACAAATTGGAGAAGCTTATGAAGAAGTTGGATTTGTCGCAATAAAAAATTATGGATTAAATCAAAAAATTGAAGAAAAACTTTATAAAGAAGTTGAAAATTTTTTCAATCTTCCTCTAGAAAAAAAACTTCAATATGAAAAACCTGAATTAAACGGACAAAGAGGTTATATTTCATTTGGCAGAGAAACTGCTAAAGGACACACGAAATCTGATTTAAAGGAATTTTGGCACTTTGGTCAAAATTTAGAGAAAAATGACCCACTAATTCATGAATACGAACCCAACATTATTTGTAGTGAACTACCCGATTTTAATGAAATTGGGAGAACCGTATTTAATATTTTAGAAAATACTGGAATAAAAATACTGCAAGCTTTAGCACTACATTTAAAGTTAGATGAAAATTATTTTGATAAAAAAGTAAAGGGAGGCAATAGTATATTAAGAGCGATTCACTATCCACCTATACAAAGTGAACCTAAAGGAGCTGTCAGAGCAGCAGCTCACGGTGACATTAACTTAATTACAATTTTAATGGGTGCTAGTGCAAAAGGTTTAGAGATACAAACTAGAAATGGAGAGTGGATCTCTGTAACAGCACTACCTGATCATGTGGTAGTCAATATAGGAGATATGCTTTCTCGCTTAACCAATGATAAATTACACTCATCTATTCACCAAGTGATTAATCCACCTAAAGAGGAATGGAGTAAACCAAGATTTTCAATACCTTTTTTTATGCACCCTAGATCTGAAATGTCACTAAATTGCCTTGAATCTTGTATTTCAAAAACAAATCGAAAAAAATACAAAGATATTACAGCAGGTGATTTTTTAAATGAAAGAATTAAAGAACTAGGTTTAAAAAAATGAAAAATAAAGGAGGCTTAGTCTATTCAACAAATCGTGATTTAAATTTAACCAACAAGATTGAAAATAATCACACTTTCAGTAAAAACAGTATCATCTCAGTCTGTTTTGAAAAAAAAGGAAGAAAAGGAAAAGGTGTTACAATAATTAAAGATTTTCCAGGGAATTCGATAGAATTAGCATTACTAGCAACAAAAATTAAAAAAACTTTAGGCATTGGTGGAAGTATAAAAAACCATGAAATTATACTCCAAGGAAGAATACAAGAAAAAATTATTTCAATACATAAAAAAGATGGCTATAAAAGTAAAAAAGTTGGTGGCTAACCAATAAATTTTTTATAACAACAATCATATAAAGGTAAAATATTTTTAATATCATATTTTTTTGCAGAATTATATGCTTCTTGACTCATGTTTTTATATAAATTTAAATCTTGTATGAGGTTAATAGCTTTTTTACTCATATCCTTAATATCCCCTACTTGACAAGTATAGCCAGATTTTTGATTAATTACTAAATCAACAATACCACCTGAACAAGTTGTAATTACAGGTACACCAAAAGACATTGCCTCTAAGGCAACAAGTCCAAAACTTTCAGTTTCAGAAGGCAATAAAAATAAATCTGTTTTTGTTAATATACCGTCTATTTTATTGGTTTTACCTACAAAATCAACTAATTCACTAAGACCCTTAGAATAAACAAGTTCTTGAGCAATTTGAAAATCAGGACCGTCACCAATCATAATTAGACGAGAATTAATTTTTTTTTGAATATTATAAAAAACATGTATCACATCTAAAACTCTTTTCACAGGTCGAAAATTAGATATATGTGTGATAATTTTTTCTTGGTTGTTTCTTATTGGTATTTTATCTGATTTAAATTCAATGAAATTAGGAATCACTTGAATATCCTGATTTATATTAAAGTATGTTAATGTATCTGCCTTTAAACTTTCTGAAACTGCAGTGACTAAAGAGGAATGATTAATTGCATAATTAATAGCCGATGCTACATATGGATTTTTACCTACCAAAGTAATATCTGTTCCATGCAAGGTTGTAATAATTGGTATCTTAATATCACTCTCTAATAAAATTTGCTGTGCATTAACAGCAGCATATGCATGAGGAATCGCATAATGTACATGAATTAAATCTAATTTATATTTTTTAACAACCTCTACAATGGTTGTAGTTAAAGCTAATTCGTACGGTGGATATTCAAATAATGGATAAGTTGGCACATATACTTTATGATAAAAAATATTTTTATTTAAGGTGTTTAATCTTACAGGCTTTTTATAAGCTATGAAATGTACTTTATATTTATATGACAGGGCACTACCAAGTTCAGAAGCTACAATACCACTCCCTCCAAAAGTAGGATAACAAACAACTCCTATATTTTTCATTACTTTAACCCATTTTTATATTTTACACAATCTATTTGATGACCAAGAGTATCGAATTTAAACCAATAACCTTCCTTTTTATCATTCATATAACTACCTTTTTCTTTTATGATACCAGAGGGGTAAAATGTTGTTTTTTCACCATTTAATTTATTTTCAGAATAAATATATTTTGTTTTTAACTCACCAGTTTTATAATATGCAAATGCAGTATCAATTATATTTCCATTTAAATATTTATATTGAATACTTAATTGCTCATTATCAAAATACCATCTAGAATATCCATTTTTTTTATCGTTTATATATTCTGCTGTTTCTTGTACTTTACCGTTTTTATAATATTTTAATAAAGAGCCTTGTTTAAGTCCATTAACATAACTAATACTCATACTAACCTTACCCGAATCATAAAAATATAATTGATTACCATGAAATTTACCGTCTAAAAAAAATTCCTGCTCTTTTAATTTTCCATTCTTTGATATCAACAACCGTAACCCATTTAATTTGCCAAAATTAAAGTTAATAATCTCACGGATTTGACTATTCTCATGATATTTAATCCAACAACCATCTTCTAAACTATTAATAAAATTACCTTCTTCCGAAATTAAACTGTCAGATTTATGATAAGGAAAATATAATTTCCAATGGCCTTGCTTTAAACCATTTTCATCAACAAAGTTAACTTGGCAAAATAACTTTAATGATAAGAAAAATATTAATATGTAAATTGATTTCATAATTAATGAGATATAGATTGATAAAATAGCTTTTGAATTTCCGTTCTTATATTTTTCTCTAATAATAATGTGTTATTTCCACTTGGATAAACTCTTCCATTTGATAAAAACACATAAATCAAGTTAGTTGTCGGATCTGCCCATACCATAGTTCCTGTAAAACCAGTATGCCCATAACTTTGATGAGATATAGAATCACAAGTTGGACCATTTTCTTCAGAATCAATACTTGGTTTATCGAAGATTACACCTCTCCTGTTTTGCTCAAAAGTAAAATGAGATGTAGTGAAATATTGAATTGATTTTTTTGATAAAATTTGTTGATTACAAGAGAATCCATCGTCGAGATATAATTGCATCAACTTCATTAAATCAATTGCATTTGAAAATAATCCAGCATGCAAAGACACACCTCCTAATAAGGCAGCACCTTGATCATGCACATAACCATGAACTAATTGATTACGAAAATGTGTGTCTTTTTCAGTAGGAATTATTGAATTTAAAGACGTCTTATCAATTGGATTATACGTAATTCTAAAAGCCTCAATTGGATCATATATATTATCTTGTAAATAATCTTCTATATTTAATGACAATTTACTCTCTATTATTGGTTTAAGTAAATAAAAGCCTAAATCACTATATTTATATTCCTTTTTTTCTAATAAAGGATATTCACACATAATACTATACATAGTATCTATATATTGTTTATTAAAAAACAAGTTTTCAGCAATTTGAATGTCATATTTTTCAGAAGATAAATTTGAAAAAATATTTTCATCTAATTTATTATCTACATCCATAAAATACTCCCAAAAAGGAATCCAAGGAAATAATTGAGCTTGATGAGATAGAATATCAATTATTTTTAAATTCTGAATTTCACTATTTTTAAATTTTGCATAATATGACCTAATTTTTTTATTTAATTTAATTTTATTCTCCTTATGCAATTTTATTAAAATTGGTGCTGCTGATGCAATTTTAGTAATAGAAGCAATGTCATATAAATCAGCATCTTCAACGGGTTTCAGTGAATCATATGTGTGAAAACCAAATGATTTATTGTAAAATATTTTACCAAATCTTGATGCAACAACTTGACAACCAGGCATTACTCCTTGACTAATAGCATCTTGAACTAATGAATCAACTTTTTCTAAAGAATTAAAATTTACCCCACATTCTTCAGGTAACACAAATCCAAAATCTCTTATTGGATCTAAATTTAAACCACAACCAAACTTAAAATTATTTAATTCAGTTGATAATCGTCCATTTGCACCAATAGAACCAAAATGCACTTGAGCAACTAAATCCTGAAATGAATTTGAGTTCTGATATGCAAGAATTAAACTATTTATATTTTGACAATCTATAGAGTTAATAATTCTAGGATGACCAAACACAGAAATAATTGTTTTATTTTGTTGATTCAAGTTTGATATAAAAATTGAATCTCTGTTTGAAAGTGTGTGTTTCTCCCAAAAATTATTATTAGAAAAATGCATACCTACAATAACTAAGTCATAGGATTTTAGAACATCTAATAATTTATTTCCTTCAAATTCATCTAAATTATATTTATCTATAGATAGATAATTATTTAATCTTTGATAAAATAAATCACCTGAATCTTCTCCCATTAAGACACAAGCCATTTTTTTATCTTTTATATTTTTAAGTGGTAATAAATTACTCTTATTTTTTAATATAGTAATTGCATTTTTAGACAAAGTATAATTTAATAATTCAGATGTGCGAGTATTTGTATTAAAATTATTTTTTTTTATATCATTAAATGCACCTGCCCATTTTTTAATCATTAAAATTTTTCTACAACTCTCGTCTAGTGCTTCGATTAGCAATGGATTTTGATATATTGCTTTTTTTATTATATTAATTGACTCTGCTATATTATCAGGACATAGTAGAATATCATTACCTGCTAAAAAAGCATTCAACTCTCTTTCGCCTGGACTATTGTAATTGGATAATGCATTCATGTTTAAAGCATCGCTGACAACTAATCCTTTAAAATTCATTTCATTCTTTAAAATGTCTTTAATAAGATAACTAGATAAAGATGAGGGAATATCTAAAGTGTCAATTAATGGGAGGTTAATATGTGCAATCATAACTGACCCTAAGCCTCTATTAATCAAATAACGAAAAGGTTTCAACTCAATACTGTCGAGCCTGTTCTTATTGTGAAATAAAACTGGTAAACTTTTATGCGAATCAATATCAGTATCACCATGACCAGGAAAATGTTTTGCACAAGCTAATACATTATTATCTTGTAAACCATACATATATTGCACACCACTTAAAGCAACAGATTGTGGATTTGAACTAAATGCTCTTCTGTCAATAATTGGATTATTAGGATTATTATTCACATCTATAACAGGAGCAAAATTAATATGAATACCCAACTCATTTAACTGTTTTGCAACCTCACATCCAAAATCATAAATTAAAGATTTATTTTGAATAGCACCTAATGTCATCATCCAAGGAAAAGACTGAACACTATCAAGTCTCATGCCTAAACCCCATTCGGCATCAATGGATGTTAACAATGGAATACTACTTTTGTCATTATACCTATTAATTATATTTTTTAATTTATTTGGACTAGATTGTAAAAAAATTACACCACCAATTTGATAATTTGTAATCAAGCTATCAATTTCTTGATAATAAGACTCACCTAAACCCTTTCCTGTACCAACTACCATAAATAATTGAGCTATTTTTTGATCAATAGACAAAGTATTTAATACACTATCAGACCAAATAATATTTTCTGAAGTCAAATAAGGTATTTGATTTTGAACATAAAAATCATTGTTTTTAGAGAATCCGAAAAACAAAAAAATTGAAAGAAATAAAAATTTATAAAAATATTTCAAAATAAATTTATCATTAATTTATAGTTTAATAAAACTAGCTAAAAGAATTGACAAAATCACTTGGGACTTTATGAATCTTCTTAAGATTAGTATTATAGCAAACCATACCAGATTTCACTCTCGCAATTTCAGAATTATTATGAGATAGCAAATAAAATAATTCAAAACCAAAATTGTAAAATTCTGTTACAGCAACTTTAATATTTAATTTTTCTCCATAGAATGCTTCTTTTTTATATACCACAGCACTATCAGCCATTAAAAGAGAAATACCAAAAAAATCTTTTTCTTCTTGACCAAAAGAATTAAAAAACTGCACACGAGCTTCATGAACAATACTTAGCACCGAATCATTACCTAAATGTGCTCCATAATTCATATCATAAATTCTTAACTGTAAATTAGTTTCAAAATGATATATTTTTGGTAATTTCAATTTAATTCTAGGCATAATAATTTTTTAATTTAAAATATTTAACACAAATGAAACATATATTTTTTTTATTTACAATTATAATATTTTTTTTAAATCCTGCTACTGTAAATTGTCAAATTCAGAAACTTCAAACCGGTGTATTATTAATTAGACTACAAACCAATCAACATCTTATTTATTATTATGCCAAGAATGATTTAAATAAAATGGAAGAAATTCTACAAAAACAAATAAAAAAAAATAATGACATAATTAATACATTTCATAATGAATGGTCACTATGTCCAGTGTATTTTTTTTATAGCAATAATTCCGAAGAAATTCTACAAAAAGATTTTACAAATCTTATTAATCATCGTAAAGAAACATTAAGTAGAGAAGAAATTAGTAGTATAAAAGAAAATTTTTTAATTGGATACCTTGGCAAAGACTCAGGTTCGTTGAAATTTCATGCATTAATTCTAAGAAATCATGACTTATCAAAATTAAGACCACCACTTCCCAGATTTGTTAGAACATATAAAGGATTATGGTTTCTATCTAGAAAATTATCGAAAACCATTAACATTTTAGAGAAAAAAGTAGACTTTTACATATCACGGAAAAAGTGATTTATCTTTAAATGACTGTAATATTTTAGGACATATCCATGCATCAATAGCAGCATAATTTATCTGTGATTCAGTTAAATTGTCAGCAGACCAATCTGACAAACGCTGACTTTTACTTATTCTACATCCTAATAACATTATTGAAAGTTTAACTGCCCCAATACTTTGATAACCTTTTTTAATTGCTAGTGTATTTAAATCAACGAAATTATTTTCCTTAAAGCTTTTAAGCTTTTTCAAACCTAATAGATCATTTTTAATATCAATTCCTACTTTTAAAATATTTTTGTTAGATAAAATTTCTATTATCTTTTTATCAAATCCAATTTTATTTATTCTAAAAAGATAAACACTATTACCAGCAGATAATTGCAACAAAGAAATATTATAACTAACACCTTTTTTGAAGGAAGGCTTAGTTTCTGTATCAAAACCTATTACTTTATGACTAGCAAGTATCTCACAAGAAGATTTAATATCGGATTCACTTTGAATTAGATGAATATTACCATTAAAATCTAATAATGGATAATTATGTATTTCATCTTTTGCAATATATTTCATAATATCTTTAAAAGATTAAAATATTTAAATTGTAAAACTACCATAACCTTTTTTTTCATGATTAGAACAAGACCAAACAGGAACAATATCCATAATATCTTTTTGTAAACAATATTTCACATCTTGATTTAATTTCATTCTCTGCATATAAGAGGATTGAACTAAAAAATCAAACATATTTTTTTTACTAATTTGATACATATTATTAGCTAATAATACAGAATCAGAGTCAGAATGAAATTTATAATTTGATATTAAATTACTAGAAATTAAACCAGCTAAAAGTAAATCTTCAACACAAAACCTACCTTTCCAACCCGAACAAACAATTAATACATCATTATTTTCTAAATTATTAATATAATTAATTACAGCAGTAGCATTTAGAAAAGATGCTAATATCATATTTCCATAATGATTTTTTGACTTTTCAATTGCATTTGTCCCATTAGTTGTGGTGATAACCAAAGATAATCCATTAAATTCTTTTCTAGTATACATCAAAGGGGAATTACCTAAGTCAAATCCTGAAACAACCTTACCATTTCTTTCAGCTGCAACTAAATACTTTAACTTTTTCGCACTAATATTTTTAGCTTTATAAGCTTCTGCTTCCTCGACAGTTGAAACTGGTATCACTTCTAAACCACCATTGTTTAAAAAAACACACATTGCGGATGTCGCTCTAAAAACATCTATAATCACAATTTGTTTATTTGACAAATCAAATAAATTCATCATAGACGGTGCTAAACAAATGTCTATTTTTCTATTATTTTGCATAAAATGGTCGTTTAACAATACTTGCTCTTATCTTCTTATCTCTGATTACAATGTAAAATTCATTACCTATTTTTGATTCCTCTAAAAGAATGTAACCCATTCCAAATCCTTTTTTAAATACTGGTGACATAGACCCAGATGTTACTGTTCCTATTCGATTTCCATTTTTTGATATCATTTCATAACCTTTTCTAGGAATCCCTTTTTCCTTTAAAATAAATCCAACTAAACATTCATCAATACCATTTTTTAATTGATTTTTTATAACAGATTTACCAATAAATTCTTTTTTCATACTTACAATCCAAGAAAGACCTGCTTCAATAGGTGATCTTGATTCGTTAATATCATTACCATATAAACAATAACCCATCTCTAATCTTAAGGTATCACGGGCAGCTAAACCGATAGGTTGTACAATTTCATTATTTTGAAAAATACTATTCCATATGCTAAGAGCATATTCTTTATTAAAATATAATTCAAATCCTCCTGAACCAGTATATCCTGTATTAGATATGATAACATCATGACACTGATCTATATCTCCAATTTTAAATGTATAATACGGAATACTATTTAAATTTAAAGATGTGACTTTTTGTAAAATTGAATAAGTAGCAGGTCCCTGCACAGCTAAAAGACCTCTCTCCTCAGTAATATTCACTACATCGACATTCATATCATTTTGAGTAGTGATCCAATCAATATTTTTCAATGCATTAGAAGCATTTACAACTAACATATATTTTTCAATTGACAAACGATAAACTAATAAATCATCTATAATACCCCCGGCTTCATTTAACATGCAAGAATACTGTACTTTACCATCATATAATTTAGCAACATCATTAGTTGTGATTTTTTGCACTAAATCAAAAGCAAATTGACCTTGTATAATAATTTGAGCCATATGAGACACATCAAAAACACCTACACTGTTTCGAACATGCAAATGTTCAACAGTCACTCCCTTATAATGAATAGGCATCATATAACCTGCAAAAGAAACTATTTTAGCTTTATTTTGTTTATGTAAAGAATAGAATGCAGTTTTTTTATCCAAAATGAAAAAATCTAATTTATCAATGATGAATGCAAATATAATTAAGAAATTACTTCTTCTTATGATTTTTTTTAGAATAAATTATTTATAAACTTTAAATTTGTCAAAAATATAAAACGAACATAAATAAACTATTTAAAAAAAAATACAATGGAAATAATTGAATGTCTAATAATTGGATCTGGCCCAGCTGGATATACAGCTGCTATTTATGCATCTAGAGCTAATCTTAACCCCGTGCTAATACAAGGTTTACAACCAGGAGGTCAATTAACTACGACCAATGATGTTGAAAATTACCCTGGATACCCCGAAGGTGTTACAGGTCCAATAATGATGGAAGATTTTAAAAAACAAGCAGAAAGATTTGGTTCAAAAATTGTATTTGGAACAGTAACTGAAGTAATACTATCAAAAACCAAAGGAGATGTACATAAAATTATTGTAGACAATAAAGAAGAAATCTATACTAAAACAGTCATTATTTCTACAGGAGCATCAGCAAAATACTTAGGATTAGAATCAGAAAAAAAATTTATGGGATCAGGAGTATCTGCTTGTGCTGTGTGTGATGGGTTCTTTTTTAAAAATCAAGATGTTGTTGTAGTTGGTGGCGGGGATTCAGCGGCAGAAGAAGCTACTTACTTAGCTAAGCTATGTAAAAAAGTATATTTATTAGTGAGAAAAGATGAAATGAGAGCATCTCAAATTATGCAAAAAAGAGTTTTTGACACTAATAACTTAGAAGTTTTATTTAATCACGAAACCATAGAAGTTATGGGCGATAAAACTGTAAATTCAATTAAAGTAAAAGACACAAAGAACAATCAGGAAAAAATCATATCAGCATCTGGATTTTTTTTAGCAATAGGTCATACTCCAAATACTCAGATTTTTAAAAACCAATTAGATATGGACTCTGTGGGATATCTTATTACAAAACCAGATAGCTCTATAACAAACTTACCAGGTGTTTTTGCTAGTGGAGATGCACAAGATTCTATTTATAGGCAAGCTATAACAGCTGCTGGAAGTGGTTGTATGGCAGCTCTTGATGCAGAAAGATATTTATCCGAGTTAGATTAAAAAAGGGAGACAAAAATTGTCTCCCTAAAATAATTACATAAAGTCTATAAGCCGGATTCTGTATCTTAATCTAAGATCCTTATCATTTATCTAGCTATAACATCACTGATATAGTCAAACGATCTACCCTCCAAGTTTGAGCGAGAAACTCTTAGCACAAAGTGCACCTTGGTTTATTTGATCTTTCAATCCATAAGGTTTACCCAATTTTAATATCACTATTAAAACTAGTGAGCTCTTACCTCACTTTTTCACCCTTACCATTATGGCGGTAATTTTCTGTGGCACTATCTGTATCTTTATTAATAAAGACCCTTCCCGTTAAGAAGTATGGCTCTCTGTATTGTCCGGACTTTCCTCTTCCATTACATAAGAAGCGATAAGGCAACTTATATGTAAAACTTTTTCTCTATCTATAATTAACAAAAGTTCAAATATAATTAATTAAAATATTTTTCTAGCATTTAACCAACGATGAAAAGCTGCTGCATTCTTTTTGTGCTGTAAATAATTAGTAGAAAAATTATGATATTCTGATCTATCAGGCCTTGCACACATATACATATATTGGTGACTCTCTGGATTCAAAACAGATTCAAGTGCCTGAAAACTAGGAACACAGATTGGTAGAGGAGGTAAACCTTTATGATGATAGGTATTAAATTGTGATTCTTTTAATATATTAATATGTTTATTTCTAACTCGTTTAATAGATTTATTATATTCTTTTTCATATGCATAAATAATAGTTGGGTCAGCTGCTAAAAACCAATTTTTTTTTAACCTATTTAAATATAGCCCTGCAATTCTTGGCATTTCATCAAAATGACTTGCTTCTTTATCAATAATAGAAGCTAAGACAAATACTTCATTCATAGATAAATTTAAATTAGATGCAGCTTTTAACCTATCTTCATTCCAAAATGATTTATATTCAATGTAGAATCTTTCTACAAGCTCTTTTTCAGAAATATCCCAAAAAATTTGATATGTATTAGGAATTAATAAGAAATATAGACTATCTAGAGACAATTTATTTGAGTTAAAATAACTCACTACATCAATAGAGTCTAATTCTAATTTTTTAGTAATAACACCAATAATATTTGATATATCATTTGTGCTCTTAAAAGTTATATTAATAGGATCTTGTGACTGTGATCTCAATTTATTAATTATATCATTAATAGAAAAAGATTTTTCTAAAATATAATGTCCAGGGCGAAACCAATAATCGAGTCGCTTTTGTTTAAGAAAAGGATTTAAACCTAATTTAGCAATTGGATGCAAATCGTTTAATATGTATTCTAACTGTTTTTTCACATTATGAAAGGAATCATCAGTATGGATATAAAAATTATAATCATTAGTTAAAATAGTTTTTTGAAAATACTGATTCTTCAAAAAAGAAAATACTAAAAACAATAAAATTAAAAAAGTAAAAAAATTATATCTCATTTAAATACGAAATTAAATTATTTGCCTCTTTATTATTTGGATTAATTAATAATATTTTATTTATACAAATAACAGCATCTTTGATTTTGTCTTCAATTAAAAATAATTGTGCTTTATTTAAAAGAGTTTTTTCATGATGAGGATTTAACTTTAAAGCATAATTATAATAAGATAAAGCTTTTGCATTTTCACCTTTTTTAAAATACACATATCCTAAATTATTATAAGCAGAAATGAAATTATTGTCCTCATTAATTATAAATTCAAACTCATCAACTGCAAACATGAATTTATCTTCATTAAATAAAGACACACCATACTTATTTCTAAATTCCAAGCTATAAGGTGATAATTTCACTGCTTGCTGATAAAACTTAGTAGCAAAATTATATTGCTTATTTCGAAAAAAAGATTCACCAATTCGATAACATGTCCAAGCATCTTTATTACTATAATCTTTAGTAATAAATAAATTTTTTAAACTAAAATCTACTCCTAAATTATCAATAATATGAATAATGCCATTTAAATCTTCATTCAAGAATAAATAATATATATTCAGATAAACCCCTTGCTTAGAATTAATATCAATTTTATTTAAATAAATTAATGCAGAATCTAGATAATATTCCTTAGGCTCAAATCTCTCATATTGCTGCAAATAGGCTTGCAATAAACTTTCATTAGATGGGCTATCGTTATTTACACATTCCAATCTTAAAAAAGTACTATCTGAAATTTTACTTTTAACTTCCTCTTCATTATTAAATATTGCTATCTTATGGTCAGTGATTGTAACATGAGGAATATCAAGAGTTTTTGAGTTTTTCATATGACATGAAATACAATTATTATTAAATTCTACTTTTTTTGAATTATCCTCTTTACAATCTAAATCTAGATGACAATCTAAACATTTTTTATTAAAAAAATCGTTAGGCATTTTTTTTACAGAAAGATGAGGGTTATGACATGAAATACAAGAAAGAGACTCGTTAGATGATGTATAACATTTACTTAACTGCATTCGATCTACATGAGAAGCCATAATAAATTCATCATTTGAATTTGAATATCTAGGTAAATATACATCCATAACCTCTTTCAAAAACATACCAGGTCGGAAATCAAAAAAAGATTTATTATCTTTTAAAACAGTATTTCCTTGTAAGTGACACCTTGCACATAAATCATTTTGCAATTCAGAGGATAATTTTGATGGATTTATTATTGAATTATCAATATATAAACTAGTATCAATAATATGACCTTCTTTAATCCGATTCATATGAACTTCACCCGGCCCGTGACATCTTTCACAATCTATACCTTCTGGAATATAATTATATTTATTTTCTGAACCTAAAACAAAGTCAGGGTAAGCATTATGACAAGCTATACATTCCAACCCCATTTTACGAGAAAATCTAGTATTTTGATTATTTTCAAATCCAGGTGGAAAATCAAGAATTGAATCTTGTGTGTAAAAAGTCAATGGAACTTGATATAAATAACCATTATTACTATAAAGATGTGAATTAGTATGATGTCCAGACCCAATTATGTAATCAATCTTAGTATTAAATAAGTTTAATGTATCACCATCAACAATATGGTACTCATTAATATAGAGACTATCATTATTAAAATATGTATGATAGTGTAGATTTAAAATACTATCATACAATTCTGTTGAAAGTGGTAAAAAACTATGTTTTCTAAGAGCCGGTCGAATAGATTTACCCATACCAGTCTGAATAAAAGAATTATATTGTTCAAAGTGACATGCAGCACATTTTTCCATTCCAACATAAGACACCGAATTATCAATATTTAAATAAACATTTTCATTATTTTTACAGCACACAAAAAACATAAATAATAAAGCCAAAAAACGATTAAAATGCATAGATTATAATAATTAAAAATGATAAGTGCCTTTAAAGACTAAATTAACTTTGTTGGACAAGGAAATATCTTCAAATAATTGTTGCTTTTCATTAAACGAATAGTCAACATTAAATATACCCCCTCGAGTTTTAATTTTTTTCACTATATCTTTATTGTCTTTAGAAATGATACTTTGCAATAATGCAGCAGCAACCACACCTGTTCCACAGGATAAAGTTTCATCTTCAACCCCTCTCTCATAAGTTCTAATAAATAAGTTCTCTTTGTTTATTTCAACAAATGTAACATTAACTCCCTCTTCTTTAAAGACAGAACTCTCTTTAATTCTAATCACATTTTTATAAATATTGAAATTCTCTAAATTAGATTTAATAAGTAAATAGTGAGGAGAACCTGTGTTAATATATATACCTTTTTCGTTATTCACTGTAATGAATTGTGTGTTATGTTTTATTGAAACATTAGGCATAGATATTGTTACAAGATTATATAGAACCTGAACATCAAAATCACCTTCTCTAGTATTAAATACACCTATATAATGATTATCTATTTTTTCCAAAAGACCTAAAATTGAAGCAAAATGTCCACAACACATGCTACCATTACCACATAAAGTAGAGGGTAAACCATCAGAATTAAAATAATTCATAAAATAATTTACTTTTTCATGTGATTCTAACAATATTAATCCATCAGCTCCAACCCCGAAATTCCTATCACACATTTTTCTTATTTCACTAACTTTTAATTGTATTTTTTTTTCTCTATTATCAATAATAATAAAGTCATTTCCGCTAGAATTATATTTAAAAAAATTAATCATTTATAATAAAATTTCTATTTGCAAAAATAAATAAATAAAAAAACTACTTTTGTTCACAACTTACTTTTATAATTTATAAATTGAAAAAAAGCAATAAAAATGCAAGAAAATTATTCAGAAAAACTAGATGCATTCATAGCTCAAGAAAAAGCTGCAACAAATTTAATTAAATCAGTTGGAGACCTCCTATATGAAAAAGGCATTGAATTAGTACTTTTTAGACGTCATTTAATTGATAAAAATGTTTCTGATATCTTAAGACTTCATCAATATGCAACGAATTTTGTCAAAAAGCCAATTAGTATTTTCGACTCTGCTCAACTAGCAATGATATTAACTAAAATGGATTTAGCACCAGCCAAAATTGACATTGGAAAATTAGCATATGAATATGAATCAGAGAAATCTGAATCCACTAACAAAGAGACTTTTTTAAATGAAAAAATAGGCTTTATTAAAAATTCAAATAACAAATCTCAAAATTCTAAAGATGTAGTTTTATATGGCTTTGGGAGAATTGGTAGATTATGTGCAAGAGAATTAATTAAACAAGCAGGCAAAGGCCAACAGTTAAGATTAAAAGGTATTATTTTAAGAAAAATAGATGCAAAAACTTTACATAAACGATGTGCATTATTACGCCAAGACTCTGTACATGGTTCTTTTTCAAGTTCTATTGAGATTAATGAAGAAGAATTATATGTTGTAATTAATGGTCAGAAAATTCAGTTTTTTGATAATGAGAATAAATATCAATTAAAAAATTATGGGATTAATGATGCACTTTTAATTGATAATACAGGTGTTTATAAAGATTATGATAGCTTAAAAAATCACTTAAAAATAGACGGTATAAGCAAAGTACTCCTAACAGCTCCTGGAGCTGGTATACCAAATATTGTATATGGTGTTAATCAAGCAATAATTGACATAGAAAATGACACGATTATATCTGCAGCTTCATGTACAACAAATGCAATTGCACCAATATTAAAAGTTATTAATGATAATAACGATATAATTAAAGGGCATATTGAAACTATACATGCATATACAAATGATCAAAACTTACTAGATAACATGCATTCTAAAAATAGAAGAGGAAGATCAGCTGCTATCAATATGGTAATTACATCTACTGGAGCAGGAAAAGCTGTTACAAAAGTAATACCAGGATTAGAAAATAAATTAACTGCAAATGCTATTCGTGTACCCACTCCTAATGGTTCACTAGCTATTATCAACTTAAGTTTAAATAATAAAATTTCGCTGGAAAAAGTTAATGAGTTAATTAGAAAAGCTGCTCTTGAAGGACCACTAGTCAATCAAATCAAGTTTTCAATGAACACAGAATTAGTTTCTAGTGACATTGTTGGTAATGAAGGTGCAGCAATCTTCGACTCACCTGCTACTATTGTATCGAAAGATCAAAAAAATATATTATTATACATATGGTACGATAATGAATTTGGTTATACAAAACAAGTTATACGTCTAGCTAAATATATATCAAAAGTCAGAAGATTACATTATTATTAATTAAATAAACTAACCAACTGATTTACTGCAAAATCCACATCTTCTAATGTGTTAAATTTACTAAAAGAAAAACGGACAACAGCCCCCCCTTGGTGCTCAATTGCAGAAATCACATGAGATTGACTAACATTTCCTGAACTACATGCACTACCTCCTGAACATGAAACCCCTAATAAATCTAAATTAAATAATAATAAATTATCATATTTACTAGGTGGGAAAGACACACTTAACACAGTATATAAACTTTTATTAAAATTATCAGAACAACCATTAAAAGTAGCAAAAGGTAGCTTCTTATTTATCAAATTAATCATATGTTTCTTTAATTTTTCAATATAATTTTGATGGTTGATAATATCACTATATGCTACTTCCATTGCTCTAGATAAACCAGCAATACCATAAACACATTCTGTACCTCCTCGCATATTACGCTCTTGTGAACCACCATGAATTAAAGGAGTAATATTAACATCTTTTTTTATATACAAAAATCCAATACCTTTTGGTCCATGGAATTTATGTGCTGAACAGGTTAAAAAATCAATTTTTATTTTTTTTAAATCAAAATGATAATGACCTATAGTTTGAACAGTATCAGAGTGAAATAATGCACTATTAGCTTGACAAATTGAACTTACTTTTTCTAAATTAAGTAAATTACCAATTTCATTATTACCATGCATTAAACTCACCAATGTATTAGTATTTTTTGATAAAATACTAGAAAGGTGATTCAAATCAATTTCACCGTTATGATTAGTGTTCACATAATCTACTGTAACCTTTTTCTTTCTTAATAAATGTGACACCGTATTTAAGACAGCTGGGTGTTCAATACGTGATGTGACAATATGCTTAACACCTGCATCTCTCACAGCTCCTCGAATTGCCATATTATCTGCTTCAGTACCACTAGACATGAAAAATATTTCTGATGGCTCAGCATTCAATAATTTAGCAATATTTCGCCTAGATGTTTCAATTATAGACCTACTTTTTCTACCAAAAGAATGACTAGAAGAAGGATTACCAAAATCTTCTTTCATTGATTCTGACATGATTTGAATTACATCAGGATCTAAAGCTGTAGTGGCTGCATTATCTAAATATACTCTATGCATATGCAAATTTATTTTAAATAATGATTTAATTCGTTAATTAACTCCTTTTTTATATCTAAAGCACGTTGTTTAGCATTAGCTTCTACAATTAATCTAATAATCGGCTCTGTGTTTGAAATTCGAATATGAGACCACCCCCCACACAAATAATAAATTTTAACACCATCAATACACGAATACTTATAATTATTTTTTTTAGAAAACATAATCAACATTTCAATTAAAATATCGAATTTTAGCGATTTATTTAAAGAAATCTCTATCTTCTCTTTTAACATAAAATAAGAAGGTAATGATAATTTAATTGCAGAAGCTGAAAGATTCGATTCTGCTAAGAATGACAAAAAAAGTGCAATCCCAACAAGAGCATCCCTACCATAATGAGAAAGTGAAAAAATTACTCCACCACTTCCCTCGCCTCCTATAATTGCTTTTTTTTCCTTCATTAATTCTACAACATTAATTTCACCAACAGCAGATTCATAATGAATTCCACCAGATGCTAATACGACATCTGAAACTGCCTTTGTTGTAGATAAGTTAGAAACAACGACACTTCCAGGATAATGATTTATAATATATTTAACAATTGTCACTATGGTGTTTTCTTCACCCAAATAATCACCGTCTTCACATACTAATACTAAACGATCAACATCTGGATCAACTGCAATACCTAAATCAGCTTTATGTACTTTAACTAAAGATGATAATTCAGTTAAATTTACTGGTAAAGGCTCAGGATTATGAGCAAAAATACCATTTGGCGAACAATTTAATTCAACAACTTGAACACCTAACTTTTCTAACAAATAAGGGACATAAACTCCGCCTGATGAATTAATTCCATCAACAACAATTTTATACTTTTTTAAGCGAATCATATTAACATTGACATCAACTAAATTTAAAATAGAAGAGATATGTTTTTCTTTAAAATCTAAATAATTTACTTCTGCTTTATAAGAACTATTACTTAATTGATTACTTATCAAATTATAATTAAATACTTCTTCGCTTTGCTGTTTGTTTAGGAATTCTCCTCTAGCATTAAGTAATTTTAAGCCATTCCAATTAGTTGGATTATGACTAGCAGATACCATAATACCAGCAAAGCATTTTTCTGAACTGATGGCTATTTGGACAGAAGGTGTGGTAGTAAGGCCTAAGTTAAGTACAGCAATGTTTTTCTTAATTAGAATCTTAATAATTAAATCTAAAATCCTCCTTCCGCTTGTACGACCATCTCGACCAACAGCAATAATAATATTATTTATATTTTTATTTTCACTAACAACCCACGCAATAAACTGTGAAATACATTGATCAATTTCTTTGGTACATAATCCTTGAGAATCACAATCATGAATCGTTCCCCTAATACCTGAAACAGATTTAATTAAAGTCATAATATAAACTTAATAAAACAAATGTAGATAACTTTTTTTCACTAATCACAAAAGATTCTAATCAATTTAATACTTTTGCATTTCACTATACATTAATATATTATGATTAATTTACCTAATATCCCTCAAAGACCATCAAAACTGAGAGAGGAGGGGCTTACTATGGTGATGGACAAAGGTTTATCAAACATAGAAGCAGAAGCCTTAATGGATTCTAGCAAAGAATACATTGATATTATAAAATTTGGTTTTGGGACCGCATTAGTAACAAATAATATAAAAGATAAAATTAAACTTTATAAAAAAAACAATATAAAAGTGTATTTAGGCGGTACATTATTTGAAGCTTTTATAATAAGAAATATGTTTAAAGAATATTGCGATTTAATAACTAAATTAGAATTAGATACTGTTGAGATATCTGATGGAAGTATTAAAATGGAACACAAACAAAAATGTGAATATATTAATCAATTATCCAATAAAAATCTTAATGTTTTTTCTGAAGTGGGATATAAAAGCTCAAAAAAAATTATGGCTCCTTCAAAGTGGATAAAACTTATGGAAAAAGAGATTGAAGCAGGATCCTGGAAGGTGATTGCAGAAGCAAGAGAAAGTGGCAATGTGGGATTATATCGTAGTGGAGGAGAAGTTAGATCTGATCTCATAGAAGAAATTCTTACTCGAATACCAAAAAATAAAATTTTATGGGAAGCTCCACAAAAAACACAGCAAGTTTTTTTTATTAAACTACTTGGAGCAAATGTAAACCTTGGAAATATAGGCACCAACGATGTTATACCATTGGAATGCTTAAGATTAGGTCTAAGGGGAGATACATTCTTTAATTTTATTAAATAAAAATTAATATGCAAGAAATTACAATCTCAGATTTTCTGAACCTAAGCAATAATGAGTTACAAATTATTGATATAAGAGAGAAATATGAATATGACAATGGTCATATTGATGCTTTACACATTCCAATGGCAGAAATTTTACAATCTACTGACAAAATTAATAATAATAAAAAAGTAATAATATATTGTCAAACTGGGAGAAGAGCAGCTGCTGTTGTTTATATGTTAAAAAAAAAATATAATCTAAAAAATATTTTTAATTTAATTGGTGGATACACAGCTTACCTAGATCAAACATCTAAATAAATAATAATTGAAAGAATTTATTATAAACATTTTGAAAGGAATAGTGATTGGAATGGCTAATATTATTCCAGGATTGTCAGGGTCAACACTAGCTTTAATTTTAGGTGTCTATCAAAAGCTAATTAATATTTTAACAAAATTTGATTTGAGATTAATACAACTTATTAAAAGTCTAAATATTAATGAAATTCAAAAACATATATCTTTAAATTTTATTTCTGCGATTCTATGTGGAATTATTATTAGTTTTATTTCAATATCTCACTTATTAAATTATCTTTTTTTACATTTTGAAACATATACATGGGCTTATTTTTTTGGTATAATCTTAGTATCTATATACTATGTAGGAAATTATATAGATAAATTTAAAATAGCTGAATATTTACTTTTTCTTTTAGGATTAAGTATATGTGTGATAATTTTTTTAGCAGAACCTTCAATGGAACAAAATACTAATTTATTATTTGTGTTTCTATGTGGAATTATTGGAGTTACAGGAATGTTAATTCCTGGACTTTCAGGCTCATATCTTTTAGTCTTATTGGGTAATTATAAATTATTAATTTCAGAAACAATACATCGTATCTCTGACCCAAAATACTATGCTTTTGACGATATATACTTTTATCTTAAATTATTTATTACATTTTTAATAGGTCATATAGTGGGAATTATTACTTTTAGTAGGATAATAAAATGGTTACTAAATAATTTTAAAAATCAAACATTTTCGCTGCTTACAGGTTTCATAACTGGCTCATTATTATGGATTTGGCCCTGGCAATCTAGTTATAGCTCTATGGATAAAAATTTAATTTTATTTAGCAAAATATCTTTTCCTGACTTTAAAGATATTAATGATCTTATACTCATAGCTGTTATTATTTGTGGTGGAATAACACTTATTCTGATAGAGAAAATAGCAAAAAAATATAGAGATGTATAAACTTGGTTTACTCGGCACTCCACTTACTCACTCATTCTCCAAAAAGTATTTTGATTATAAATTTCAAACAGAAAATATTAATAATTTTAAATATGATTTATACGATTTTAAACAAATTCACAAAATTTGGAATCAGTCTTTAATTGGACTAAATATTACACTTCCTTACAAAATAAACATTATTAATTATCTTGATAAATTAGATGTCATATCCAAAGAAGTACAATCTGTCAACACGGTCTGTATTCATCCATTTTCTAAAGAAAAAATAGGTTACAATACTGATGTAATAGGTTTTGAAAAATTATTATTAAATTTTAATATAAAATCAAATAAATCGGCATTAATTTTAGGTTCAGGAGGTGTTTCAAACACAGTGAAATATATTTTAAAAAAATATCAAATACAATATCTAATTGCATCAAGAACACCAACTCAGAAAATGATTCAATATAATTCTATCAAGAATATTATAAAGGATTGTCAATTAATTATAAACACCACTCCTCTAGGTCAATTTCCAAATACTAGTACCTACCCTCAAATTCCATATAATTTAATAACCAAAAAACATCAATGTATTGATTTAGTATATAACCCTCAACAAACAATCTTCTTAAACAAATGTAAAGCAAAGGGTGCTGAGGTTATTGGTGGAATAGAAATGTTTAATCTGCAAGCAGAAGCAGCCTGGAAAATATGGACTCAATTTATTAAAAAAAATAATGTATAAACTTAATTCAGAATATAAACCTACTGGAGATCAACCAGCTGCAATAGATTCATTAATTAATAAATTAAAAAATAATGTTTCACATCAAAGCCTACAAGGTGTTACAGGGTCAGGAAAAACATTTACAATGGCTAATGTTATTCAAGATTATAATGAACCTGTACTGATTCTGTGCCACAATAAAACCTTAGCTGCTCAACTATATGAAGAATTTAAATATTTTTTCCCTGATAATGCAGTAGAATATTTTGTTTCTTATTACGATTACTACCAACCAGAAGCATATTTACCTGCAACAAACACATATATTGAAAAAGACCTATCAATTAACACTGAAATAGAACGTTTTCGGATTTCAGCAACAACTTCATTATTATCAGGAAGAAAAGATGTAATTGTTATTTCTTCTGTCTCATGCATATATGGAATTGGAAATCCGATATTTTTTAAAGAAAAAACTATTGAATTATCTAAAAATAGCATCTATGTCAGAAAAAATTTATTAAAAGATTTGATTGATGCATTATATGTTAGATCAAATAACACTATACTTCAAAGAGGGGAAATTAAAGTACTTGGAGACACAATAATAATTTACCCAACTAATCAAAATATTAATTATAAAATTCATTTTTGGGGCGATGAAATAGAAAAGATTGAATTAATTCAACTTGAAACGAATGAAATTAAAGAAATAAATGATGTGAAAATAACACCTGCTAATATTTTTATTACATCAAAAACCAATATTAAATCTGCTATAGATAAAATAAAAAATGAACTTACTATTCAAAGTAAATATTTAATAAAAAATAATCAAGAAAAAGAAGCTAGAAGATTAGAAGAACGAGTTAATTATGATATTGAAATGATACAAGAACTTGGATACTGCAGTGGTGTGGAAAATTATTCAAGATATCTAGATGGAAGAAAAGAAGGTGAACGACCATTTTGTTTAATGGATTATTTTCAAGATAATTTTTTATTAATAATTGATGAAAGTCATGTAACTATACCACAAATAAAAGCTATGTATGGTGGAGATAGGTCTAGAAAATTAACACTTGTAGAATACGGCTTTCGTTTACCTTCTGCACTTGATAACAGACCACTTTCATTTCAAGAATTTGAAAAAATTAAAAAAAAGTAATTTATCTAAGTGCAACTCTTGGAGATTATGAGTTAAATGAATCTAAAAATAATATTTCCGAACAATTAATTAGACCTACTGGTTTACTTGAGCCTAAAATAATTATTAGAAAATCTAAAAATCAAATTGATGACTTAATGAACGAAATTGATCTCAGAATAAAAAGAAGAGAGAGAGTACTTGTAACAACACTAACTAAAAAAATGGCTGAACAATTAAGCAAATATCTTATTGAAGCAGGAGTGAAATCAACTTATATTCATTCTGATGTTGATACAATAGAAAGAATTGATATTATGAAAAATCTAAGAAAAGGTAAAGTTGATGTTTTAATTGGAGTAAATTTATTAAGGGAGGGGTTAGATTTACCCGAAGTATCATTAGTTGCAATAATGGATGCAGATAAAGAAGGTTTTTTAAGGTCTAAGAAATCTTTAATTCAAACGATAGGTAGAGCTGCAAGACATATTAATGGTCAAAGTATTTTATATGCAGATAAGATTACAAAATCTATACAAGAAACAATAAGTGAAACAAATAGAAAAAGACAAATTCAAGAACAATATAATAAGATCAACAATATCCAACCAAAATCTCTTAATAAAAGAGTAAAATCAGATACTTTATTAATAAATACAAAGTCTAAAAAAGATAATAATAATTTTAAAAATAAAATAAATACATTATCTGTTCAAGAATTAAAAAATGAACTTAAATCAACAAAAAAACTTATGAACTCTGCTGCAATCTCTATGAATTTTCTAGAAGCAGCAGAATATAGAGATAAAATGTTTATAATTCAAAAAAAATTAAATAGTTAATTTCCAAGAATCAAAGGCATACCATCTTGTCCTGCCCCAACAACAACAACTTTACTATTGGGTGATTCAGACAATTTTAAAGTTGCTTCTATACCTTTATCTCTTAACACATTATCGGTCAAACTTGCACTTAAAATTCTATTTGCTTTTGCCTTACCATCCGCCTCGATAATTTGCCTCTGAGCTTCCTTCTCTGCCTGCTCTATCTTAAACTCATACTCTAAGGACATTTGCTCTTGCTTTAATTTATTTTCAATTGCATCTTGTAAAGTTTTTGGTAGTGTAACATCTCTTATTAAAACTGCATCTAATAATAGATTTTTTTGAGCTAATGAAATTTTTGTTCTTTCATAAATTTCATCTTCAATCACCTCTCTTTTAGTAGAATATAATTCTTCAGGCAAATACTCACCAATTACTTCTCTAGTAACAGATCGAATTTCAGGAATAATAATATTTTCATGATAACCTAAACCTAATTCGTCATGAACATATCCTATTTTACTATCAAGAGGCTTATATCTATATGAAAGTTCAGTTTTAATTGTTAAACCATTTTTTGATAAAACTTCCATAAGGGATAAATCTTCTTGTATTCTTACATTATAAATGTATCTCTCATTCCAAGGAGCAATAAGATGAAAGCCTTGGTGTTTAACATTATCTTTATCTAGACCTTTACCAAATCGCTGAAACACTATAGCTTTTTCACCCGGACCCACAGTATACGTCATACGTGTCCCAAATAATAAAATAAAAATAAAGGCAAATAAGCCTACTAAACCTAAAGAATTTAATTTTTGATTATTCATAATATCTATTTTTTTAATTGTTTTTCTACTCGTTTAATTTCAGTTTTTCTATTTTTTAGAATAATAAAATAATTCTCTGCTTTTTTATTATTGTAATAAATAGATTTTTTTATCCATTCTATTGCTAAGTTATAGTTATTTTTTAATTCCGATGCTAAAGCCATATTAAAACATGCTCTCCCTGCTATTTCTTCATTTTCATTCTGAACAAAATTTTGCCAAATAGCAGCAGCCTTATCAAAATTTCTATCCCTGAGTGATCTTGATGCATTTTTAAATGCAACATTTGCATCTTTTGAAGATTTACTTGCATGAATATAAAAATTTCTTTTTACTCTATCTTTTTTAGGGGATATCCTAAAGGCATATTGTTGACCAGCAAATTCGCCTGTTTGACAAATAGCATCTTTTTTCTTAGGCAAATTTTGTTTAGCATACTCAAATGTTGAACCAGTCGATGTGAAAGATTTTTGATCTAAAAATTTTTTTTCATCTATAATTTTTTCATTTTTTACATCATAAATTCTCCACCCAGCTTGAACTTCAATATTTAGAATTGCTTCAATTAATGTTACTTTGGTTTTTTTCTTATTTATGAACTTAATTCTCTCTACTGTACCACCGTTTAAAATAGAAGATTGTGAATCAAAAGTCTCTAAAACAACTAAAGCATCTACATTATAATCTTGAAAAACTTTATTTATTTTTTTCCACTTAATTGGTGTTGGAAACTCACTTGTACCTGTACCTTTAAAATAATCTCCATTTGTAAAACCATCTGCATTAACTAAATTAAATCGAGATACATTATCATCTTTGATATTTAATATATTAAATACACCGTTGACACAGTTTAAACTACCCTTTTTATCGTCTCCAATACCTTCTCCTGAAAGAATACCATCAAGAACATTTTGTACTTGATTACCTTTAGATGGTAAACTTCGATTAATAATGATAATATCTTGAATATGATTAGGTACATCTATTTCTGCAGGCCTTACAACATCAAGTGATAAGCTAGAAACAGAGCAAGAATAAAAACATACACTAAATAAAATGAAAATTATAAATCTATATATAAAAAATACCATAATCAATAACTAATATAACGTCTTCTAATAAACCATTCTAAAAACAAACAAAATAATATTAAAATCAATAAAGATTTATAATTAATCAATGATTTAAAAGAATAATTATAATAAACTACTGGCTTAGCATCTAAAGATTGAATAATCAAATCAATCTCTTCGCTTAATTGATTTTTATTAAATATTTTTCCATTGTACGAACTTGCTAAATTATTTAATAAATTATAATCTGCTACTAAATTTCTAGATTCAAGATTTAAATTAGAAATTAATAAATCACCTTTTTCTATAAATTCCTCATTATTAATGTTTGTTTTAGCAACAAAACTATATTCACCATTTGGTAAATCTATTTCCAAAGAATACTTATCTTCAACTGGGTAAAACTTAAAAGAATATTGTTCATCCATAGAATCAATCAACTCTATTTGTACATCATAATCATTAACTAATTCAAATTTCTTATTATAAAGTTGTGCCTCTAATAAGACTTTGCTATTTGATGTCTGTACAGGCTCATAATTAATATGAAATCTATTTTTATCTTCATCTAGTAACATATATTGAACAATTTGACCAAGAAAATTATTAAATATATAATTACTACCATTCAAATAAGTGTCATTAAGTCTCCATCTCCATAACCCTTCACCTATTAAAAAACAAAATTTATATTTATTTTCCATAAAGAATAAAACAGGTTTATCAGTAACTAAAGAACCTACTTTTTTATATAACAATATCTCAGAAAAAGAATTAATTGTATAGTTAGAAAAAGGAGTTAAAAAAGGTGTTGACATTTCGATAAAATCAGCTATAGAATCATTAATTAAAAAAGATGAGAAATTTTTATTTAATGAAACATTATTAAATTCAAAAATATTATTTTGGTTTTCAAAAACAATCATCTGTTGTTGATTATTAAAGACATCTAATTTAGAATTAGAGCCAATTATATACCAAATTGGTTTATCTTGAACTGAAGACAACAATTCTATATCATTAATATTAGATAATTGATGAGCAATAATTAAACTATATTCATCTAATTTAGAATAATCAATTTTACTAAGATTTTCCTGAGACACCCAATAAGAATCAACTTGGTATTGATCTTGAGCATCTAAACTTTCTTTAATAGCTGTAACATCAGGGTGTGGAGTTGAAAATAATAATAGTATTTTTTTTCTATTATCAATTATATCAATGAAAAAATACTTCTTGTTATTTAGTTGATTTTTTTCAGAATGAGTAATCGACTTTAATTCAACATAATAAGTTTGTAAACCATGTTGAGTAGGTGAAATAAAAAATTTAAAATTATTAGTGTAATTAACATTATCAATATTAATAATTTGATCATAGATAAGCTTATTATATTTTGATTCACTTTGATGATTAAAAACTTGTAACTGAACCTTTGAACCTTCCATTTTAACAGCTTCAATTAAAATTTCAACAGGAATTTTGTTCTCTAAATAACCAATTTTATTATTTCTAATAGTTTTAATACTAAGATCTGGATTATCCATAGTATCGCCCAATAAAACAGTATATAATGGAGCATTTAAAAAGATGTCCGAATACAGAGGATTAAAACCCTCATTATAAATTCCGTCCGAAGCTAATATATATGCTCCAACATTAGTATTTGAAAAAGAATTAGAAACCTGTTTAAAAACAGAATTAAGATTTGTAATTTGTCCTTCATAATCAATTTCTTTATCTAAAAGATCAATATCAAAAGGAATAATCTCAATATCCATTGTTTTCAATTTACTAATTGAATCTAATTGCACTAAATATTGAGACTGATAAAATAACGAATCATTATTTGAAATAATAGATTTAGTGTTATCCTGCAAAAAAACAAGTTTTGGATTTTCTATTATTTTATTATTTAGTTTCAATTCAGGTTTAAATAAAAGAAAAAAAAGTAAAAAAAATACCAAGAACCTTAAAAAGAATAATGTATAAAGAAAATGCTTTGGCAAATCTTTTAATCCAATTTTTTTCTTATAAAGAAAAAAACTTAACAATAAGCTGACTAATATAGATAAGAATAGATAAAAAAAAGAAGTATTAATAATAATAGAACTGAAAAACATCATTTTTCAATTAAGTAGACATACCGCCACAAACACTAATAACTTGCCCCGAAATATAAGAGGATAAGTCAGAAGCTAAAAATAATACTAAATTAGCAACATCGAATCCTGAACCTGCTCTTTTTAAGGGAATATTTTTTTTCCACTCTTGTGCAATTTCTTGATTAAGATGCTCTGTCATTTCTGTCTCTATAAATCCTGGGGCAATCACGTTACACCTGATATTACGCGAGCCAAGTTCTAGGGCAATTGACTTAGAAAATCCAACAATAGCAGCTTTAGAAGCAGAATAATTAGCCTGGCCTGCATTACCCTTACTGCCTACAATAGAACCTAAGTTAATAATTGACCCCTTTCTAGATTTTAACATAGTTTTTTGAATTACTTTAGTCATATTAAATACAGATTTCATATTTACATTTAAAACCTTATCAAAATCGTCCTCAGTCATTCTTAATAATAAATTATCTTTTGTTATCCCTGCATTATTAACAAGAACATCTATACTATTAAATTCTTTTAAAATATCTTCCACTAAATTTTCACAATCTATATAATTTGAAGCATCAGATTTCAAAGCAATAATTTTAGTATCATATTTTTTAGCATCTTCAACGACCATAGCTGCTTCCTTAGAGGATGATAAATAAGTAAATACTACATTTGCTCCATGTTCAGCTAATTTAAGTACTATAGATTTACCTATACCTCTAGAACCTCCAGTTACAATAACTGTTTTATTATTTAGTAACTTCATTGTTTAATTTAATATTTTTAACATTGCTTCTCCAATATTCGCTGGAGAATCTACAACAGTAATACCGCATTTTTTCATTATTTTCATTTTAGCTAGTGCAGTATCATCTTCCCCTCCAACAATTGCTCCAGCATGTCCCATTTTTCTTCCTTTGGGAGCAGTCTGACCAGCAATAAAACCAACTACTGGCTTAGTACCATGTTCTTTTATCCAATGAGCTGCATCATTTTCCATTTGCCCACCAATTTCACCAATTAAAATGATTCCATCTGTATCATCATCTTTCATAAACAATTTTACAGCATCTAAAGTAGTTGTTCCAATAACTGGATCACCTCCAATACCTATACATGTAGATTGCCCTAAACCTACTTTAGTCAATTGGTCAACAGCTTCGTATGTTAATGTACCTGAACGAGAAATAACACCAACTCTACCTTTTTTATGGATAAAACCAGGCATAATTCCCACTTTTATTTCTCCAGGTGTAATAATACCAGGACAGTTGGGTCCTACTAATACGGATTCAGATTCATTCAACATATGTTTAATTTTTATCATATCTTTTGTAGGAATTCCCTCAGTAATACAAACAATAACTTTAATTCCACATTGAATTGCTTCAACAATAGCCGAATATGCAAATCTAGGAGGCACAAAGATTATTGAGACATCAGCATCGAATTCATTTAGAACCTCAGCTACAGAGTTAAATACTGGTCTATCTAGATGAATAACTCCTCCTTTCCCAGGAGTTACTCCAGCCACAATATTTGTACCATATTTTAACATTTCTTTTGAATGAAATGTACCTTCCCCACCAGTAAATCCTTGAACAATTACTTTAGAATTTTTATTAACTAAAACACTCATTATCTTTAAAATATTAAGTTCTATTATTGATATAACACAAACATAGAAAATAAATCAAATTAAAATAAAATATTAACTAATAATAATAAATTAAATTTGTAAAAAAAATTACATTATATATATTATTGTAAATAATGATACAATATGTTCTATTTCAACTGCTCTAGGGAAAGGAGCAATATCAATAATTAGAGTATCAGGAAATGATACATTAAAAATATGTAATCAAATATTTCAAGCTCACAATAAGAAAGAAATATCTTTAAATCATCATAATAAAGTGATACTAGGACATATACTTGATAATAATAAAATTATTGATGAAGTATTAATCACAATATTTAAAAATCCTAAATCTTATACCGGAGAAGACTTAATTGAGATATCTTGCCATGGATCAATATATATTCAAGACAAAATCATCCAGTTATTAATTAAACATGGGTCTAGAATAGCAAAAAAAGGTGAATTTACATTAAGAGCATTTTTAAATCAAAAACTAGATCTTTCACAAGCTGAAGGAGTAGCTGAACTAATATCTTCTGAAACAGAAAAATCTCACGAATTTGCAATGAAACAAATGAAGGGTGGTTTTTCAAACGAAATTAAAAATCTCAGAAATAAATTTATAAAATTTGCATCACTGATTGAGTTAGAGTTAGATTTTAGTGAAGAAGATGTTGAATTTGCTAATAGAAAAGATTTATTAAAGTTAATTACGATTATTAAAACTAAAATTCAAAAATTACTTGAATCATTTAAATTTGGAAATGCTATAAAAAATGGTATTCCTATATCTATTGTAGGAAACCCCAATTCTGGTAAATCAACATTATTAAATACCATCTTGAACGAGGACAGAGCAATTGTATCAAATATTAAAGGTACTACCAGAGATACAATTGAAGAGGAAATAACAATTCAAGGGTATAAATTTAGATTTATTGATACTGCAGGACTTCGTGAAACAAATAATCAAATAGAAAAGATAGGCATATCAAAAACATATGAAACAATTCACAAATCAGCATTTGTTCTTTATATGATTGATAAAACAGAATTTAAAGAAAATGAAGAACAAAATGATTTAAAGAAAATAGCAGCAAAATTAAATAATAATAAAATAATTATTCTTGCTAACAAATCAGACTTAGACAATCAAAAAATACATTTAAAAACATTGCCAAATTTACCTATCGTAAATATTTCGGCAACTAAAGGTCAAGGTGTGCAACAAGTATTAAAATTAATTATCAAGCAAGTAGAAAAATGGGCAGTTATTAATCAACAAATTATTATTATCAATCATAGACATTATGAGTCACTGTTACATACATTAAATAGCATTAATGATGTAGAAAATGCTTTAAATTCTAATGTATCTGGTGAATTTTTATCTATTGACATCAAAAGATGTCTCGAATTTCTTGGCGAAATAACTGGAGAAATTACCAATGAAAATTTATTAGATTCTATTTTTCAAGATTTCTGCATCGGTAAATAAAATATTTTATTATAATAATTATTTTTACATCTAAATTGAATAAATTTGCTACATTATTGGGGGTGCTACAAGGCTGAGATTATACCCGTTGAACTTGTGATGATAATACATCAAAAGAATTATTAATTTAACACATTAATACAATGAACAAAATTCTATTTACATTCATATTTATTATACAGCTCTCTTTTGCTCAAAACTCAATCGACTCTATCCAAAAATTAAATGATATCTTAATTATTTATCAAGCAGATAAACTAACACCAGTTACATATCAAAATATTACACTAGAAGAAATTCAAGCTAATTCTGTAGGTCAAGAGCCGTCATTTTTATTTAGCAAAACACCGTCAATTATAGCACATGCTGATGGTGGACACACTCAAGGTTATTCCTATTTTACTTTAAGAGGAATTGACCAAACGAGAATTAATATAACCTTTGATGGGGTTCCGCTAAATGACCCAGCTGATCATGCATTTTATTTTTCTAATTATACAGATATCTTACAATCTGTTGATAAAATTCAAATTCAACGCGGTATTGGTACATCTAAGAATGGAACTGCTAGCTATGCTGGAAGTATTGAGATTTTTTCAAAAAAACTAAATAAACCTAAGGAAATTAATTTTGGCATAGGATATGGGTCATATAATTCATTTAGGGCTTATAGTTCTTATAACAGTGGTGTAAAAAATAAAAAAGGAATTTATGTGAGGCTTTCTAAAATCTACTCCGATGGATTTAAACAACATTCTTCAAATAATGCACAATCTCTATTTTTAAGTTCAGGACTTTTTTTAGATAAATCAATATGGAAAATTAATCTTTTAGCAGGTAATCAAAAAAATGAATTATCATGGATGGCTGTATCTGAAGAAGAAATTAATTGTGATAGAACTACAAATAGTAATTCTGAATTTGAAAAAGATGATTTCTCACAAATGTTACTACAAATCCAAAACAGTTTTAATCCTAATAAAAAACACAATATTCAATCAAGTATATATTATACATTAGCTGACGGATGGTGGGATTTTGACTTACCAAACTATTTAGGACAGTTAGCTACAGAATCTGATATTTTTAATTATCAAGTAAAATCTAATCTACTTGGTTTATATAGCAATTACACATATAAACATAATGGATTTCAAGCAACTACTGGTTTTCATACAAATACATATATTAATAAATTTACTGAAAGTCAAAAATTATCAGGTAACATATGGAATAAGAACACTAAATATAAAGATGAAATAAGTGCTTTTCAAAAAATACAGTACAATATAAATGATGTATTATTTTTTGGAGACCTACAATTTCGTAAATCTTGGTTTGATTATAATGGAAATATGAACTTTCGTACTATTAGTTGGAGTTTTATAAATCCTAAATTCGGGATAAGTTATTCAGGATTATCAAAGATGATTGACGAAAGGAATATTACACTATATTTCAATATTGGAAGGAGCAGTAGAGAGCCATCTAGATATGATATGTTTGAAGGAAATGATATCTTATTATATCTATGTCCTACTGACGAAAATGGAAATTACTTAATGCCTGAATATGGTAATTCTTTAATATCGAGTGTTAAGCCAGAACATGTTGTTAATTATGAATTAGGAATTAGACATCAGGTTAATAACTTTAATTTAAATATTAATTTTTATCATTTAAGTTTTAATAATGAACGAGTACTTAACGGTGCTTATGGGCCTAATGGTCTTGCTTTAACAAGTAATGTTGATAAAAGTACACGAAGTGGAATCGAGTTACATTCTTTTTACAAACTAAATAACAATATCGAACTAATTAACAATTCATCTTTTAATAATAGTATTATCAAAGAAAATAATATCACATTTACACCAATATTAACACCATCAATTATTATCAATCAGGAAATAGTATATTCCTTTAAAAAGATTGCATTTAGTTTGTCAACTCGTTATCAAAGTAAATCTTATATGAATTTTGAAAACTCTGAGTATTTAAATGATTATATCTTAATTAATGGAAGAGTAGATTATTTTATCAAAAATCACTCAATTTCTCTATTTATTAATAACATAACTGACAATTATTATTTTAATAATGGGATAGTAGATTGGGATGGATTAAATAAATACTTTGTTCAATCACCTAGAAATATCTACCTATCAGTTAAGCTTAAATTTTAAATTATTATTTATTAGAATTTGGATTATTTTCCTTAGCAATTTCAGCAGAAACTATTCCAGTTGGAACAGCAATAATACCATAACCTAAAATCATAATAAAAGTTGCTATAATTTTACCCAAAATCGTAACTGGAACAACATCTCCATATCCAACTGTAGTAAGAGTAACTATCGCCCAATAAATAGAGTCTGGAAGTGTATCAAAACCATTTTTTTGACCTTCAATTACATACATTAATGACCCTAACACTACTGCTACTAATAAAATGAATAGAACAAATGCTAAAATTTTAGGCCTAGATTTATCTAAAGCAATCATCATAATATTACCTCCCGTAATATATTTCTTTAGTTTAAAAACTCTAAAAACTCTAATAAGTCTTAATATTCTAATATCTAATAGTACTGTAACAGTTTCTGCTCCAGGAAATAAAACACTAATATAAGTAGGTAAAATCGCTAATAAATCAATAATACCCCACCAAGAAAAAATATATTTCCATGTTTTTTTAGAAGAATAAATTCTTAATATATATTCAACAGTAAATATAATAGTAAAAAACCATTCAATTACAGATAAAGTTTTTCCATATTCCAAACCAATGCTTGGGACACTCTCCAATATAACTGCAAGGCAAGATAAAAGTATAAAAACTAGTAGCCAAACATCAAAAAGATAAGCATACTTACCATTAGTGGTAAAAATAATGTTATATATTTTGTTTTTTAATTGATTATTTTTCACGAATAATAATTAATATATTTTTTCCAAATATATAATATATATTAGTAAAAGAAATATTTTAATATGAAAGAAATTGACTATCACATCTTATGTATTCTATTGTTAATAATAACAATTATTGGAATAATAACACAAAAATTTATTTTTCTTTTTTTATTATTTCCAGTTGGACTACAATTATTCAACAGTAAATCAAAAGAAAATTAATAATCAATATTAAAAATTGCAAATACACCACGATGATCAGATTCATAATTATCTATGATAATATTAGAGAATTGATCAGGTCCAATAACATAAACTGAGGCAAGAGAAATACCTAATATATTATCATCAATAATACTCAAATCATAGCTTGGACGATAATAAATAAAATCTATTCTATCATTGACTTCATTTAAACTAATATTTGGTGTCCATGTATAGCCAGGGGACTCAACTGGGTTGTTATATTTTTCTCTGTAAGAATCAATAAAATCCATATCAGACATCAAATGGGATGTAGGCCAATTAACTATAAAGTCATCTCCATTAATTTGAAAATTTTGTGGATTTTGAGCACCAACTACCCAATCTAAATGAGAAGGCTCATTAAAATCTCCTGTAACAATTGTCGGCATAGGATTCATCGATTCAAGTATTAGTGATTTTAATAAATCTACTTCATCGCCTCTTGTCTGTTGAGCTTGATATATTGCCTGTGCTTCAGTTGTAATAATAGTATCTCGTATATCATATGGTTGATAAGGATATGCATTTAAGTGAAGATTAAAAAAATTTATGTACAATGAGTCATTTAAAATTATCTTTGACTGCATATAATTTATTCCTTGAATTGGATATTTTGATAATACAGCAGTACTATTTTTAGTATTACCATAATAACAATAATTAAATCTATCTGCAATATCTAAGCCCATATCATAAGCCTCTTGTAAACCAATTATATCAGGATCAAGATGCTCAATAACTTCAGCAACACTATTTAAGGATGTAGTACTTAATTTATTAAATGACAATACAGATAAGGTGTTCAGGAAATCTTTATCATTACATAATGAAACATAAGATAAATCATCTGATTCAACTGAACTAACAATATTCCTCTCACAAGAAAAAATAAATAAATAAAAAAATATAATGTATTTATGTATCCGCACTATGCTAAATTAATTATATAATATTAGATTTGAAAATATTACCTATGGAACAATTAGAAAAAAAAATAAAATTCTTAGCAAATCTATTTCAACATCTTGATGGTATTGCATTAATTCCCACTGTAATTAAATTGCAACACAAACAAGTTTTAGAATATATTCAAAGTAAAAACAAATGTTCACTTACTGAACTATCTTCTAAATTCAATGCAAATGAATGCTATATGAATGTAGCCTTAAGATTATTGTGTTCCCAAGGTGTATTAAAACAAAAAATTATCAATGAGGATGTTTATTTTACTGATGTAAATATAGAACAATGGTTTTCTTTAGATTTACTTACGCATTACCAAATGCTGAATCCACTATTTAACAATGATATAGATTATAATGAAATTATTGAATACAGTAAAGAAAATAACAATAATAAATCGGTTTTATATCAAGTAATATATAAATATTTGGAATGGAGAAAAGAAGATAAAACTACCGATAGCACAACTCAAAAAAATTGTACGGGAAAATGGTCCAATTGGAGAATTCATCTTGAAGGAGCAGTATTAGGACCAATCTTAGTTTTATTATCAAGAAACAATTGCTTTTCACAAATTCAATCTAATAAAACATTAATAATTAAAATCAATCAAGACTGGAAAACACTAATTGAAAATTTATTTTTAGCATGTGAAATTCTTGACTCTAATATGAAATTAACTGATTATGGCTCATTCATATTAACACGAGCATCTTCATATGGTGTGACTGTGTCATATTTACCTACATATCGTAATATACATAATCTAATATATGGCGATTTTAATATTCTGAAAGCTGCATCTGTTGATGCAGAAGAATTACATGTAGACAGAAGTATGAATGTATGGGGAAGTGGAGGTGCTCATAACACATATTTTAAAAAAATAGATAAAATTATTTTAGATTTATTTAATCTTCCAATAGAACAACAACCTAAAGGATTTATAGATATAGGTTGTGGGAATGGTAAGTTAATAGAACATATTTTTGACTTAATATATTATAATACAAATAGAGGTAAAATATTAAATGAACACCCTTTATTTATTGTAGGTAGTGATTTTAATTACAAAGCACTGGAAGCAACTACAAAAACCATAAATCAAGCAGATATATGGGCGAAAACTGCATTTGGAGATATTAGTGACCCAGATGGACTAGCTCATAAATTGAAACAAGAGCATAATATTAATCTTGTGGACTTACTGAATGTTCGTTCTTTTTTAGATCATAATAGAATTTACACAACTCCTAAAGAAAGAAATCAAGAATTTAATGAATCAACTGGAGCCTTCTGTTCTAATGGTCTAAGATTACAAAATAGAAATGTACAACAAAATTTAAAAGAACATTTAAAAAGATGGTATCCATACTTAACAAAATATGGACTTTTAATTGTTGAATTACATACTATTGATCCTTTTTTATCTTCTAAAAATATAGGAAAAACAGCTATTACTGCATACGATGCATCCCACGGATTTTCTAATCAATATATTTTAGAATATGATATTTTTTTGAAAATAGCTCATAAGATTGGATTACAACCAGATCCCGAACATGAATATACTTTTCCTACGAGAGAAATACCAATAGTAAGCATAAATAGATTAATAGCAAATTAATTTTTTGTATTATTCACATATACTCTCCAACGAGTAATAATGTTTTGCATATCATCAGGCAAATCAGAATGAAAAGATACAATTTTACTTTTTTTTGGATGAATAAAACTTAATTCAGTGGCATGTAATGCTTGTCTAGGTAATATTTTAAAACAATTCAAAACAAATTGTTTATACTTTGAAAAAGTGGTTCCTCTTAAAATTTTATCACCACCATATTCATTATCATTAAACAATGGATGTCCAATATGTTTCATATGGACTCTGATTTGATGGGTTCTACCTGTTTCAAGCCTACACTCAATTAAGGTAATATATCTAAAACGTTCTTTCACCTTATAATGTGTAACCGCATATTTCCCATCCTCATTATTTGAAAATGTAGTCATTAATTTTCTATTTTTCTTATTCCTTCCAATATTTGCAATAATAGTTCCTTCCTCGTCTTTTAAATCACCCCAAACTAATGCATAATATTTTCTTTTAATAGTTCTTTCAGCAAATTGTGCAGCTAAATGACTTAATGAAATACTATTTCTAGCAACAACCATTAAACCAGTAGTATCTTTATCAAGACGATGCACTAATCCGGGCCTCTGACTATCTCCTGTATTTTGAATATCCTTATATTTATATAATAATGCATGCACCAAAGTACCCGTGTAATGACCATAACTAGGGTGAACAACCATATTACTTGGCTTATTAATAACAATAACATCACTATCTTCAAATACAATATCTAATGGAATATCCTCTGGTTTAATTTCTTTATCGTAAGGTTCATGTTCAAAACATATACTTATTTTATCAAATGGCTTAACTTTATAATTAGATTTTACTATTTGTTCATTGCAAAACACATGTCCCTGTGATATTGATTTTTGAATTTTTGTTCTACTAGTATTTGCAATTCTTAGTAAAAGAAATTTATCAATTCTAATTAAATCATGTTTTTTTTCAACTTCAAAAACATGGTGTTCGTATAATTGATTCGCATCTGATTTATCCATTATAACATATTTTAAAGTTATTAATACAACGAATCGTTAAGCCAAATTGAAATATAAGAACCTAAAGGAACCTTTTCACCAAAAAGTGGCTCTTGTTGATATATCCTGCAATTCAGTGTGTCATTTATTGAATCAGCATAGTAATAATTACCTAGGTTCAAAGAATAATTGTTTAATTTTCTTTTAATATCACCTAATTCTAAACCTGATAAATCAGGTACTGCAACTTCTTTTATATAACCATCTCCTAAATATATATCAATAATGGTAAATTTTGGTAAACTATCCCCTTTTGTTACTACATTATCACCTGCTTTAAGCATACGAATAAGATTTTTTGCATAAAAATCTATATAATGTAAATTTCCAACCCTAAAAGCATTACTTTCCAACAAACTAATTCCTTGCCTTAAAGATTTATTTGCTAAGTCAGGTACAGGAATATAATTAACAGTAAAAGGATTGATGGTTAAATATATTTTACGGCCTGGCTTGACTTGATTACCTGCCTTAGGATCGTGGGAGAGAATTGATCCACGATGATAATTAGGATTATATGCTGCAGAATCTAAAATAACATATTCTAAATCTAATTTAGATAATGTATCCTCAACATTAGACAAAGTAAAACCAACAAGAGATGGAACCTTTATAATAGTATTGTGACGAGTATAGTTTTTTAAAGTTACATCAATTAACTTAACAGTAAGAAAGAAAAGAATGATTAGAAAAAATACTAAAAAAAATAAAAATCTATAATTAAATTTCATGTAAAATATATTATGTATAACAAAGATATTTATTCTAATTCAAGAAAATAGCAAAAATTAAAAAAACAAATTTTATATTTAAAAACTAGTTATTATATATTACATAAATGGAAAATATTGCAATTGTTACAGGCGGAACATCAAATGAGAAAAATATTTCTTTAAAAAGTGCAGCTACAATTTTAAAAAACATAGATAAAAAAAAATATAATGCATATAAAGTTTTATGTATTGACATAAATAATTTTCAAGTAATTATTGAGGATAATGTGTATTGCATTGATAATAATGACTTTACATTTAATTATAAAAATGAAAAAATAAAATTTGAGAAAGCATATGTGATAATACATGGTAATCCTGGTGAAAATGGAAAATTATGTTCTTATTTTGAGTCTAAAAATATTCCTTACACATCTTGTAATGAAAAAATATCTAAACTTACATTTAATAAATTTAAATGTAATAATTTATTAAGATCGCTTGGATATGATGTGCCCGATGCTCAAATATATACAGACAAATGCACAACTCAATTTCCCTGTATTGTTAAGCCTAGCAGTAGTGGGTCAAGTTATGGAATCAGTAAAGTATATGATGCTGATGAATTAAAAATTGCAGTAGATAAAGCTTTAAAACATGATAAGGAAATAATAATAGAACAATTTATTAAAGGTAGAGAAGTAACATGTGCTGTTTTTAATTTTCATAAAAAAATTGAAACACTTCCCATAACAGAAATTGTTAGTGAAAATGATATTTTTGACTATGATGCAAAATACAACGGGAAATCTATCGAAAAAACTCCTGCTAATATTAAAAATAATATTAAAAATAATATTAACAATATAGCTAAAAATATTTATAAAGATTTAGAGTTAAAAGGTATTATTAGAATTGATTTTATAATAAGCAACACTACACCATATTTGATTGAAATAAATACAATACCTGGTTTTTCTGAAGAAAGCATTGTCCCTCAAATGTTAAAATGTGCTAAAATCAATTTAAAGGATTTTATAACAGCACAAATTAAAAATGCGTAATAATTTAAATTTTTAAATATTCAATTAATTTTTTAATAGCTTGACTTCTATGACTTATGGTGTTTTTTTCTTCTAATGACATTTCAGCAAATGTTTTTTTAAATCCATTAGGCACGAATATAGGGTCATAACCAAAACCTGATTGACCAGTAGTTTTATCAGTGACAATCCCATCCACAACACCTTCAAAAAAAAGTTGCTCATTATTAGTTGTTAAAGATATAACTGTTCTAAATCTTGCTCTTCTGTCCTTTACATTATTCATCTTTGAAAGTAACTTATTTATATTTTCATGTGCATTTGCTTGTTGACCAGCATAACGAGCAGAAAATACACCAGGCTCTCCATTCAAAGCATATACTTCTAAGCCTGTATCATCTGCAATAGTTGCAATATTATATTTATCAAAAATAGTTTTAGACTTAATTAGTGCATTTTCTCTAAGATTCATTCCCGATTCAATGATTTCATCAAAATATTCAACATCATTTAAACTCAATAATTCTAAATGTGAAAGTTGCTTCGATATTTCTAATAATTTATTAGGATTAGATGATGCGAAAATATACTTATTCATGGTGGTAAGGATGATTGTTAAAAATAGTAAATACTCGATATGTTTGCTCAACTAGAACTAATCTAGCTATGAGATGAGGAAGAGTCATTTCTGACAGAGAAAGAGAATAGTTAGATTTACTTATTATAGATTTGGGTATTCCATATGCATCACCAACTATCAAAATAACTGAATCAAAGTCTTCTACTTTTTTCCTCAAAAATTTAGCATACTTTATAGTATTCATAGTTTGAGCTTTTTCATTTAAAGTAATAATATAATTGCTTGGCTTAATAATAGATGTAAAATTTTTTTTAATTTTTAATTCATTTTTTTCAGAAAGAAAAATAATTTCGGATTTAATATATTTATTTAATCTTTTTAAATACTTACTTATGTATGATTCTAATAAAGAATCATTTTTTTTACCAAAAAAGATAAATTTTAATTTCATAGCTTGTATTAATAAATATTATTAATTTGTAAACTTATAAAGATAACCATATCAATGGATAAAATAATCAACGACTTTATAAAAAAATCTTTGGAAGAAGATATTGGACATGGTGATATCACCTCCCAAGCATGTATTAGTAAAAATGCAATAGGTTCAGCTAAAATGATAGCAAAAGATAATTGTATTATTGCAGGGATAAACATAGCAAAAAAAATATTTAATTACTTTGATAAAGAATTACAATTTCATCATTTCACAGAGGATGGCAAAGAGGTTAATATAAAAGATGTGATTTTTGAAATTACCGGCAAACAGCAAGCAATTCTAGCTACCGAAAGACTAGTTTTAAATTGTATGCAAAGAATGAGTGGAATAGCCACAAAAACAAGGAGTTTCATCAATCAAGTTCAAGATTTAAATACTGTATTATTAGACACAAGAAAAACTTGTCCTAGTATTAGGTTTTTAGACAAAGAAGCCGTGAGAATTGGAGGTGCTCAAAATCACCGACATGGACTCTATGATGTTATTATGATAAAAGATAATCATATTGATTTTTCAGGTGGTATTTCAAATGCAATTAAAAATTGTCATAAACATCTTAAGAAAATCAAGAAAGATATTAAAATCATAATTGAAGTTAGAGATTTAGATGAATTAAATCAAGTTCTAATTTCGGGTGGTGTAGATAGGATTCTATTAGATAATTTTTCTTTACAAAGAACAAAATTAGCCGTTGATATTATTAATGGAAAATATGAAATTGAATCATCAGGTAATATCAATTTACAAACAGTAAGAGGATATGCATTATGCGGAGTTAATTATATTTCAATAGGAAATTTAACTCATTCTATTAAAAGTATTGATTTAAGTATGAGATCTATATAGTAAGAGAATTTGATAATAACATTGATATTTTAGTATCTTAGTATAAAAAAAAATGATTCTCTATGAAAAAACCAATACTATTTATCTTTTTTGTTATCACAAATCTTATATTTTCCCAAGCATTCAAGATTGATTCAACACAAATAAACAATAACTTTTTTCCCGAATCAGATTTAAATAAAAATGAAAATGGAATTATAGCCATAGAAAAATATAATCCTTTATTTCCACCTAACACATTTACAAATAATGATAATCCAAATTATTGGAAAAATAAAATGCCACATGCAGGATATTGGCAACAAGATGTACATTATAAAATAAATGCTGAATTATTTGATTCAACTGATGTTATTGAAGCAAATCAAACACTTATTTATACAAACAACTCACCTGATGACCTTAATCATGTTTTTTTTCATCTTTATGCAAATGCTTTTCAACCAGATTCATATTTAGACAAACTCAAAACAGGAAATGATGAAATTACAAAATACAGGAAAGATGAGAGAAAAAAGAAAGGCACTGAGATTATTAGCATCGAAGTAGATGGTGAAAAAGTTGAGATTGAAATAGACAATACTATAATGAAAGTTTTTCTTAATAAGCCTATCGAAAGTGGAAACACTGTGACTTTTGATATCAAATTTAAGTCTTTTTTCGGAGGATTTGAAGAGAATGGTAATGTGAGACGTAGGATGAAAATGTATCAAGATTTTGGTAACAAACATTACAATGGAGTACATTGGTATCCTAGAATATCTGTTTATGACAGAAAGTTTGGATGGACAACTGATCAACATTTAGGAAAAGAATTTTACGGTGATTTTGGTTGCTTTGATGTTGAATTAACTTTTCCTGAAAATTATATTTTAGAAGCAACTGGAAATATGCTAAACAGAGAAGAAGTACTACCAGATGAATTAATGAAAAAATTAGATATTAAAAACTTTGCAACTAAAAAATTTAACACTCCACCATCAACAATAATTAGATATAATCCAAATAAAAAGAAAACTTGGAAATTCCATGCTGAAAATGTCCATGATTTTGCATTTACTGCTGACCCTAGTTATAGAATAGGAGTTGCCGAATGGAATGGTATTAAATGTTATTCTTTAGCACAAGAACAACATGCAGCAAAATGGCAAAATGCGGCTGATTATGCAGCACAAATTATTGAGGTATTTTCCACTGACATTGGAATGTACCAATATCATAAAATTATAGTTGCTGATGCTAGAAGTGGTATGGAATACCCAATGATAACATTAGATAGTGGCACGGATCCAGGATACAGAGGACTTTTAGTTCACGAAATTGCTCATATGTGGTTTTTTGGCCAAGTTGGCACTAATGAAACATATAGAGCAGCTTTAGATGAAGGATTTACACAATTTTTAAGTGCTTGGGGTGAAGAAGCAATAGAGGGTAAATATATGACACGTGCACCTAAATATGTTACTGATAGTATATATAATGATAAAAATGTCGGATTACTATATAGGTTAAATTGGTTAAAACAAAATCAATCTCCTTTAAATAAATATTATGATAAACACACAAATCAAAGAAATACTAGAGAAGACAATGCATATTACAGATATATAGTCGATGCAAGTGAAAATAATACACCTGCTTTAAATAGTCATTCGCATGACACACATGTATTTGGAAAAGATCTTGCTCATAGAGGAGGTTACACTCATGTTTACTGGAAACCTGCTACAATGCTATATAATTTACAATATGTTCTTGGTGATAAATTATTCCTAGATGCTATGAAAAATTATTTTTCAACATGGAAAATGGCTCATCCATACCTTAATGATTTTAGAAACTCTATAATTCAATTTACAAAAGTAGATTTAAACTGGTTTTTCGATCAATGGCTTGAAACAAATAAAGATTTAGACTATGCGATTGGTAAAGTACAAAAATTAGAAAATGACACTTTTGCTATAACTGTAATGAGAAAAGGTGAAATGGAGATGCCAATAGACTTAACAATTGATTCTGAATTTGGATTAAGATATAATTATCATATACCAAATAAATGGTTTGTAAAAGAAGACAAAAACATTGGTACTATTCTACCTAGATGGACTGGTTATGGAGAATTAAATAGAGAATATACATTTAAAACACATGTACCATCTGGTTTGAAAAATGTTATGATTGATTTAAGTGGTCGCCTTGGTGACTCTTATGCAATAAATAACAATCATAAAGGCAATATAGATTTCTCTATTGACTATGGTGTATATAAATCACATAATTTAAAAAAATACGAAATCAAAGCTAGACCAGACTTTTGGTATAATTCATATGATGGATTAAAAATTGGTACCAATATCGAAGGACATTACTTAAAAAAACATCATGTTTTTAAAAGTAATTTATGGGTTAATTCTGGAATGTTCAGAGGGGAAGATATTGATGATAACGAAAATGATAAAGTATCTTATCGACTGAAATACTCAACATCTCTGTATAAGTATGTTAAAAATAGTCGTGTTCGATTTGCAATAAGTGCATTAGACGGACTGAACTATCTTTCATTAGGTTTTAACTTAAAAGATGCTGATAAAACAAAAAGTATTGACATCTCTTTAAATGGATTTGAAAGAAAAGAAACATCTGACATTGTTGGATATTTATTAGATGAAGAGTACTGGGGAGGAGAAGAAAAGAAAAATACAAATATTTTAATTAACACTTCTCACCGTTATCGATATACCCAAGGCCAGACATTGAGTGGAACTGGAAATATTGAATTATCACTAAAATCGTCTTCAATAATGAGTGATTACAATTTTTCTCAATTGGTATTTACTGCTGTCAATAAAAATAAAATAGGTAAATTAAGAATTCACACTCGACTATTTGCTCAAAGAGGATTTAACCATACTGAATCTCAATATTCTAATGATTTTCCTTTTGAAAGTATGCTATATGCTTCAGGTGCTAACCCAGAAGAGATGATGAATAATAAATTTACAAGATCTGCTGGATTCATACCTAGTGACTGGGCTACATATAGCACTAATAACACAAACACATTCCACTATGGCGGAGGATTAAATTTAAGAGGGTATACTGGATATAAAATGGGAGAATCAGAGAGTGACATGATTAACGAAAATGAAGATTTCAATTTCCTATACAGAGGTACATCTGGTATTGCTTTTAATACTGAAATTGATTTTACAAATAGTATTCCATATATGGATTATTTTGGTTTTAACTCATACTTATTTATTGACATGGGTGTAATGGATCAAAACTATCAGGATAATCAAATTTCATTTAGTAGCCTACATATGGATGCAGGACTTGGCTTTACATGGGAATTATCAAGGTTATGGGATGATGTAATTAATGCTGAACCGTTAGTATTTAGATTTGATTTTCCATTATTTTTAAACAACCCCCCTGCAGGTGAAAACCAAATGGATTTCAGATTTATATTTGGAATTAATAGAGCCTTTTAACATGACTTTAATTAGGTTAATTTTCACTTTACTACCCTTTTTCTTAATTGCACAAGAAAATAATATTTGCGGGATTTGGCTAGAAGAAAAAAAACAATCGCACATAGAAATATACCAAACAGAAAAAGGATTATTTGAGGGGAAAATAATATGGTTAGCTGAACCACTAAATGAGAATGGAGAAATAAAAAAAGATAAAGAAAATCCAAATGAATTACTAAGAGGACAAACACTTAAAGGATTAACTATAATTAAAAAACTAGAGTACTTAGATAAAAATGAATGGGGAAATGGTACAATTTATGATGCTAGAAGTGGTAAAACATATAGTTTAAATGCTAATTTAAAAAATGACAAAACTCTTTTTATGAGAGGTTACATTGGCTTCAGTTTTATTGGAAAAACTACCACATGGACAAAAGTTAATTAAAAAAATATAAAAAAATTTTATTATATCTATATTTTCTAATAAATCTACCTAGTTCTTTATTTACTATTTTTTTTTCTTTTAAAAAAAATGCACCTAAATAACCTACTAACATTAAAATGCTAACAATTAAATAAGGCTTTTTTACCAATTTTTTAATGCAATTACCTAGCAGTAAAAATACATCCATTCTGATTGTATACAACATACGGCCATTTCTATAAGCAGCTTTAAATAAGCCATACTCTTGGTGAGTAGACCGCTGATGTTGTACTTTAAGCTCAGGCAACACAATAACATGCCATCCCAAAAATCTTGCTGTATGCTCATCTACTGTATCCCATCCCATTACTTTCAATAAACCACCAATTTCAATAAAACATTGTTTTCGATATGCTTTAATTGCACCACGAACATGATCTAAGTTTGTTTCTTTTTCAACAACATATTGATTATTTTGCTTAATGGTACAAACTCCACCACAAATACCAATTTTTTTATTTGAATAAAATTTCTCTAAAATAGATTCCATATAATTATATGGTAAAACTAAATCTGCATCTAGTTTAATTATTATATAATATTCTAGATTATGTCTTCGCTCAAAACCAAAGTAAAATGTCTCCATTACACTTTTACCGGGTGAGCGAGCTCCTATTTTTTCTTTTCTTAAATATGTGATCCAAGAATACTTTATTACAGATTGTTTAATAATATTACTAGTATTATCAATTGAACCATCATCAACTATAATCCACTCAACTGGTAAAATTGATTGATTAACCATAGAAGATATCAAGTCAGGTAAATGAATCTCTTCATTACAAGCAGGAGTAACAATTATAATCTTCAAAATTTAATATTTTTTTTTAATACTAAAAACGATATAAAACCTAATAAAAAATACATTAATGCCCCAAATATAGCATATATAAAAATTACATTTTCAACACTTAATCCTTTTGAAAAAATAAACAAAAACACTAATCCTAGAAAATAAAAAATTTGCCAAAAAAGTAAGTAATGATTTTGCATAGTATAGGAAATACTAGGTGTCACAACATTGAAAATAAATCTACTAAATAATAATGGACATAACAATTTTATATATCTTCCTGTATCTACCCACTCAGGACCTAATAAAATAACAAAAAAACTATCTGGTATAATGTAAAATGGTATGGTTAAAACAAAACTAATAACTGTCATTAAAATAAGTGTTTTTTTAAAGATTGTTAATTTATCCTTTGCTGTAGTTAACCTTTTATAAAATACAGTTTTAAAAGAATTAGAAATAAGCCCTAACGGTTTAGCAATAATTTTATCTGCTAAATCAAAAATACCAACTGTAAATAAACCAAATAGAGATGTAAATACTCCAATAATATATTTTTGAGAAATAAAATTCAGCATTGCATGAGGTGTCTCAAATATGATAAATTTTTTATACTCTTTCACTAAAAAAATACTCTTACTGAATAATTCTTTTCTTGAAATTATTTTCAGTGTTATATATATATTTTTAAGCAGTAATAAACAAGATATAAATCTGCCAATAACTTGACCTAATATGAGTCCAATTTTTTTAAGTGGTGTAAAATAAAATAAAATCGATAAAGGTGTACTAAAAATAGAATGTGTAATTTGTGAGAATGACATATTTTTATATAGCTCCATTCTATTATTCCAACTATATAAAATATTATATAATCCTAAACAAAAAGATCCAATGGGAATTAAATAGAAAAATGGAATATATGTGTCTTTTTTATATTTAATTAAATTTTCAATATTTAAACCAAAAATCTTATAACCAACTGTATCGTAATACTCTGTAATTTCCGTATTCACAATAAAAGACCATAATAAAAATAAAATAATGAAAAATAATATAGAAAATACTGACAAAAATAACATCGCTGTTAAGCATAATAATGCAGCATCAGTATCTTTTTTTGGTAAAACAATAGCCATCTCTAATCTAAGAGTTGTGGTAATAGCTAAAAGTTGAACTATCGCCAAAAAAATTGCTAAAACACCAAAATCAGTAGGTGAAAAAAACCTAGTTAAGATTGGTAGCAGAAAAAGTGGTATTAATTGTGATACTCCTACACCTGTCGTTAATAAAAAAAGATTTTTAAAATATCTGGATTCGACTAATTCAAAGTAAATATTTTTTAAAAAAATTATCATAAATCACTGATTAAATCTATTAATTGAAGTGCTTGATTTTGTCTAGAGAAACGGGAAATATCATCATTAAATTCATAATCACTATTACTTAACTCATATATCTTAAGTAAAGTACTATACAACAAATCTTTATTGTTAAAATCAACAAACCATGCATATGATATATTTAAAGTTATTTTTTCTAAATCACTATTTTTTTTTCCAATTGCTAGAATAGGTTTTTTTGCACCTAAATATTCAAAGAATTTTGCAGGTATTCGACCGTCAACAGATTTAGTGTCACCTTGAGTAACTAATAAAATATCACATTGCATCATACTTTTAATTGAATTATCATGATTTAAATGATGATGATAGATTATTTTTTTTTCAAATTTATATTTCTTAATCATTGAAAAAAAACCTGAATAAATTTCACCTGCAAACAAAAAATTTAAATTATTAAAAAAATCTAAATTCTTTTTACTAATTATGTTAATTGTATCCCAAAAAAAAGTATGATTTCTTAATTCATTATACAAACCAAAGTGTCCTATTGTGAATCTAGTTGATTCTATTTTATTTACTAGATTCTTATAATCGTCAGAATCATATCCATTTGTTAAAATAGATGTTTTTTTTGCCCCAAGATTATTGAACTGCTTTGCCCAAGATGGACTAACAGTCAACACTAAATCAGAATTAACAAGTACTTCTTTTTCCAATTTATGATGTTTTTTTTTCACCCAGGATAAGAAAGGGAGTTTATCAAAATACTCAATTCCAGTCCATGGATCTCGAAAATCTGCAATCCATTTAATATTATTTTTTTTCCTTAATGATAGTGCAATCATATGCATACTATGTGGTGGTCCTGTAGATACAATAATATCAACTGGATTGTCTTTCAAATAATTGGAAAGAAATTTTATTGATGGTGATATCCAGCAAGATCTAGAATCAGGAATAAATATATTAGAACGCAACCAAATTAGTATTCTATCTAATAAATTATGACTCTTTTTAATTAAAACATCTGATTTAATATGGTTATTTTTTAATAATGATACAATTTTTTGTGGTTCAAAAATTTTTCTCCTAATAACTACAATATCCTTCGAAATATCATCTAGTAAACTTGTATCTTCTAAAGGATATACACCATTAGATGGAGTATATATAATTAATTGGTAATTATATTTAGATAGATATTTTGAAAGCTTCAACCAACGTTGTACACCTACCCCACCTTTTGGCGGCCAATAATATGTAATAATAAGTACTTTTTTCATCTTTTATAGAAAAATAACCTAATAAAGCTGGTTATAAGTGTTATAATTAGCAAACAAGATGAGAAAAATGAGATTTTAGCAGATACAAAAAATGATTTCGGCTTAAATTCAAATATAATTTCTTTAGATCCACTTGGAATAAATAAACCTCTTAATATATAGTTAACTGGAAAAGAATCTACTTGAACCCCATCTATATATGCTACCCAACCTTTAGGATAAAAGATTTCAGAAAATACTGCTAGACATGATAACTCTGCATTAACATTATAGACTAACCTGTTAGGCTGATATTCAACTAACTGAATTTTATAATTAGTATTAGGAGTAAAAGATTGAAGATATTTGTCATATTTACTTTCAATAATAACAGTATTAGCAGGGTTAAATTCATTCAAAGCACTAATTGACTGATTTGCATTTTTTACCAATATAATAGAGTCAACAACCCATGCATTACCTAGTGCTTCATTATTTTTCTGGACTATTGGTTGTCTATTTTGATCAGGAACAATAAAATACTTAGTATTTAACATATTTATTACATGCATATTACCTTTACTAATATGCATATCAATAACTTCTTGATATTTACCAAGCTTTGCTCCATGATATCCGCCAAGAGAATGGTGAAAATAAGATGTCCTTGCTCCTTGATCTAGTCTTTCATTTAAATTATAAACTCTATATATAGTTGTATCTCTCTGGATAATTTTATCAAAATCTTGTAATTTAAAGGGTGCTTCTATCTTAGATTTTAACTCAAAGTCATTAGCATTTAAATATCTTTTATTTACAAACCACATATCAAACAATACTAATAACGATAATATATAAATAAACATTGGTTGGTTAGAGTTATTTTTATTAATTAATAAATATATCGTTAGTGAAGAAAGAAAAATAAAAAAAACTGACCGGTAAATATCAGAGTTAAATAAATCAATTCTATCTAAAATTAATGCATTAATAAACCAAGGTGGAAATTGTGAATCAGACAAACTGCTAAATTCAAATAATATATTTTTAAATAAAACGAAAAAGGCAGATATACTCATTAAAATACAGAAAGAATAAAGAATAATTTTTCTCTTTTTACTTGATGACATAGGAGATTTTAGAAATTCATTAAAACCTAGAATAGCCAACACAGGGATTGAAAACTGTGCAATCACTAATATCATCGATACGGTTCTAAACTTATTATATAAAGGAAAATAATTTAAAAATATATCAGTGATAAAATTAAAATACTTACCCCAAGCAAGTATAATTGAAAATAAAGTTAATGTAAGAAGAATCCATTTAATTCTTTTTTTGAGTGTAAATAAAGCAATCACAAATAATAACCAGACAATTGAACCAATGTAAACAGGTCCTGATGTAAAACTTTGAGGACCAAAATATAGAGGAACAGATTGAATAAAATTTTGACTATCTTTTTTAGAAATACCATTTTTTCTCAATGCTTCATATGTGTTTGATTTTTCTGTTAAAGTCGTATGTGATGAACCACCGAGTAAATTAGGAAATAACATATTAAATGTTTCTAGCTTACCATAACTCCAAGCAGTAGCATATTCCTTATTTAATCCTGATTGTGATTTACCCTCAGTGTTTGTAAGTTCTGAATTACCTCTTATTGTGTAATCACTATATTCATATGTTGACCAAATATTTCCAATATTAATAGCAATTGCCATTACACCAGCAACAAAAAAAATAAGTGTTTTTTTTATGAATTGTGAAATGGTTTTATGTTGTAATGCATTAATTAAATAATTAACCCAAAAAAAGAATAATATAAAAAGTAAATAATAAGTAATCTGAAGATGATTAGCTCTCAAGTGCAATCCCAAGCACAAAAACGCAAAACTAAATGTTATTAAATACATCCATTTATTATCATTTTTGTTACTAAAACAATAAATCATACTTGCTAACGAGGGGGCAATATATGAGATTGCATGTGCTTTTGTATTATGCCCTGCCTCTAAAATAATGAAGAAATAAGAAGACATCCCAAAAGCTAATGCACCTAGAATTGAAATCCTTGGATTAATTTTAAGGGATAACATAAATATATAAAATCCTAAAAAATAAAGAAAAATAATACCAATTGGTCTTGGTAAATATAATTGTAAAACTTTATCAATATATACTAAAATATTATTAGAATAATACACCGAAATTTGATAAGCAGGCATACCACCAAACATAGAATTTGTCCATAATGCCTCAGTTCCTGTTTCAGCACGAAAATCTACAATTTCTTTAGACATACCCAGAAACTGCATATAATCACTCTGACTAATTTTTTCACCATTTAAAATTGGATAGCAGTATAAAACAGTTATAACTGCAAATAACACAAGTGCTAAAATATGAGTATTATAAATAGTTTTATAATTCATGTATTATCGTTTAGATCTTCAAAATCAACATATTCCCCGCCGGGATCCGAGTTAGTAGTTTTTTCCCTCTTATATTGAATGACAGTATCTCCATCCTTATGTTCTTGATATTTATTCTGACCATTATCTTTAAAAAAATTTTTCTTCATTTTATCACTCCATCTTTTAAAAAAATAAATCAATAAAAATCTTGTGATAATTGGCACTAAATAATAAGCAACTATAATACCTAAAACAATATACAGTAAAGCTGTCATAAAATATATTATTTACTTAAATATAAGTTTCTTTCAGAATAAACTTTTATGAAAAATGGGTCTTCTAAATCAGAAATAAAATAAATAATTTCACCAGTAGATTTCATTTCAGGACCTAATTCCTTATTGACATTTGGAAATTTATCAAATGAAAATATAGGCACTTTAATTGCATATCCATTTTGGTGTGGTTGGAAATTAAAATCCTTTACTTTTTTATTACCCAGCATAACTTTAGTTGCATAATTTATATAAGGCTCCTTGTATGCTTTTGCGATAAACGGAACAGTTCTAGATGCTCGTGGATTTGCCTCGATTACATATGCTTCACCATCTTTAATTGCAAACTGTACATTTATTAACCCAACTGTTTTTAATGCTAATGCAATTTTTTTAGTGTAGTCTGCAATCTTACTTAAGACATCTGATGATAAATTAAATGGAGGTAACACTGCATTTGAATCTCCCGAATGAATACCACAAGGTTCTATGTGTTCCATAATACCCATAATATAAACATCATTACCATCACTAATTGCATCAGCTTCCACCTCAATCGCCTTATCTAAATAATGATCTAATAATATATGATTACCTGGGATGCTTTTTAATAAGTTAACAACATGATGCTCCAAATCAATTTCATTAATTACAATTTTCATCCCTTGTCCACCTAATACATAGGAAGGTCTAACAAGAATTGGAAAAGATAAGGATTTAGCTAATTGAGATGCCTCTTCTGCGGTGGTTGCAACTCCGAATTCCGGATAAGGTATGCCTATGTTTTTTAATGTTTCTGAAAAACGACCTCTATCTTCAGCTATGTCTAAAGAATTAAAGCTGGAACCCATAATTTTAACACCATATTTCTCTAATTTCTCAGCTAACTTTAAAGCAGTTTGACCTCCTAGCTGAACAATAACACCTTCTGGTTTTTCAAATTGTATAATATCATATATATGCTCCCAAAATACTGGTTCAAAATATAACTTATCAGCAGTATCAAAATCAGTAGAAACTGTTTCAGGATTACAATTAATCATAATGGTTTCATAACCACACTCTTTTGCTGCTAAAACACCATGTACACAACAATAATCAAACTCGATTCCTTGGCCAATACGATTCGGTCCAGAACCTAAAACAATAATTTTTTTATTATTACTCACGGAGCTCTCATTATCAGCAAAAGCTAACCCATCTGGATAAATTATTTTTCTTTCAAATGTAGAATAATAATATGGTGTTTGAGCTTCAAATTCAGCAGCACAAGTATCAACTAACTTATAGACACGTTGAATATCATATTTTTTTCTTAATGCAAAAACTTTACTTTCAACATCTCCTAAAAGATGAGCTATTTGCCTATCAGCAAATCCTTTCATTTTTGCTTTTAACAATAATTCTTCTGGCAAATTGTCAACACTAAATTTTGATAATTGTTTTTCAATAATTATTAATTCATGTATCTGTCTTAAAAACCAGTCATCAATTCCTGTAATCTCTTTAATTCTTCTAAGTGGGATTCCGATTTTTAATGCATCATATACTCTAAATACCCTATCCCATGAGGGTTTTTTTAAAGAAGTTAAAATACTATCTTGATTTGTCCAACTTTTTCCATCAGCACCAAGACCATTTCGTTTTATCTCTAAGGATTGACAGGCTTTTTGTAATGCTTCCTGAAAAGATCTTCCAATAGCCATTACTTCACCTACTGATTTCATTTGTAAACCTAACATACTATCACAACCACTAAACTTGTCAAAATTCCAACGAGGGATTTTCACAATAACATAATCAAGAGTAGGTTCAAAATATGCCGAAGTAGTTTTAGTTATTTGATTTTTTAATTCATCAAGGGTGTATCCTATTGATAATTTAGCTGCTACTTTAGCAATTGGATATCCTGTGGCTTTTGAAGCTAATGCAGAAGAACGAGATACCCTTGGATTAATTTCAATTGCAACAATATCTTCATTTTCGTCAGGACTAACAGCAAATTGGACATTACATCCCCCGGCAAAGTCCCCGATAGACCTCATCATTTTAATCGCCATATCCCGCATTTTTTGATAACATGTGTCCGATAATGTCATTGCAGGTGCAACAGTGATAGAATCTCCAGTATGTATCCCCATAGGATCCATATTTTCAATAGAACATATGATAATTACATTATCATTACTATCACGTAATAATTCTAATTCATATTCTTTCCATCCTAATAGAGCTTTATCAATAAGAACTTCGTGAATTGGTGATGCATGTAATCCTTTATTCAATGCTTCTTCAAAATCTTCTTTATGAAATACAAATGTTGCTCCAGTACCACCTAAAGTAAAAGAAGGTCGAATAACTAAAGGAAATCCAAATTCCTGTGCTATAGATTTACCCTCTAAAAATGAAGTTGCAATTTTAGCTGGAGCGACAGGAATTTCAATATTATTCATTAGCTTCCTAAACTCCTCCCTGTTTTCAGTAATATTGATTGCATCAATATCCACACCAATAATATCAACATTGTATTTTTCCCATAATCCTCTTTCATCTGCCTCTATACATAAATTTAAAGCAGTTTGACCACCCATAGTAGGTAGGACAGCATCAATCTTTCTTTCTTTTAAAATTTTTTCTATTGATTCACAATCTAGTGGCAACAAATAAATATGGTCAGCTACAACTGGATCTGTCATAATAGTTGCAGGATTTGAATTAATTAATGATATTTCAATCCCTTCTTCTCTTAAAGACCTTGATGCTTGAGAGCCTGAATAATCAAACTCACATGCTTGACCAATAACAATAGGGCCACTTCCAATAATTAAAATTGATTTAATTGATTTATTTTTAGGCATATCTATATACTTTTATTTAAAAATACTAAATATCAATTTATAAAAAAAGGTGTTAAAAAACACCTCCTCATTAATTAATTGAACTTAAAATGTCATAAATTCTATTTTTTAAACATTTGATCTGAAACAGATAAAGATTTTCTACCTTTAGCTCGTCTTCTAGAAATAACTTTTCTACCATCAGATGTAGACATTCTTTCTCTAAATCCGTGCTTGTTTTTTCTTTTTGTATTTGAAGGTTGATAAGTTCTTTTCATCGTGATAAATCAATGTTTTGAGGAACAAATATAATATTATTTTTTAATTTAACTACTTTAAAATAAATACCATAAAATAATTAGTTAATTACTTTGAGAAAAACCAGCAATTTATATAAACTCCTAGAATATATTAAACCACATAAATTTACATTTATAATAGGTTTAATATTTTTATTTTTATCCAGCATAGCTTCCCTAATGTTTCCGTGGCTCGTTGGTGAATTAGTTGATCAATCCAACCAAGAAATTGACAGTGTAAACAGAATTGCTTTGTTACTTCTTATACTATTTGGTGCACAAGCAATATTTTCATATTTCAGAATTGTACTTTTTGTACAAGTTACATCAAAAGCAATGGCTAAATTAAGATCTGATTCATTTAGCAATCTAATAAAATTACCTTTAGATTTCTATTCAAATAGAAGAATTGGTGAATTATGTAGTAGAATTGCATCTGATATTGAAATACTAAAAAATACATTTACAACAGAGCTAGCCGAATTTTTACGTCAAATTATAATTATCATTGGCGGGATAACACTTCTCTCAATAACCTCTTTTAAATTAACTTTATTTATGTTATGTACACTTCCTGTAGTTGTTATTATAGCAGTTATATTTGGCAGGAAATTAAGAAAGTATGCTAAAGATGTACAAAATATTGTAGCAGAATCTAATACAATTGTGGAAGAAACACTACAAGCAGTTAATACTGTCAAAGCATTTACAAGTGAATTATTTGAAATCAATAGATACAATGTTAAAACAATTGAAATAGCTAACACATCAATTAAACTGGGTAAATTACGAGCTCTATTTGCATCATTTATTATTTTCGGAATTTTTGGATCTATAGTAGCAGTAATATGGTACGGAACAATACTTATAAAAGATGGTAATATGAGCATAGGTCAACTTTTTTCATTTGTACTTTATTCAGTTTTTATTGCAGCTAGTGTTGGAGGTATTGCAGAATTATATGCTTCAATACAAAAAGCAATGGGTGCAACTGAAGAATTATTAAAAATTCAAAAAGAAATTCCGGAAAATATTACAAAATCTAATCACAGGCAAATTATTCATGGTAATATCAAATTTGATAAAGTTAATTTTGCTTATCCTTCTAGAAAGAATACAAAAGTTATCAATAATTTAACTTTTCAAATTAATGAAGGAGAACAAGTAGCAATAGTAGGTGTTAGTGGTTCGGGTAAAACAACAATAACTAAATTACTACTCAAATTTTATGAAATACAAAGTGGAAAAATAATTATCAATAATGAAAAAATTGAAAATTTTGGATTACATCAATTAAGAGAACAAGTTGGTTTGGTTCCACAAGATATTGTGTTATTCGCAAATACAATTAGAGAAAATTTATTATATGCAAATCAACAAGCTTCAGAAGAAGAAATGATTGAAGCTTCAAAAAAAGCAAATGCACATAATTTTATTATGCAATTTGAAAATGGATATGATACTATTGTTGGGGAAAGAGGTGTGGAAATTTCTGGAGGACAACGGCAAAGAATAGCTATTGCAAGAGCATTAATAAAAAATCCTAAAATTTTAATTTTTGATGAAGCTACTTCATCACTAGACTCAGAATCTGAAAATTTAATACAGGATTCAATGAATTTATTATTAAAAAGTAGAACATCAATCATAATTGCTCATCGATTATCTACTATTAAGAATGTGGATAAAATACTGGTATTAGAAAACGGAAGTATCGTAGAATCTGGAACTCATGAACAATTAATTAAGGAGAATGGAACATATCAAAAATTAGCACAACTTCAATTCAAAGAATAAATTGTATCTTTAATAAACCATTAGTTATTATTTTTTTTATTTACATAAATATAATTTATGGTATAATTATTGATATAATACACAATATAAAATCACATATATGAAACATATTATTACACTACTTATATTAATTACATATAATGTAACATTTAGCCAAATTGATTATAACACCCAAATTCAACCTATTTTTGACAACAACTGTGTTAGTTGCCATTCAAATGGAGCAGGTTACACTGGAGGAATTGAATTAAATAGTTATGAAAATTTAATGGCAGGAGGCAATACAACTGATGCTTCTAATGTACTTTCAGTACTTGAAGATTATATTGTAACTGGGTATATGCCTGCATGGGGAAATGAACCACTTACTGATGAAGAGATTGCATTAATTACTCAATGGATTTTTGAAGGAGGAAACCCGGATCAAGCAATCAATGAATGCATATTATCTGATGGAACTATAGTAGAAAGTGGTTGGTTTGGACCAGATACAGGTAATAATTGGTGTAATACCTGTTTTTGTGAAAATGGAATACTAGGATGTACTGAATTGGAATGTGAAGGTTGTGAAATAGACCTTGACGAAGATGGAATTTGTGATGAGGTAGATGATTGTATAGGAACTTGGATTGAAGAAGTAATCACTGGTTCTTGTTACGATATAAGTGATGAAGAAACATGCATATCATATGGATGCAGCTGGACAAATGAATACACCGGTGTATGGTTATGGGAAGATGTATGTGGATATCAAGGAAGTAGTACATATGTAATTTCGGAGAATATTTATTGTGATGAACTTTCAGGCGGATGCATATTTGATGTAGATGAAGATGGAATTTGTGAAGATGATTGCGAAGAGTTGGTTACTATAATTGAAGATTGTGATTGTTCATTTAACCCTAACACATATCTTGTCTCATATACAGAAGTTGATGAAACATCTTGTACATTAATTGAAACCTGCTATTGTGAATGTATCAATGATATTAATGAAAATAGTATTTGTGATGAAGATGAAGAGTTAACTGAAGATTGCCCATGTATAAATCCAGAATGGATTGTTCTAACACCTGTTTGTCCTTTTATCTACCAACCTGTTATGGGCTGTAACGGTGTTATGTATAACAATAGTTGTGAGGCTCAAGCAGCAGGAGTAACTCTCTGGGTAGATGAATTAACCGGTGAAACTACAAGCTTAGAATGGGATTGTGAAACAACTGATTGTATAGCAGAACTAGACCTGGACTGTATATATATGGCAGTATGGGATCCTGTTTGTGGCTGTAATGGAATAACATATAGCAACTCCGGTGAAGCAGCTTGTAACAATATATTTGAATATACGAATGGTGAATGCGAAACAATACAAGAGGGATGTTGGGAAAACGGAGAATTATACACAATTGGATCACAATTATTTATTAGCGAATGTGAATATATTGAGTGTGATGAGAACCAAGCTTGGTCTAACATTATTTCCATTATCAATTGCGGTGAACCAATAGAATGTGAAAATAATGAAACATTATTAACTCTAGAATGGACAGGGGCAGGTGTAAATGAAACTTCTTTCAGTGTTATGGGCGAATTAAATGGAATACTGTACGAAACTATTTTAGATATGGACACAGGCACATATTCTCTTTGTTTTTTAACTGACCTACAAAACGACTGTTTTGCAATAAATATAAATGGTTCTGCAAATTTCAACTGGAATTTATATAGCACACTCTCTACCACTCCAATTATGTCAGGAACTAATCAATCAATGATGTTTGGTGATCAATGTTCTGGATGTACTCAAGATGGTGATTTTTACGATATTGGATCTGAATTATTTTTGAATGATTGCCAATATATAACCTGCACCGATGAAGATAATTGGTCAGAAACTATGACTATTGATAATTGTGAAGGATGTATTGAAAATGGAGAATACTACTGTATAGGCTGTGAATTATTTATCAGTGACTGTGAATACATTGTATGCGAAGGTCCACAAAATTGGTCAGATACTTTAATCATAGAAAATTGTGGAAATAATATTGAAGGCTGTACTGATGAACAAGCATGTAACTTTATGCTATCTGCTAATATCGATAATAACTCTTGTGTATATGATGGTGATCCTGAATGTGAAGATTGTGGGACAATTTTAGATTTTAATAATTATGGTGACAATGAATTCTTCAATGCTACATACAATGCCCCCCCTGGAGTAATTATAACTATTAACTTTAGTGGCTCTACTGAGTCCTGCTGTGACCATGTATATGTAAATGGAGTAGAATATGATGGTGAATTAGATGGAGTAATAGTTGGTGGAGAAGAATTAGTAGTTGAATGGACCACTGATAGTAGTGTCAATTCAGCATCTGGTTATGGATGGTCTGCAGAATTAATATGTGAGGAGCCAATCTACGGATGCACACAAAGCTATGCTGAAAATTATGACCCAAATGCTAATACAAATGATGGCTCATGTATTTTAGACTGCACATATCTACTAGACATCCAATCATATTATGATACTAATTACGACAACTCTATATCTAACTACTACTGTAATTATTATGTTACAAATGGAACATACACAATTGAACAGGCCATTAGCTATGGATATAATTGTGACTGTGTTATACTTGGCTGTACTGATCCTGAAGCAATAAATTATGATGATGAAGCATTTGTAGATGATTGCTCATGTATTTATGATACTAATTGTTCATCAATTAGTATGACAGGCGGAAGTTATCCTACTGAAGTTTCCTGGAATATAGTTAACGAAAACGGTACTACTGTCCTCTCAGGAAATGCACCAGAATGTCAAAATTTTTGTTTTGAAGATGGATGTTACACAATAAATATGCTTGATTCATACGGGGATGGTTGGAATAATGCTATATTAAGTATTGATGAATATGATTATACATTTACAACAGGATCTAGTGCTATAGCTCCTTTTGGGTTTAATAACGATAATTGTATTATTGAAGGCTGCACTAATTCTTTAGCTGACAACTACAATGAAGAGGCAAATTATGATGATGGTTCATGTGAATATAGTTGTGAATACCTATTAACATATGAATCTTATATAGATTTAGGATATGACTATTCAATCTCAAACTATCTTTGCTATGATTATGTTTCAAACTATGGATACACTGTAGAATATGTAGAGGAATACTTTTCTTATAATTGTGATTGTGTAATCACTGGATGTACAGACTCAGAAGCAACAAATTATGATGATTCAGCATTTGTTGATGATTGTTCATGTACTTATGATAATGATTGCCCTGCAATCTCTTTTAATGTAACTGATTCTAGTTTAGGATGGGAAATTACAAACATAGAAGGTGAGATTGTATTGGAATATAATACAAGTGGACAAGAAATAGGTAGTTATTGCGGCAATTACTGTTTTGATGATGGATGCTATTTTATTACAATGACATCTTTATTTGGAAGCGGATGGTTTGGGAATACATTAAATATTGGTGACCAATCATTCACCTTACCTAATGGCAATGAAGGAATGGCAGCTTTTGCATATAATACAGATAATAACTGTGAAATTGGCTGCACCGATTCCGAGGCATCCAACTATAACCCTGACGCAATTCTTGATGATGGTAGTTGCGTTTTGTTTGGATGCACTATAATTGGAGCATGCAATTACAACCCAGAAGCAACAGCATTTGATGGAAGTTGCTACTACTGTTATAATGATGACTGCACTGAATATCCTAATGACTTATATGACTGTAGCGGCGACTGTTATGATATAGACGAAGATGGAATATGTGATGCTCTTGAAATTTCAGGATGTATGGATGAAGAAGCATGTAATTATAATCCAGAAGCAACAGAAGAGTTATTTGGAGCATGTGAATACCCAGAACAGTACTATGATTGCGACAATAATTGTCTAAATGATAATGATGATGATGAAATTTGTAATGAACTTGACAATTGTCCTTTGATTTATAATCCAAATCAAGATGATTATAATAATGATGGTATTGGTGATGCTTGTGATGGAGTAAGTTTAAATGAAGAAAATAATTTTAAGTGGAATATATATCCAAATCCTTTTAATGATTTTACCACCATACAATTCACTAATATTAATCACAATCAATTTAATATTAAAATACTAAACCTATCTGGTAAGATTATTTATGATGTCAACACTTTTAAAAACGAACATATAATTATCAACAACTTTTCTTCAGGATATTATATTTTACAACTTGAGACAAATAATGCTATTATTAGAGAAACATTAATAATACAATAAAATTATAGTTAGGGAGGGCTAAATTCCTCCTTAACTTTATTGAGTCCAATAAATAATTTTTTTTTTCTAGAAAAAAATCTTCTGTGAAAAATTCATTAATAGAAAAAACAGTAATATTTTTTTTATTTTTTTTTAATTCATACTTTAAATCTCCCCCTTTTAAACAAATTAACCCATTTTTAAAACTATGTCTATTATTAGTAGAAATTTGATTATTGGTCCACATAATTAATTTATCTAAAGGAGCAACTGCCCTAGAAATAATAAAATCAAATTTATCATTTATATCTTCTGCTCTACAATTTAAAATCTTCACATTATCTAATTCTAAATCTTGAATAATCGAATTAAGAGCCTGTGTTTTTTTTGTTATTGAATCAACTAAAATAAATTTAACTTCTGGAAAAATAATTGCTAGAGGAATACCTGGAAAACCTCCACCTGTACCAAGATCCATGATTTTCGAATTAGATTTAAAGGAAAATACCTTGCATATTGAAAGTGAATGTAACACATGTCTTTCATAAAAAAAATCAAAATCTTTTCTAGAAATAAGGTTTATTTTACTATTCCATAAAGCATAAACAACCTTTAAGTGATTAATTTTTGCCATTTTAGATTCTGATAAATCAAAATACTTGTTAATTAAGTCTTTTTGCATGATATTGATATTATTATCAATAATAGTCAAATTCTATTATATTTATAAAAATGAATAGCATGAAATTTAATATTATTGCTAAAGATGCAAACTCTAAAGCAAGAAGAGGAAAAATTAAATTAGAAAGGGGTACAATAAATACTCCAATCTTTATGCCTGTTGGCACTCTTGGTACTGTAAGAGGAGTTCATCAATCTGAACTTATTAATGATATAAAATCTGAAATCATTTTAGGAAACACCTATCATCTATATTTACGACCTAAATTGGAAGTAATTAAACATGCAAAAGGTATACATAATTTCATAAATTATAATAAACCTATTCTAACTGATAGTGGAGGTTACCAGGTTTATTCATTAGCAGAACAAAGAAAAATAACAGAAGAAGGTGTAAAGTTTCGATCTCACATAGATGGAAGTACTCATTTTTTTACACCCGAAAATGTTATTGATATACAAAGAGATATTGGAGCAGATATTATGATGGCTTTTGATGAATGCCCTCCTTATCCATGCAATTATAATTATGTTAAAAAATCTATGCAACTTACACATAGATGGCTTAAAAGATGTAAAAATAGATTTGAACACACTCAAAAAAAATATGACTATAAACAAACACTACTACCAATAGTTCAAGGTGGAACTTATAAAGATTTAAGAAAAATATCAGCACAAGAAATTGTTTCTTTTGATTTCCCAGCAAATGCTATTGGAGGACTATCAGTTGGTGAGCCTCATGAAGAAATGTATGAAATGACAGATATTGTCACAGATATACTACCAAAAGAAAAACCTCGTTATTTAATGGGTGTTGGTACACCATCTAATTTATTAGAGAATATTGCACTAGGAATTGATATGTTCGATTGTGTAATGCCAACAAGAAATGCTAGAAATGGATTACTGTATACTTTAGATGGAACTATAAATATAAAAAACAAAAAGTGGGAAAAAGATTTATCTCCCCTTGATGAGAGGGGAACAACCAATGTAGACAAACAATACAGTAAAGCTTACTTAAGACATCTAATGATATCAAAAGAAATTCTAGGAAAACAAATAGCCAGCATTCATAATTTAGGATTTTATATTAACCTTATGGAAATAGCAAGAAAAAAAATTGAAGATGGCGATTTTATAAAATGGAAAAATAAAATTGTGAAACAACTAGATGTACGACTATAAGTGAAACAGTTCGACTACTATATTATAAAACAATTCTTATACACTTATGCATTAGCAATTTCAATGATACTTGCTATTGCTGTAATATTTGATTTTTCTGAGAAAATAGACAATTTTATTGACCACCAGGCACCTACCAATTTAATTATCAAAGATTATTATATAAATTTTATTATTCATTACGGAGTTGTTTTTAGTGGTTTAATTACATTTATTTCTGTAATATTTTTTACATCTAGAATGAGTGAGAAAAATGAAATTATAGCTCTATATAATAATCAAATTAGTCCATCTAGAATTCTAATACCATACTTATTTAGTGCCATATTTATCTTTATACCTAATATTTATTTTCAAAATTCCTTTCTACCATCAAAAAATGAATCTCGATTAAAATTTGAAAATAAATACATAAGAAATAAAGATGTATTTAGACAAAAGCAATTACATAAACAAATCAATAAAAACACACATATTTTCATTAATAACTACGATGTGAAAAATCAAAAAGGCTATAAATTTGATATGCAAATATTTAATAAAAATCAAATAGTAAAAAAATTATCAGCAAGTACAATCATTTGGGATGACACAAAGTTACAATGGAAAATAAATAACTATGTTGAAAAGAAATTCAACTCTGATAAGCAAATAGCATCAACCACAGGATCGTATAAATATTTAGATATAGGCACAGACCCAGATCAACTATTTCAACAAAATAGATCTATAAAATCAATGAATTTTTACCAATTAAATAATTTTATTTCAAATGAAAAAGAAAAAGGAAATGAATTTTTACCAATTTATCAAATTGAACAAAATGAAAGATTTTCATACTCATTTTCTATCTTCATATTTACATTGCTTGGTTTTTTAATTTCAAATAAAAAAAATCGTGGAGGATTAGGATATAAATTAAGCACAGGAATAGGACTATGTTTTTTATATATTTTTTTAATGAAATTTGCTGTTACATTTACTATTAATAGCAATATTCCTGCAATATTAACTGTTTGGTCTCCAAATATTTTATTTTTATTAATATGTGTTATATCATTTAAAAGATTAACCTAAATTTTAGATATCCAACACCAATAATTAAATTTACTATCAATGTCAGGCTTATGGTCAAACAAACCATAGACAGCAGAACCAGAACCACTCATACTTGTATAAAAAGAACCTTTTGAATATAAATATTTTTTTATTTGCTTTAATTCAGGGTATAAAGCAAATACAACCGATTCTAAATCATTAACTAAATCATTCTTCCAACAACAAATATCATCATTAAATTCTAGTTCTTTTTTGTTCAATTTATCTATAGATAACAAATCAAAAACCTTCGATGTGGAACAATGATATTTTGGTTTAATTATAACAATATAAAAACCATTACAAGAATAATCAATTGGTTTCACAATATCACCAAGACCAGAAACATAACTCAAATTATTATAAATAAAAAAAGGACAATCACTACCTAATTTAACTGCATAATTACTTAATTTTTTTAAACTCAATTTTAAATTGAAAAGATTATTAAGCATCATTAGCATAAATGATGCATTAGAAGACCCACCACCCAAACCAGCCCCTAAAGGAATATTTTTATGTAAATGAATGTTCAGATAAGGTAAATCATAATCATTACTTAACACATCATATGCTTTTAATACTAAATCATTTTCAATATGACCTTTAATTAAACCTGAGTATGTAATTTGATTTTTATTGATTGAATTACGGGGAATCTGAATCTCAATCAAATCATATAAAGGTATGGGTAAAAATATAGAACTTAAATTATGAAAACCATCCAATCTTTTAGAAATAATCTTTAACCCTAAATTTATTTTTGCATTTGAATAAGATAGCATAAGCAATAAAGAAATAATTAATAAGTGAATTAATTTATTAATATTTTTAAGTAAAATATATATTTGTAGCATATATATTAAATAATTATGGAATATTTAGATTTTGAATTACCTATAAAAGACTTAGTTGACCAATTAGAAAAAACTAAGCAAATTGGTAAAGATACAAGTTCAAATGTCAATGAACTAAAGAAAGAACTTGAGATAAAAATTAAAATAACAAAAAAAGAAATTTATAATAATCTTACACCTTGGCAAATAGTTCAATTATCAAGACACCCTAATCGACCATATACATTAGATTACATAAACAACCTTACAGAGGGGAATTTTATAGAACTTCATGGAGATAGAAATTTTAAAGATGATAAAGCGATGGTAGGAGGATGGGGAACGATAGATCAAAAAACCTTTATGATGATTGGACAACAAAAAGGAAAAAACACAAAAACTCGTCAGTACAGAAATTTTGGAATGGCAAACCCTGAAGGATATAGAAAAGCATTAAGATTGATGAAGATGGCTGAAAAGTTTAATAAACCTATTATAACATTTATTGACACACCAGGAGCATATCCAGGCTTGGAAGCAGAAGCAAGAGGACAAGGAGAAGCAATTGCAAGAAATATTTATGAAATGATGCAACTTAAAGTACCTATACTATGTTTTATCATTGGGGAAGGTGCATCCGGAGGAGCCTTAGGAATTGGTGTTGGAGATAAAGTATTAATGCTGGAAAACACTTGGTACTCAGTTATTTCTCCTGAAAGTTGCTCATCAATTTTGTGGAGGAATTGGGATAATAAAGAAAGTGCTGCATCCGCATTAAAATTAACTCCAAAAGATATGCTGAAAAATAAATTAATTGACGAAATTATTAAAGAACCCTTAGGTGGTGCCCATAATAATACTAAAAAAATATATAAAAATGTAACTTCAGCAATCTTTACTCATATTAACCAATTACAAAGTATATCTCCGGAAAAAAGAATAAAAGAAAGAATAAATAAATTCTCAAAAATGGGAATATATAGTAATTAATAATATATTATAATTTATATTTGTTTTTCCTTCTTTACTAGAAGAATTAAAAAAAAGCCTAGTTTTTTTTCAATTAAATTTTTATTTAATGGTTGCAATGATTAAAAATAGAAAAATACCACCACAAGCAATTGACTGCGAAGAAGCTGTGTTAGGAGCAATTATGATTGATCAAAATGCGATAGCGGAAGTAGGAGATATTTTATCGTCAGATGTTTTTTATAAAGAATCACATAAAGAAATTTTTAAAGTAATAGAAAAATTATTTCAAGATGGTGAACCTATTGACCAATTAATGATTTCTGAAAAATTACAAAAAAATAAAAAATTAAAATTTTGTGGAGGAGATCACTATTTAGCTGAATTAACACAAAAAGTTATATCATCTGCTAATATTGAATATCATGCAAGAATTATTGTTCAAAAACATATTCAAAGAGAATTAATATCTACATGCAGTAATATTATTAATGATGCTTTTGATGAATCAACTGATGCAATTGAATTACTCGATAATGTTGAAAGTCAAATATTTTCTATTAGTGAAGGTAATATCAAAAAAAAATATTTAACAGCAAGCAAATTAATTCAAAGTGCAATTAAAGAAATCGAAAGAATTGGAAATCTAAAAGAAGGACTAAGTGGGATACCCTCTGGATTTGAAGAAATAGATAATGTAACTAGTGGTTGGCAAAATTCTGAATTAATTATACTAGCAGCTAGACCAGGAATGGGAAAAACAGCATTTGTACTTTCAATGGCAAGAAATATTGCTGTAGACTATGAAATTCCTGTAGCTATCTTTTCTCTTGAAATGTCATCTCTTCAATTAATCACAAGATTAATAACTGCTGAAACTGGTCTCAATCAACAAAAATTAAGAACTGGTGATTTAGATAAATGGGAATGGGAAATACTACATAATAAAATAAAAAATATTGAAAAGGCAGATATATATATTGATGATACTCCTGCATTATCTGTATTTGACTTAAGAGCAAAATGTAGAAGGTTACAAAGTGAACATGGGGTAAAAATAATTATAGTAGACTACTTACAGTTAATGACTACAAAAGACCACAAAGGCAATAGAGAACAAGAAATATCACACATCTCTAGATCTCTTAAAGGAATAGCAAAAGAACTAGGTGTACCAGTAATTGCACTATCACAGCTTAGTCGAGCTGTAGAAACTAGAGGTGGTGCTGATAAAAGACCAGTACTATCAGACCTAAGAGAATCAGGTGCGATTGAACAAGATGCTGATATTGTATCATTTATATACAGACCCGAATATTATGGTATTACCGAATGGGATTTAACTCCTACAGGACCAACCGAGGGTGAAGCAGAATTTTTAATCGCTAAACATAGAAACGGACCTACACATAGAGCACGATTAAAATTTGAATCAAAATTAATTAAATTTAGTAATCTTGGAGATGAAATATATTCTACAGAGCATGCTTCAAAAATTAATACCGAACCTCCTTATTCTAATGAAGAAGGATTATTAGATGAATAATATAATGATTCGACAAAAAATTATATTCGTTTTTTTAATCTCATTAAATTTAAGTTTTGGACAAAGTATTTTAATACCAATGGACTTGGATGGCCAAAAAAATCATCTAAAAGCATATGGGGTTGCATATTGGATTTTACAAAATAAAGTAGAAGTAGACTGGTTACTGAACTACAGAGGTGGAAGTTTTATGTGTAATTTTATTGAAGAAATTGAAAAAGAATGTATTTACAGAGGTGTTTCATATGAAAAGTTATCTACTAATCAAGTAAATAAAATATTAAATACTATAGCATCTCCACAAAATAATTTCGATATTGTTAAATTAGAAAAACATCCAAAAATTGCTGTTTATTCTCCAAAAAATAAACAACCATGGGATGATGCAGTCACATTAGTTCTTGAATATTCAGAAATACCTTATGATGTTATTTATGACGAGGAAATACTTAATAATTTATTACCACTATATGATTGGCTTCATTTACACCATGAAGATTTCACAGGACAATACGGTAAATTTTATAGATCTTTTAAAAATGCTCCATGGTATGTTGAACAAAAAAATATTTTTGAAAATGATGCTCAAAAACAAGGATTTGAAAAAGTTTCAAAACAAAAACTAAGTGTTGTTAAAAAAATTAAAGAATACACTGCAGGAGGAGGTTTTCTATTTGCAATGTGCTCAGCAACAGATACATATGACATTGCACTATCTGCTCAAGAAACAGATATATGTGAATATATGTTTGATGGAGACCCAATAGAAAAAAATGCACAAGATAAATTAAAATTTATTGAAACTTTTGCATTTGAAAATTTCGAAATAATTAAAGACCCTAACATTTATGAATATTCTAATATAGATGTAACCCAAACAAGAAAAATTAACGAAGACAATGATTTTTTTACATTGTTTGAATTTTCAGCAAAATGGGATCCAGTACCAACAATGTTATGTCAAAATCATACTAATATTATAAAAGGATTTATTGGACAAACTACTGCTTTTAATAAAGAATTAATCAAATCAAATGTGTTAATTATGGGTGAAAATAAATCAATTAATGAGGCAAAATACATACACGGAGAATTTGGAAAAGGAACATGGACATTTTATGGAGGACATGATCCTGAGGATTATAAACATCGTATTGGAGACCCAAAAACTGAATTAGCTTTATACCCAAACTCTCCTGGATATAGATTGATTTTAAATAACATTTTATTTCCAGCAGCTAAAAAAAAGAAAAAGAAAACTTAATCAAAAAAATTCCACTTAATACATAACTGTACAAATTGTGGTGAAATAGGGTAATTCATCACTAATGATTGACCTTCAAAAAATAAATTATTTAAATTTTTAAAATTTAAACCTATGTAAAAATTATCTCTATAAAGAGTACATTCTAATGAAATTAATGGAATTAAACCTTTTTTTTCTTCTAATTGATTATAAAAAACATCAGTCAACGGAAAAAATGAATTAACATAATACTTAGAAAAAACACCCAAATTAATTGAACTATATAATTTCAAATTATTAGATATAACTTTTCTATATTGAATTTCTTGATTTATTAAAAAAGAAGGTAATGATATAGCAACATTATTTGATTTTTGCAAACACATATTACTGCGAAACATAAAATTTTTCAAATTCCATTGTTTATTCAAAATGAAATTAAAATATAAAATAGAATTAACTTCTTGTACCGGTGATGCAAGACTATTAAAATATAAATAATTTTTATAATAATGTAAAATTGATGAAAATGAAACTAATCTTGATGAGTTTTTTAATTCATATGATAAAGATGAATTGGTTATGGGTGAGAAATCATTTAGTTCAAAAGAATAAGATGTATTATAATGTCGAGTGAAAAAATGTGGCTTTTTAGATTTTATATTTAAAACTAATTTATTATCAAAATAATTCCATTTTTGATTAAAACTTAAATCAATTAAATAACTGTTTTTATTATAACCAATTGGACAAAAATTAAATAAAAAATTGAAATTATTTATTTCACCATCTAATTGAGATCTAGAAAGCAAAATATCAAAATCTCCAAAATTATTAGATTTAAAAACCTCTGTATTGTAATAATTGTGATTAATAGTAAAATTTATTTTTTTATTAGAAATTGAAAATGCATTAAATGCTCTATAATAAAAGCTATTAAGACTATAGTCAGATTCAATAAGAAAAAATAAATGTGTCATACTATAATAAAAAGACTGTGGATTTAAGTCATTGAAATTTCTGTTAAAAAAATTATAGGTGAAATTATGTGTTAATTCTAAATTTTGAGTTAAAGAATATTGTTGAACTAAATTTAATTCTCTATTTCGTATAGTTGTTTCTGCTGATGACATATAACTTAACATCAATTCAGAGTCTTGTGAAGAATCATAAATAGAACCACCATTTTGTTTATAAAAACCATTATTTGAATAAAAAGACAATGAATAACTATAAGGCTTTTTGTTGTTAAAATAATTAATGCTAAAAAATAAGCTACTAGATTTATTTTCTTGATTAGAATAAAACCCTTCGGAGCTTAAATTATGATATAAAAAATCTAATTTCATATATTGACCAATGGGACGTTTTAAAACTGTCTCAATAGTACCTCCTGAATTATATGCACTTTTATAAAAAATATGACTATAAATACTATCTAAAGGAACATACTGTCTTCTAATACCATTATTAGCATTTCTGTTTATATAACTGTAATGGGATAAAGAAAGATTTTTATCATCATTAAAAAGAGTTAATAAAAGCTGAGGATCTCCTAAATTATTAAAATCAAAATGGTAAATATCCCTCTTCAAATTTTGATATTCAAGATTGATATTTTGTATTGAAATTGAATCTTGAGAAAAACAAAAAGAAAAACCTAAAACAATAAATAATCTAGATAACATTTTAAATAAATTTAAAAAAAAAGCCCCAATTAATTAAAATTGGGGCTAAAAGTTGGCGACGACATACTCTCCCAGTTTTACCTAGTACCATCTGCGCTAACAGGCTTAACTTCTCTGTTCGATATGGAAAG
>PAWM01000007.1 GCA_002714185.1 Flavobacteriales bacterium | reverse complement strand
TAGCAATGAAGATATTTCAGAAGACACTTTAGATTTAGAAGATGAAAAAATAGATTTTAGCAATGAAGATATTTCAGAAGATACTTTGGATTTGGAAGGTGAAACAATAGACTTCAATACTGAAGACACTTTAGGCTTAGAAGGTGAAACAATGGATTTAAACAATGAAGATTCTACTTCATTAAATTTAACTGATAAGTTTAAAGATGTTGACAAAATAGAAAAAAATAAATTTGAAAATTCTGAAATAGATGATGTTTCAATGGCATTTGATATGCCAAAAAATCAATCATCTGTTATTAAAGTTATTGGTGTTGGAGGGGGAGGTAGTAATGCGGTGAATTATATGATTGATCAAGGTATTAGGGGTGTAGATTTTGTTATTTGCAATACAGATGCTCAGGCTTTAGATCAGAGTTCAGCAACAACAAAAATACAATTAGGTATTTCACTCACTGAGGGTTTAGGAGCCGGTGAGGATCCCATAGTTGGTGAAAAGTCAGCACTTGAAAGTGAGGTTGAGATTAAAGATATTCTAATGAAGAATACAAAAATGGTTTTTATTACAGCCGGCATGGGGGGTGGCACAGGTACTGGAGCTGCTCCTGTGATTGCAAAAATATGTAAAGAACTTGATATACTTACAATTGGTATTGTAACAGTCCCTTTTAATTTTGAAGGTCCAAAAAGATTTAAGCAGGCTCAGGAGGGTATCGCAAATATTCGAGAATATGTAGATTCTTTAATTGTTATTAATAATGATAATTTAGTTGATGTTTATGGAGATTTAGGTGTCACATCTGGTTTTGCTAAAGCAGATGAAATATTAATGGTTGCTGCAAGAAGTATTTCTGAAGTTATAACTCAAAATTGTACATTGAATATTGATCTTAATGATGCAAAGACTGTTTTGAAAAATAGTGGTACGGCTATTATGGGTTCAGGTCAATCAAATGGGGAAAATCGGGCACAAGATGTTGTAGAAAAAGCTTTAGATTCACCATTATTAAATGATAATCATATTAGAGGTGCTAAAAAGATATTATTATTAATTCTTTCTGGTAAAAATGAAATAACAATTAAAGAAATTAATGAAATTAATTCTCTTGTCCAAAGGGAGTCGGGTGGTAATACTGATATTATTTTGGGTGTTGGTCAGGATTTAACATTGGATCAGGATATAAGTATTACTATTATTGCTACAGGTGTTTTAGGTCAAAGTATAGACCCTTCAACTGGCTCAGAGCCTAGAAAAGTACATGTTTTAGAAACTAATTCAAATCAAGATGTTTCGCAACAATCAGTTAAGAATTTAGAGCAAGATAATGTTTTAAATATTGAAAATGATACAGTTAATAATCTCAGTCAAGATATAGAAATTGATGGTGAAAAAAATACGAATGGTGGAATTCAAGTAACTTCTACTAAAATTAAGTCTTCTACTAAGGCTGATAATAATTTAAGTTCTAATAATGATTCAAATACCGTTGAATTTATTCATGATGATTTGCCAAACAAAAATCCAATTTTAAATGATAAAAAAACTTGTAAAATTCTTAATGATCATATAATTGATGATAATCGTACTGATATTAGTGATGCGAATATTAAGAGGGCAGAAGAAAGAAAAAAAAGATTACAGAAATTTCATAATCTAAACTTTAATAATAAAGTAGTTTTGCAAGAACTCGAAGATGAGCCTGCATATAAGAGGCAGGGTCTTGAGCTTGATGATGTTGAACATTCTTCGTTAGAATCAGTATCCAGAGTTACTTTAAACTCAAATTCTAACGAAATAGAAATAAAAAATAATAATTCATTTTTACATGATAATGTTGATTAATTATGAGTTTAGAAAAAAAAATAATGTTAGATATTAAGGATGCAATGCGGTCTAAAGATAGTGTAAGATTAGAAGTGTGTAGGTCTGTTAAATCTGCTATCTTATTAGTTAAAACAGAAAAAAAATCAGAGGATTTAAGTGAGGAAAAAGAAATTGAAATTTTACAAAAACTTTTAAAACAAAGAAGTGAATCAGAGAAAATTTACATTCAACAATCTAGACATGATTTAGCACAAATTGAAAAAAATCAAGCTGATATTATTTTAAAATATTTACCCACTCCGTATTCTGTCGAAGAATTAGAAAAATTAGTAGATAAATTAATATTGCAATTAAATATTGAGTCAAAAAAAGATATGGGAAGATTAATGTCTGAAGTTTTAAAGCAGGCAAAAGGTAGAGCAGACGGAAAAGCAGTTTCTGTTATAGTTCAAAGTAAATTGAAATAATTTATAAAAAAAACCCTGAATATGTTTAATTCAGGGTTTTTTTGATACTGAGTGAATAATGCTCTACATCATTCCAGGCATTCCGCCACCCATTCCTGGAGCACCCATCGGAGGAGGAGGATTATCCTCTTTAATGTCAGCTAAAACACATTCAGTAGTAAGTAGCATCCCAGCAACTGAGGCTGCATTTTCAAGTGCGATACGTGTTACTTTAGTTGGATCTATAATTCCTGCTTTTAGCATATTTTCATACTTTTCGCTCTTTGCATTATATCCAAAATCACCTTTCTTTTCTAGTATTTTTGAAATAACAACGGACCCTTCTCCACCTGCATTAGCAACAATTTGTCTTAAAGGTTCTTGTATTGCAGTTGAGATAATTTGAATCCCTGTGTTTTCATCATCATTATCCCCAATTAATTTACTTAATTTGTCACCCGCTCTAATTAATGCTACTCCACCACCAGGAATAATTCCCTCTTCAATTGCAGCTTTTGTAGCAGCAAGAGCATCATCAACTCTGTCTTTCTTTTCTTTCATCTCCATCTCACTGGGTGCACAAACATATAATACTGCTACACCTCCAGCTAGTTTTGCTAAACGCTCTTGTAATTTTTCTTTATCATAATCAGAAGAAGTAGTTTCAATTTGAGATTTAATTTGATTGATTCTCAAATCAATATCTTTCTTTTTTCCAGATCCATTGACAATAGTAGTATTATCTTTATCTATAACTATTTTTTCACATTTACCTAGCATATCTATTGTGGTAGATTCAAGTTTGTGACCTTTTTCCTCTGAAATCACAACACCTCCAGTCAATATTGCAATATCCTCTAACATTTCTTTTCTTCTATCACCAAAACCAGGTGCCTTTACAGCAGCAATTTTTAAACTTCCCCTTATTTTATTTACTACTAATGTTGCTAATGCTTCACCATCTACATCTTCTGCAATAATTAATAATGGTTGGCCGGTTTGCGATGTTTGTTCAAGAATTGGAAGGAGATCTTTCATAGTTGATATCTTTTTATCAAAAATTAGTAAAAGAGCATTATCTAGTTCTGCTTCCATTTTATCAGCGTTAGTTACAAAGTATGGTGATAGGTAACCTCTGTCAAATTGCATTCCTTCTACTACTTCGACTGAAGTTTCTGTTCCTTTTGCTTCTTCAACTGTAATTACTCCTTCTTGTCCTACTTTTGACATTGCTTTAGCAATTAATTTTCCAACTTCATGATCATTATTAGAAGATATTGTGGCTACTTGTTCGATCTTTTCATTATCATGTCCAACAGAAACAGATTGTTTTTGTAAGTTGTTCACAATGATTTTTACTGCTTTATCAATTCCTCTTTTTAAATCCATTGGATTTGCACCGGCTGTGACATTTTTAAGCCCAGTTGAAACAATAGATTGTGCTAATACTGTTGCTGTTGTTGTACCGTCCCCAGCTTCATCAGCGGTTTTTGAAGCTACTTCTTTTACCATTTGAGCTCCCATATTTGGAATCGTATCCTCTAATTCAATTTCTTTTGCTACACTGACACCATCTTTAGTAATAGATGGTCCTCCAAATTTTTTATCAATTACAACATTTCTACCTTTGGGTCCAAGCGTTACTTTTACCGCATTAGATAATGCATCTACACCTTTTTTTAAAGCATCTCTTGCTTCAGTATTAAATTTTATTTCTTTTGCCATTTGATTGAAATTTTAAATAAGTTATTAATTATTTATATACAAGCTAAAATGTCAGATTCTCTCATTATAAGATAATCAGATCCTTCATGTTTCAGTTCGGTTCCTGAATATTTTCCATAAAGAATATTGTCTCCAACTTTTAGTGTCATAGGGTTGTCTTTAGTTCCTGGTCCTACTGCGATGATTTTTCCTTTTTGGGGTTTTTCTTGTGCAGTGTCTGGAATAATAATTCCACTTGCTGTTTTTGTCTCTGCAGCATGAGCTTCAACAAGAACTCTGTCTGCTAATGGTTTAATTTTCATAATTATTTTAGTTTATTAATTTATTATTTTGAGTTGTTCAACAACCATGCCAAACATATTTTTTATTTAAAAAACAGTAATTTTGTCAGTTAATTTTACTTATCTAATTGATATCTTCAGTGTCATTTAATTTCTCTTCAATATTTATATCAAAGTTGTTTTCATTTATTGATGGTTCTGTATCTCTAACATCATCAATTAATAATTCATTTTTATCAGTTTTTGAGCCTGTATTAATAATATTTGACACTAATGCTAGTGAGACAAGTATAATTGCTAAAGTCCATGTTGTTTTTTCAAGAAAATCAGATGTTTTTCTTGCACCCATAATTTGGTTTCCGCCCCCAAAAGCAGATGATAATCCCCCGCCTTTTGGATTCTGAACCATGATTATTAAAACTAGAAGAATACACGTGATAACGATTAGTATTGCAAAAAGGGTATACATATTTATTATTTTATTTTGTTTTTAATTTTTTTTATTTGGTTTGCAAAGAAACTACTTTTTTTTGGATATTTCAAACATAAAATTTCATATGCTTGTATAGCTCTTCTAAAGTGTCCCTGTTCAATATATATTTCAGCTAAGGTTTCAGTTGTTAAATAATCATTATCTTTTGTGCTTTTAGTGATATCTTTTTTTATCATATTTGATGTTATATTTTTTTGTTGAAATTTAGCTGGTTTTGAAAGCCATTCTTCAAATAATTGAGTCTCTTTATTTTTTTCTAATTTTGTATTGAGCTTTATGGGCGGATTTATAAGGTGAAATAAATTTTTTCGATTAGATGAATAAAGTGATGTAATTGTTAAAATTTTGTTAAACTTAATATCGTCTAATGCATTTGCTTTTAGTAAAGATAAATTATGTATATTTTCGCAGTAAGGAAATTGAGATTTTAAGTTTTCAATTTGCTTTAAATCAATATTATTCAGATTTTCTTTTGGTCCTTTAATTAATAAATTGAATTCTTGATTTGTCATAAGATAAAATACTTTTTTACCAGTTTACTAGTCCAGCATTAAAAATATCAGTAACTAAATTTGTAACTATGATGTTATTTAAACTTTCTTCCTCCTCATATAAATTCTTGTCACTGTCAAAGTCTTCGTAGCTACTAAATGTTGTTTTAAAATTTTGTGATTCATCAATGATATTTATAAATATGATTTCCAAAGTAATAGTTAGTCGATTTTGTGCTGCTGTTTCATTATTTTGTATAGCAATTGGTTCGACTTTATAGTCAAGAATTTTACCTGAAAAACTAATGTCTGCATTTTCCTCTTTCCATGTTAATTGTGTTTCATTCAAACACTTTGTTTTAAGTGCTTCAGTTAATGCATTACTCAAGTTTGGTTGAATTAATGATGCAGTATTTTCAATATAATAGACACAGATTGTTTTAGCATCTTTAGGGATTGATGTTCCTGTAAAAGAATAAACATTACATTGCTCAAATACTGTTAGAGTTAAAATAAATAATATAATATTAAAGAATTTAGATAATAATTTTTTAAAGTTCATATTGTTTAATTTTTCTATATAATGTTCTTTCAGATATACCTAATTCTCTTGCTGCTATTTTTCTTTTACCTTTATTTTTTTCTAATGCTTTTTGAATCATCTCACATTCGTTGTCTTGTAAAGACAAATTTTCTTCAATCAATTCTTGTTCAATAATTGTTGTTTTATTGGTGTTAATTTTTTCAATCTCTAAATCATTGTTGTTTTTGTAAATTCTTTGAATTTGTTCTGCATTATTATTTCTAATTTGTTCATTTGTTTCAGTGCCTTGAATTAAGTCAAGAGTGATTTTTTTTAAATCGTTTAAGTCGTTTTTTAAATCAAATAAAATTTTGTACAATATTTCTCTTTCAGAAAATTTTGGATTATTGGTTCCCTCTTTACTTAATACTAAAGAAGATTTAGATGAGTAATTTTGCAATAAATGATTATTGATATCAATAGGTTCTAAAATTCTTTTTTCTTCTATTATAGATAGTTTTTCGGCAAAGTTTTTTAATTCTCGAATGTTTCCTGGCCAATTATATTTTTCTATTATTTCTATTGATTTATCTGTTAATCTAATAGTTGGAATTTTATGTTTTTCTGAAAAATCAGAAGCAAATTTCCTAAACATTAAGTGTATATCTTCTTTTCTAGATCTTAAAGAAGGCATTTCAATTTGAATTGTGTTAATACGATAAAATAGGTCTTCACGAAATTTATTTTTTTTTACAGCCTCAATTAAGTTAATATTTGTTGCTGCAATCAATCGTACATTTATTTTCTCAACTTTAGAAGAGCCAACTTTAATAAATTCCCCATTTTCCAGAACTCTTAATAATCGTACTTGTGTTTGCATTGGTAGGTCACCAATTTCATCTAAAAAAATAGTTCCATTATTTGCAACTTCAAAGTACCCCTTTCTAGAGTTAATTGCGCCAGTAAAAGCACCTTTTTCATGCCCAAATAATTCACTATCAATAGTGCCCTCGGGAATGGCTCCACAGTTAACAGCTATAAATTGACCATGTTTTCTTAGTGAGTTTTCATGAATTATTTTTGGAATTACATCTTTTCCAGTTCCACTTTCTCCAGTAACCAAAATAGATATGTCTGTATTTGAAACTCTCAATGCTTTGGTTAATGCTCTTATGAATAAGTTGGAGTTTCCTACTAATTCAAATCTTTGCTTTAATTTAATTATTTCATTTTCCATCATTGAATATTATTTAAATCGTTTTTCCAATAAGTGTAGCTGATGTGCAGTCAGTAATTTTGACATTGACGAAGTCTCCAATTTGATGATTTAATTTTTTAAATACTACCACTGTATTTTGGGGTGTTCTGCCGTAAAATTCTTTGTTAGACTTTTTGGAATCACCCTCTATCAATACTTCAAATATTTTTCCAACACACATTTTATTTCTATGTAGTGAGTGTTTGTGTTGTAAATCAATAATTTCTTGTAGTCGACGCTTTTTGATTTTTTCGGGTATATTATCTTTTAATTTTCTTTGTGCATATGTATTTGGTCTTTCTGAATAATAAAACATATAACTAAAATGATATTTAACTTCTTCCATTAAGCTTAGTGTTAATTGATGATCTTCCTCTGTTTCATCACAAAATCCTGTTATAAAATCAGATGAAAGTCCACAATCAGGAATATGCTTATAAATTGTTTTAATTCGTTCAAGATACCATTCTCGACTGTGTCCTCTGTTCATTAATTTCAATATTTTTGAACTACCTGATTGAACAGGTAGGTGAATATAGTTGCAAATATTATGATATTTAGCAATTGTTTTTAATACTTCGTTTTTCATATCCTGTGGGTTTGATGTGGAAAAACGAATTCTCATATTTTTATTATTAACTGCAATCATTTCAAGAAGCTTAGCAAAGTTTATGTGGTTTTGTCTTTCTTTATCGTTCTTTTTTAGAAAATCTTTTTTTGCTCCTCCACCAAACCATAAATAAGAGTCTACATTTTGCCCAAGTAAAGTAACCTCTTTATATCCAGATTTATTCAGTGTTAAAATTTCATTTAATATACTTTGCGGATCTCTACTTCTTTCTCTTCCTCTAGTGAAGGGGACAACACAAAAACTACACATGTTGTCGCAACCTCTTGTGATAGAAACGAAAGCAGTCACACCATTGCTATTTAGTCTTACTGGGTTAATGCCAGCATATGTTTCTTCCTTGGATAAAATAACATTTACAGCTTTCCGTCCTTCGTTCGTTTCTTTAATTAATTTAGGTAAATCTCTATATGCATCTGGTCCTATAACTAAGTCTACCAATTTTTCTTCTTCTAAGAATTTTGATTTTAATCTTTCAGCCATACATCCTAGAATTCCAATAGTTAGATTTCTATTGCTTTGTTTGTTTTTTTTAAATTCTTTTATTCTTTTTCTTACGGTTTGTTCAGCTTTTTCTCGAATTGAACATGTGTTAATTAAAATTAAATTTGCTTCATTTGAATTATTTGTGATAGCATAACCTTCTTTCTTTAAAATTGATGCAACGACTTCACTGTCAGAAAAATTCATTGCACAACCATAGCTTTGTATATAAAGTTTTTTTTGAAAAATAATTTTTTCATTTTCAATTTTTTTTTTGTGCTTTTCCTCTATCAACATTTGTCATTTGTTTGTATGGTAATACAAATCTAATAAAAAAATAAAAATATGACAAAATGACATATTAAAAATAATTTTTTTTTTTTTTTTAGTATCGTAAATATTAATATGTATTAGTAAAAAAAATTATTTTTGCTTGAAATTTTTCAAATTTATTTGCATGAGTAATTTAGTTATTGTTGAGTCTCCAGCTAAGGCTAATACTATTGAAAAAATTCTCGGTAAGGATTTTAAAGTAGTGTCAAGTTATGGTCACATTCGGGATTTAGAAAAGAAAAATATGGGTATTGATTTGAAAGGTTCATTTAATCCTAATTATCAAATTTCGGCGGATAAAAAAAAAGTGATTAGCTTATTGTCTAAGGAGACAAAAAAAAGTGATGTTATTTGGTTAGCTACGGATGAAGATAGAGAAGGGGAGGCAATTGCATGGCATCTTTATGAAGTGCTGAGTTTAAAAAATAAAACAGTTAATAGGATAGTGTTTCACGAAATAACAGAAAATGCTATTAAATTAGCAATAAAAAATCCAAGATCTATTGATGTGAATTTAGTCAATGCTCAGCAAGCAAGAAGAGTTTTAGATAGAATTGTTGGGTTTAAGCTCTCACCTATATTATGGAAAAAAGTAAGAATGGGCCTATCTGCAGGCCGTGTTCAGTCGGTTGCTGTTAGACTAATTGTAGAAAAAGAAAAAAGTATAAGTAGTTTTAAATCAACAAAATCTTATCAAATTAGTGCAGAGTTCTTAACATTAAATCAAAACTCGTTAGATGCGACTTTAATTATTGAATTAGATAAAAAAGAAAATGTAATAAGTTTATTAGAATCATTTATTGAATCAAATTTTACAATTGATGATGTTGTAACAAAACCTTCTACCAGTTCCCCTCCTCCTCCATTTACTACATCCAGTCTCCAACAATTAGCTTCCAATAAATTAGGATTTTCAGTAAGTCGAACAATGACTGTGGCACAAAAACTTTATGAATCAGGAAGTATTACATATATGAGAACTGATTCAACTAATCTTTCAAAAGAAGCTGTTAATAAAATGCAGGATTATATCAATCGTAATTTTGGTGAAGAATATTTTCAACCAAGAATGTATACAACAAAAACAAAAGTTGCTCAGGAAGCACACGAAGCAATTAGACCTACTGATATTAATAATTTGAATTGTGGCAAAGATGATGCTCAAAAAAAACTATATAAATTAATATGGGAAAGAACCATATGTTCACAAATGAGTAATGCTATAATTAATAAAACCAATATTAATATTAAAGCATCGAATCCACAGCAATCAATCTTTCAGTCCAAAGGACAAATTATTAAATTTGATGGATATTTAAGAATTCAAAAAAATACTTCATCCAATAATAAAGATAAAATATTGCCCTCTGTTAGTTTAGGAGAATCACTTACGTTAGAAATTGTTAATGCTAAGGAAAAGTACTCAAAACCACCTGCTAGATATACTGAAGCTTCGTTAGTGAAAAAATTGGAAGAATTAGGGATTGGTAGGCCTTCTACATATGCTCCAACAATTTCCACGATTCAAAAAAGAGAATATGTTTCAAAAGATAATATAGAGGGTGTTAAGCAGAATTGTCTTCATTTAATCCTAGAGAAAAGTAATATTTCTGAAAAAAATATAATTGAAATAAGTTGGTCTGAAAAGAAAAAACTTTTACCTACTGAGATAGGTAAATTGACAAATGAGTTTTTGGTTCAACACTTTGAAGATATTTTGCAATATAATTTTACTGCAAAAATAGAGAGTCAGTTCGACGATGTAGCTAGAGGGAAAAAAGAATGGAAGAATATGATTAAGGAATTTTATGCTCAATTTGAGCCAACTGTTTTAAAAGTTGATAAAAATAGCTCTAAAGTTACTGGAATTAGAGAACTTGGAGAAGATCCTGTTACAAAACAAAAAGTTTATGTTCGCCTTGGTAAATTTGGCCCAATAGTTCAGATTGGAGAGTTAGAGAAAGGTAAAGAAAAACCAAAATATGCTTCATTAAGAAAAGGGCAAACAATTGAATCAATAACTTTGGTTTCCGCTTTAGAATTATTTTCTCTACCAAGAAATCTTGGTAAATTTAATGACGACGATATAATTGTTTCAGAAGGCAGATATGGTCCTTATATTAAATATGGAAAAAGTTTCACATCTTTAGGTGATTTAGACCCTTTAACAGTTGATTTGCCAACATGTATTAATCTTGTGAAAAAGAAAATAGAGTTTGATAAACAAAAAATTATTAATTCTTTTAATCACGAAGATTCTATGATTGAGATTTGTAATGGTAAGTACGGACCTTATATAAAAAAAGCAAGAAAAAATTATAAAATACCAAAGGATTTAGATCCCAAAAAATTAACAAAAGAAGATTGTTTAAGTATTATTTCAAAATCTTCTAAAAAATAAAATAACATTTTTTTAAATTTATGTTTGCTAACTACTTTGATCCTCTTTCTGTTGAAATTTTAGATTTTAAAGAACAATTAAACCCAAACACTATTGGTTCATCAGTTCAATGTTTTAAAAAAAACTCTTTTCCCTCTATTGATACAGCAGAAATTGCACTAATTATTGTCCCTGAATATAGAGGTGGAAAAAATAAAATAATTAATAATTCTTATAATGAATTTAGAAAAGCATTTTACACATTATACAAAGGAAATTGGGATTATAGAATTGTTGATTTTGGAAATTTAAAATCGGGTTCTACATTAAACGATACATATTTTGCACTTAATGATGTTATTTCATCATTACTTAGTCAAAGTATTTTTCCTATTGTCCTTGGCGGGACACAAGATTTAATATATCCTATATATCAAGCCTATGAATCTTTCACAAAAGGTGTTAATCTACTATCTGTTGACTCTAAGTTTGATTTAATTGACTCTAATATGAGTATTTTAAATTCCAGGAACTTTTTAGGCTACATAATTAAGCAAGATCCTAATCATCTTACAAATTACATTAATCTAGGATATCAGGGATATTTGTGTCAAAATGATGAATCTCATTTACTTGATAAAATGTTATTTGAATCCTGTCGTTTAGGTGATTTAAGAGAAAATATAAAAGAATCAGAGCCATATATAAGAAATGCCGATATAGTTAGTGTAGATTTGTCGTCGATTAAACAGTCTGATGCTCCAGCTACAACTTATCCTTCTCCGAATGGTCTTGAAGCTCATCATGTTTGTGCAATAGCAAGATATTCAGGCATGAGTGATAGAGTAAGCTCGTTTAGTATTTTTGAATTTGACCCCTCTAAGAAAGTAGGTTGTCAAACAGACAGTTTAATGGGTCAAATTGTTTGGCATTTTATTGAGGGTTTCAGTTTGAGAATTAATGATTCTCCTAATGCAAAAAATATTAATACTAATTATAAAAAGTATTATGTACCCATTAAAGATTCTGATTTACAATTTATTTTTTATAAGAGTAAACAAACTGGTCGGTGGTGGTTCTCTTCGTCTATGGAATTTAACGACGAAACTAATTATAAGGCAAAAATTATTGGTTGCTCTTACGAGGATTATTTAAATACAATTTCAGGAGATATTCCAAAACGAATTTATAGGATTTTAAAGACAATAACATAATTGATCTTAATAGATAGCATAAAGTATATTATTTTAATGTTAGTTTAATTGTATAAAACAAAAAAAAATCTATATATTTAAGCACTTAATTTTATAAAATGAACAATGGTGACATCTCACAAAACATTTTTTAAGTATGTTATGATTCTTATTTTCGTAGGATTTTCATCTCTGTTTTCACAGCAAGATCCTCAAATAACTCATAATATGTTCAATAAATTTATGTATAACCCAGCTGTAGCAGGTGCTTATCCTGAGTTACATGCTACATTGTTACATAGAAACCAATGGGTAGGTATAGATGGCGCTCCAACAACATCTAATTTAAGTGCACATGCATATGTAGAGCAAATTAGAGGAGGGGTTGGGCTGAATGTTATAAATGATCGTGCTGGAATGTTTAGTGCAAAAACATTGTCTATGTCTTATGGTTATCAGCTAGGGTTAACACCAGAGCATCAGTTAGGTATGGGGTTAAGTTTAGGTTTTATGCAATACGGTTATGATGGAACTTGGGTTACTCCAGATGGTACAACAGATTCATCTTTGCCTGCTGCTGGATCTTCTAAAAGTGTTCCTGATTTTGGTCTTGGGTTTTATTTTACATCTGAAGATTATTATCTTGGTATCTCTGCTACCCACTTAATTCCTATGGAGGTGGATTTTAATGGTACAGCGATTTACAATCAAGCTCGTCATTATTATTTTGTAGCTGGTTATGATTATGATATAACGGATGAGTTTTCCTTAAGAGGGAATATGTTTACAAAAACAGATGCTGTATCTGTACAAACAGATATTAATATGAATATTCACTGGAATGATAACTACTGGACGGGGTTGTCTTATAGATATGAAGATGCTCTTTGCTTCTTGGTAGGTTTTCAAGTTGCAAATAATTTATCTTTTGCATATGCATTTGATTTAGTAACTTCTAAATTATCCACTCAAGCGAATGGTAGTCATGAAGTCTTATTGAGATATTCATTTGAACTAGATATAATAGGAAGAGGAGATACACGTTATAGAAGTGTAAGATTCTTGTAATTTTATTAAAATTTTAACATTATGAAAAAAATAATTTGTTACTTTTTTGCAGGCTGTATTCTACTTAGCTTATCAGCATGTTTTACTGCTGAAGGTGAATTAAGAGGAAGAACAACTACTAGACTTGATTTTAATATTGCAGATCCATATGGTATGGTTGAATTGCCAGGGGGTTCGTTCACTATGGGAGCAAACGACCAGGATGTTCCTTATGCTAATAGAACAGATATGAAGACAATTACAATTAGTCCGTTTTGGATTGATCAAACTGAAATAACTAATGCTGAGTATCGTCAATTTACTCATTGGGTAAGAGATTCTATTATAAGAAAATGGTTAATGGTCAACACAGAGAGAGGGTATGAAAAATGGGGTTGGACAAATGACCCGGATCCATCTTGGAATCAAGAGTTTTTAGCAGAAGATGAGCAGCAAGATAGACGTAATGAAGAAAATACATATATAAATTGGTATAAGAATTTAAATTTTCAAAAAAGGGAAGTAACTGAAGCAATGGTTCGTTCATTAATTTTGCCTGAAGACGAGCAAATGTGGCTTGAGGCTGATGGAGATCAAAATTGGGGGGATGCAGCTTCAACTACTCTTCGTCCTCATTTCCAGTCTAAATTAATTGATAGACGTAAATTAATATATGACTATACATGGTTCGATGCTAATTTAGCTGCATCAAGGGTTAATACTTATGATACAGAATCTGGTGTATATTACGAGGTGATTAACAGAAATCAGGCTTTTATAATTAAAGAAAGAGTACCTGTTTATCCTGATACATTAACATGGGTACGTGATTTCACATATAATTTTAACGAGCCTATGTTTGATAATTATTTTTGGCACCCTGCCTATAATGACTACCCTGTGGTAGGTGTGAGTTGGAAGCAAGCAAAAGCATTTTGTCATTGGAGAACAGAATGGAAGCTTTATCATTTACCTGAAGAAAGAAGAGTATTTGAGACACCTTATAGACTACCAACTGAAGCTGAATGGGAATGGGCTGCAAGAGGAGGTAGAGAATTAGCAATGTTTCCTTGGGGAGGACCTTATTCTAGAAATTATAAAGGCTGCTTTATGGCAAACTTTAAACCTCTAAGAGGTAATTATTGGGCAGACGGATATATTTATACAGCTCCTGCAGATGCATATGGGCCAAACGATTATTATTTATTCAATATGGCTGGTAATGTTGCTGAATGGACTGAAAGTGCATTTAATCCTATGGCTGATATATTTGCATCAGATTTAAATCCTGAATATACTTATAATGCACAAAGTGCTGATCATCCTCACTTTAAAAAGAAAGTGATTAAAGGTGGTTCTTGGAAAGATATTGGAGCTTTTTTACAAATCGGTGCTCGTGATTATGAATATCAGGATAGTAGTAGGTGTTATATTGGATTTAGATGTGTTAAAAGCAATCCGTTTGAAGCAGATAAACAACAATATGAAGAACGCTTTAAAGGTGTTAAAAAGAATATGAAAAAAAATAAGAAAAATGGGACAAGGGGGAGAGAGTAAAATAAATTAATATAATTTTTCGTTTCTAATAATATACACCGATTTAAAACAATAATTTTTAATAATAATTTAATTTTAAAATAATATGAACTTTGCTAATTCAAAATTTTACAAATGGTTAATGCCTTATTTATATGGATGGGGAGCATCTTTAGTTATCGCAGGTGCATTATTCAAAATACTACACTGGCAATTTGCTAATGAAATGTTAATGGTAGGTATGGGAACTGAGGCTTTGATATTTTTTATGTCAGCTTTTGAAAAAGCACCTAAAGAATACAAGTGGGAACGTGCTTATCCAGGGATTCTAGATGCTGGAGACATAGATGATGATAAATCTGTTACTCAACAGCTAGATCAAATGTTTGAAGATGCTAATGTTGATAAGAAAACAATTAAAAATTTAGCAGATGGTATGAAAAAATTAAGTCAGTCAGCAAGCGGCTTAGGTGATGTTGCTGATGGAACCAAAAAATACAACACACAAATGTTAACAGCATCAGAGAGCCTAGAGAAGATTAATGATTTATATATGGAACAAATTAAATCTTCTGAGCAACAATTTACAGCAACAAAGAAGATGACGAGCAATTTAACATCATCGTTAGATCATACAGCAAGATTACATGTTGAATTGTCTTCTTTATCTGAAAACTTAAAAGCACTTAATAATGTTTATGGTAGTATGTTAAATGCTATGACGAACCCAAAGAAGAAGTAATATGGCAGGAAATCATATGACAGAATTAAGTCCTCGACAGAGGATGATTAACATGATGTATCTGGTGTTAACAGCTCTTTTAGCATTAAATATATCTAAAGAGGTTTTGGAGGCTTTCCAGACCATGGATAATTCTATAGGATTTTCTTATAGTGAAAAAGTAGATTTTAATAAAAAAGAATATGATTCATTTAAATTAAAGGCATTAAATAATCCGGAAAAGTTAGGTTTTTGGAATGATGTTGCTATTGATGTTAAGAATCAAAGTGCCCAATTAGTAGCGGTTATTGATTCTATAAGATTTAAAATTCAAGATTTAGCTGAGTTAGATCCGGAAACAAAAGAATTGATTGCTTTAGATAATAAAGAAATTACTATAAAAATCCTTACTAAGTCAACAAATGAAGGTGGCTATGGTTATGGTATATTACTAAAGGATGCTAGACAAGTATATAAGGATTTTTTATTATCTCTAGATAGTCTTGAAATTTATCAAGGAGCAGATTCTATATATAGAGATAATATTAATTTCATTTTTAGCAACCCAGATTATGATTCAGACGGTGAAGAAGGAAGAGCAGATCCTCAAAGCTGGGAGCAAAGATATTACGGTCATGTGCCTGTTGCTGCAATGGCATTTATGAATCAAATGAAATTAGATGTTGGAAATATGGAAGGTGCAGTTTTAGAATTGTTACAAAAAAAGACTGGTCAAAGCTCAATTACAGTAAATCAACAGCTAGGAGTTGTTAAAGCTCCTAAGCAAAGTATTATGCTGGGTGATAGTTTTAAAGCTACTATTTTTGTTGCTGGTGTTGATACTAATCAGTTGCCTAAATTTAATATCTATAAATATANTTCAGAGGGTGAACGAGTAGATTCTATTGTTATAGATACTTTAGATGTAGATGGAAGTCAGGGATTGTTTGCTATTAAACCGTCCAAGCCTGGTACATATTGGGTAGGAGGTGATATTCTTGTTCAATCTGAAGAAGGAGAGAAAAAATACGAATTCAAACAGCAGTATAGAGTTGATGAAGCTATGTCAGTTATTTCTCCTGACAAAATGAATGTTTTATATACAGAAGTTTTAAATCCAGTATCTATTTCTGTCCNTGGTTACAGTTCAGATGAATTATCATTACATTCTAATTTTTCACAGTGCAATATTAGAAGAGTAAAAAATGGTACATATGAAATTAAAATACCTGAACAAAGAGGAAAAAATAGAAAAAAGGAATTAACATTAACTGTTAAAGCAAATAATAAAATAGTTGGTAAACCACTTGTTTTTAGAGTTAAAAATGTGCCAGACCCGGTCCCAATGGTTGGTGGTGTTGCTGGTTATGGAGAAATGACAAGTGCAGATTTAGCTAGTGCTTGGGGAGTGGTAGCAAAAATGAAAGATTTTGATTTTGAGATGAGATATAAAGTATTATCTTATACTATGTCATATCAAGGTTCAGGTGGTCAGCAGGATATGGATTCTAAATCAGGCGAATGGCCTGCTGCAATAAAAAGACAGTTTGGTAGTATTAAAAGAGGACAATCTGTTATATTTAGAGATATTAAAGTGCAAATAGCTGGTACTAATAGTAAACCAAGAACATTACCAGCTACAGTTACAATAAAAATAAAGTAGTTTTATTATGAAAAATCAAGTTTTATTATTTACCGTTTTTTTAGGATTCTCATCAGTACTATTCTCTCAAGAGAATAGATCTAACCGTGGTTGGAATGATGCAAATCAAACAACTTATTATATGGGAGAAAAAGCTAATGAAAATAATGAGTTCCGTGCAACTCATTATCCCAAGTCTCCAACCAACAATCCTGATAGTAACGGGTGGAATGATTTAAGAGAACATAGAACAAAAGCTATCTGGGCAGACAATTCAACAATTGTCTCAGATGAAAAAACAGGTATGCATACATTCATTCCATATACTTATGTTGGAGAAGATGATATATTATGGGCAAAAAGAGTGAAAAAAGTAATTGATGTTAGAGTTCCTCAAAACCATCCTATTTATTTTCCTGTACAAGTAAATTATGATAGATACTACGAAGATGGAGGTGGTATATTATTAAATGAAGTATTAAGTGGTACGGATGCTAGAAAAAATCTTTTTCAAATTCTAAAAGATGCAGCTACTACTTTAACTCCCTCGGGAGATCCTTTAGTGTCTGTTTATAATTCATCTTTAACTAGAAAATTTTCAACAAGAGAAATAATTGGTGATAGAAATAATGCAGAGCCTGGTGTATTTCAAAGAAGAGGTACACAAAGATTCTTTGATGATTTTGGTGAAGAGATAGATCAAATTGATATAGTAATTGAATATGCTCCTTTAGATATAGTAGGTTATTATATTGAAGAAGAAATATTCTTTGATAAAAGAAGAGCAAAACTAGATTATAGATATGTTTCAATTACACCTTTAGTTAGAGGAGATGGTGCAGCTGGATTATATACACAAGATGGCTTATCAGTTAAACCACTTGGAACTTTTTATTTTCCAGAAATCAGACAACTATTAGCTAATCATAAAGTATATCCATTAGATGATAACATTGCTCAAAGAATGTCATTTGATGAGTATTTTCATAGAAAATTGTTTGCTTCAAATATTATTAAAGAAACAAATGTTTATGATAGAAATATATCAGATTATCTACCTGGAAGAACACTCGATCAACTCTTAGAAGGAGAGCGTATAAAAGAACAAATAAGATTATACGAAACCGATATGTGGAATTATTAAATTAAAAAACCCCCCATAATTTTGGGGGTTTTTTATTTATGAAAATTGACTTTATAATAATAGGTCAGGGTATAGCTGGTACATGCTTTGCTTTTGAATTAATTAGGCGTAATAAGTCTTTTGTGATTATTGATAAGTATGATTCAACTTCTTCATCTCAAATTGCATTAGGAGTTTATAATCCATTAGTCCTTAAATGGTTTACAAAGGTTTGGAATGTAGATAATCAATTGCATGACTTCAACATTTTTTATAATGATTTAAAATCTATTAGCACTGACACTTTTGCTTATGATAATGGAATTTATAAATTTCTACATAATCCTTATGATCAGAATAATTGGTTATCCAAAAGCTCTAATAGAAATACATCTTTATATATGTCGTCTGATTTAAAATCAATTAATAATCCGGGATTAGTATTTAATAAATTTTTTGGTTTAGTTAATTTTTCAGGAAGGGTTGATGTGCAACTTTTACTTAATTCATTTAGAAGTTATTGTAAAAGTGTCAATAAATTAATTAATGAGCAGTTTGATTATAAATCATTAACTGTAAACAATAATTTAATTTCTTATAAAAAAATTAAAGCTGATAAAATTATTTTTTGTGAAGGTTATAAAGCTGTAGATAATCCTTTTTTTAGTAAAATTAAATTTAAACCAACAAAGGGGGAGTTGTTAGTTATTTATTCAAAAAATCTAGATTTAGATAAAATAATACATTCAAAATTTCTATTTATACCTTTGGGAAATGATTATTACTCTGTTGGTGCAACATATAACTGGAATGACATTACTAATGAAACAACTTTAAATGGAAGACAGCAATTGGTAAATATGTTAGATTCTTTTTTACAGGTACCTTACAAAATTATACACCATAAGGCAGGTATCCGTCCATCAATTTTTGATAGAAGGCCAGTAGTAGGATCACATAGCGAACATAAAAATATGTATATTTTAAATGGTTTAGGAACTAGAGGAGTGCTTTTAGCACCTTATCTTTCCAATGTATTATGTAATTATATTTATAATAATACATTAATCAATTTAGAAATTGATTACAGTAGGATGTAAAAAAAAAGCCCCATTTAAGGGGCTTTTCTTATTTATGTTATCGTTATTACTTAACGATATTCATATTCTTAGTAGCTGTAAAGGCTTCAGTAGTCATTCTCACAAAGTAAGTACCTTGTCCAAGGTCACTTCCATTGAATTCTACCTCATGCTTACCAGCATTAAAGATATCTGTAGTTACTTCTGCAACATACTCACCTAACATATTGTATACTCCAATTGTAACCTCTACATTTTCTGGAACATAGAACTTAATAGTTGTTGTTCCATTAAATGGATTTGGTACATTTTGATACAATTTGTAAGCATCTGCTGATGTATCACCTGACAAGATAATGTTAGATGCAATGCTTATACCATCTATTGTATATACATCACTTCCTTCATCCCACTTAGTTACTACTAATGTAGACTCAGTGTTCATATCAGAGTTCCATAGTTTGAAGGTAACTTTTTCTCCTATTGCTAAACCATCTTTAGCATTAGTAGTTAAATCATCTCCCCAAACTGTAAGAGCAATGTGATCACCAGTAAATGAAGTGCTACCAATCAATCTTCCTGATTCATCGTAAGCTGCAATCTCATCACCGATAGCTGGCATTACTTCCCAAGCTGTTGCTGGAAGACCTATTGTCATATTATTTCCAGTGTTTGAAGGCTTATCAAAATAAACCGTTTTAGCCACTGGATTAATATCACTAAATCCAAACCTTCCACCTGATGGATAACTAAATGTAGCATCAGACATCATTTTCACTTGGTAACCTTTATCAGGCATCATATTCCCTATAGAATTAAGACCGAACATTGGCCAGTAAACAGAACCATTTTCGTCTTTTAGTATAGTTAATTGATCAACAACTGGTGCCATCATATCTGCAGCACTATATCCATCTTCATTTGGATGTAAGAATCCCATAATACCCCATCCTTCAGTTAATAAAAGAGGTAGGTCGTAAGGCACTAAATTACCTTCAAGAATTAATACATCATCAGCCACCATTTTAGCTTGATAACCTTTTCCGTCTGTAAGCTCACCAATAGAGTTTAATCCGAACATTGGCCAGTAAACGGAACCGTTTTCATCCTTAACAATGGTTAAATTATCTACGATATCATTAAAAATAGTAGCCATACTTGCATCTTCTGGGTCAATATATGTTGACCATATACCCCATCCTTCATATAGTTCTATATATTGAGTAAATGAAGAAACAAAGTCTATTGAGCTGATTCCGGCTAGTCCATTACAAGCATATTCATTACTACCAAAGCTAAATGCTGCAGTACCGATAATATTATCATCATCAGTTGTAACTATCCAAGTCATAGTTTCACCTGCCTCCATCCCAGGAATTTCTCCTTCTTGAGCCCATACTGCAATAGATGTTGTTACACCTGATGTCCATAGAACAGACCCCACTACATAACCAGCTGAATTAGTAACAGCAATCCATGCTTCAGTGATTGCTTCTCCTTCAACTGTAATTGAAGCATCACCTGGTACTAAGATTGTCATACTACAATCTGTAGTAGGAACTTCCCCCCAAGGACCATAATCACATGAACCATCATCAGTATTTGCATTTGAATCAAAGTTTGCTGCTGCAGAATTCGTACAACCGTATACAGCATAGTTACATGATCCATCTTCATCTGTTGCATCACTCATATAGTTTGCAGCTGAAGGGTCAGTACATCCTGAAATTTCATCACAGTTACCTACACCGTCATTATCATCATCATATGCTAAGCCATTACAATCAGTACATTCTCCAGAGAAAGTACAAGATCCGTCATCATTAGTAGCAGATGAATTATAATTACATGCATCAGGATCAGTACATCCATCAATAGAACAATCACCTATTTCACCTGTGAATGGTGCTCCTCCAGATAAAATATCTGTCCCATCCGCATTAATTGTCCATCCAATATTGTATTGTTGTATTCCACCGCCAGCAGATACACTAAAACAATCTGATAAATCAGCACAGAAAACTTGTGTTTCTTGATAAAGATTTCCTAAAGTAAATGTGTCATCGCCAATTGTAATTGAGCTGCCGTACCATCCCGCAACTACACCATTTGTATACATCGTAATACTCATTTCAGATTGTCCAATATCTGCGCATGAATTTACACATGACCCATCATCAGTATTTGCTGCAGGGTTATAGTTCCATGCATTTTCATCAATACACCCATAAACAACTGCTATACAAGAACCATCATCCTCTGTTGCATCAGGGTTATAATTAAATGCATTAGAATCAGTACATCCTGGAATACATATAGCGACTTCACCTGCACACATACTAAAGTTGTCAACAGTGTAGTCATCACCCGTAGCTCCAAAGAAATTAACACCTCCTAAAGCACCGGTCCATTCCCAAGTATCAACACAATCACCATTTATTTGTAGTGATGCTAATCCGTTGTCCATATCAATTAGAACATCAACTGACACACTACCTGGTTCATATTCCCAGACCTCAAATGATTGGGTTGTGTAACCTGTTCCATCATTATTGAAGTACACTTCAAACTCCCATTGCCAGTTAGATGTATTTCCAGAATTACCCATATTAAAATAAGCAGATCCACCATCTTGAATACCTAAATCAAAAGAAACTGTATATGATCCTTCATCAAATACTGGAGCTGTTGTTACAATATCTGAATTTGGAGTAATAGTTAACTCTCCATTATTAACATAAACATCAAATTGACCATCGCCTAACCAAGTATCAAATAAGTTTGACCCAGTTGTTATAGAACTTCCGTCTGCAAATCCATCAAAATTTTCTGTTACACAATAATTATCACAATCTTCAGCATACCAGCAGGAATCGTCATCTAGATTTGCTTCTGCATTAAAATTACATGCAGTTGCATCTGTACATCCAAGTGTAGGGCAACCTTCACCTAAACCTTCAGCGATAATTGAGCTCCAAAAACCACCCGTTCCGTCACTACTGTCAAATTCATTTTCTCCTATTGATAATGAAGCTGAACCATATCCTCCACCTGCTGCACTCGATAAAGATATAGTATAACAACCATTTACTAAATCAAAGCATCCTAAACCACTGTAGCTATTACCACCTTGCACAATTGTATTACCTTCATAATCAGTTACTACAAAACCGAAGTCTGTTCCTTCACCATTATTCACTGTAACATCTAAAACATCTGGTAAATCACATTCAAAAGGACAATATCCATATTCAGTGCTTCCTGATGTTCCAGCAAAAAGAGTAATCTCAGTATCTCCCCCTATTGTTAAAATATTTCCATTCCAACCATCACCATAAGCATCTGCCATATTAATTGTATAACATCCGTCTGGATCTAAGCATGTCCATGTGTCAACAATACCAGGGTTTGCAAAATCATATCCACCACCAGCTGCATAATCTACATCACCAGCTGAAAATAATATGTTACCATCTGCATCTTCGATATTCCAAGCTACTTCATATTGATATGAACCACCTTCACATACTAATGTGACAGATTCCCAGTTTTCACCAAATGAAGAACAATCATATACACAAGACCCATCATCATTCGTATTAATTACATCATAATTAGAAGCTGCTGGATCAGTACAGCCAAAGAAAACACCACATTCTGATGCATCTACACCTGCAACAAGTATTGCTTCGGCCTCTGCTCCTTCTTCTAGTTCAAAAGACATATCACCAATAGTTAGAATATTTCCATTCCAGCCATCTCCATAGCTATCATACATATTAATAGTATAACAGCCAGGTGCTAAACATATACCTGTACTTGTTGGAGCACCGCCAGTAGCAGCAATTGTTCCGTCAGCATCAACCACTTCCCAAGTTACTTCATATTGGAAAGTTCCGCCATCGCAACTTACTAAATATGCATCTAAACCATCTTCACAAGTATATTCACAAGAAGAATCATCAGAATTTGCAGTTGAATCATAATTTGCAGCATTTGGATCAGTACATCCGTAATAAATACAAGGATTTGCTGAATCAGCTGGAGATGTTTCATTTACTGTTGCATCTGGATTAAAGTTATCTGCTAATTCATCCATACATCCATAAATTGGACATCCGCCACCAACAACTTCATAGTGATAGGCATACCAAAAGCTAAATCCTGTCCAGCTGTAATCCGTGTCTCCAACAGTTAGTGTAACACCTTCGTCACCCATACCATCAGCACTTGCTAAATTAACATCATAGCAGTCGTCCGGATCTAAACAAAGTTGTCCATCAAAACTATTTCCACCACTGACTACAACATCCCCTGCACTATTAGTGATAGAGAAGCCAAAAGAGGTGCCACTACCGTTGTTTACAAAGACAGGTATTTCAGTAAAGTTACATTCATAAACACAGTTATATGTATCGTTTCCACTAGAACCTGCATAAAGACTCATTTCAGTCCCTCCAATGTTTAAAACATTACCATTCCAACCGTCTCCAAATGAATCTTGCATTTCAACAGTATAACACATATCATCCATTAAGCAAATTTCATTAGAATATGGAGCTCCACCAGAAGCTATTAAGGCTCCAGTATCATCGTATATTTGCCAAGAAACTTCACCTTGCCATGTTCCTCCATCACAACTTATAGAAGTAGATACTTGTCCCGCATCTTCGTCACATGTGTATGTACAAGATCCATCATTTTCAGTTGCAGTTGTGTCATAATTATCAGCATTTGGATCAGTACATCCANGTACAGGATTTTCTACACATGTACAATCATAGCCATAACCTTCCATCATTTCAACAGTATATTCATATGTATTATATACCCATACATACCAATAGCAAGTAAATTCTTCTTCTGTATCTAACCATGTTTCACAATCGTATTCACAAGATCCATCATCCATATTTGCATCTGGATTATAATTTTCAGCAGTACTATCCATACATCCTTCTGTAACACAACTATCATCATTGACTCCAAATGCAGCACTTCCTCCATCGCCTTCAGCAGTAATATCAACATCGATACCTTCTCCAACAATTGTTAAATCATTTCCATTCCATCCATCCCCGTATGAGTCGGTCATTTCAATTGTATAGCATCCATCAAGCAGACATGTTCCTTCGTCAAAAAATGGAGCACCTCCACTTATAATTACTGCACCATTAGCATCATATATTGTCCAGCTTACTTCGCCTTGAAATGTTCCTCCATCGCATTCAATTGTAACAGCAGTACCTCCATCTATGCAAGAATATTCACAATAGCCATCGTCAACAGTGTTTATTTCATTATAATTATCAGCTTCTACATCCATACATCCAAAATATATCCCGCAAGCTGTAGGGTCACCTGTTGCAAATGTTCCAGAAGCAGATGTACCATTTGGATAAGGGTCTGCAGGTCCATCAAATGACCAAGTAAATCCACTACCAGTTTGTAATGTCATTACATTACCATTCCATCCGTCACCGAATGAATCAGTCATTTCAATTGTATAACATCCGATAGGTAGACATGTTACATCATTATAAGGAGCACCAGCAGACATTAAAACAGTACCTTCACTATCAATAATTTCCCAACCAATTTCACCTTGCCAAGATCCACCATCTACAGTTATTTCAACCGATTCATATGGTGTGTCATTATCATCTGTGTAAAATGAACAATCATACTCACAGGAACCATCATCTTGGATAGCTGCTTCGCTATAATTTGTTGCAGCAGAATCCATACATCCTAAATAATCACCACAACCTCCTTCACCGACTTCAAAAAGAGAAGATGCATCAGTTCCAAAATCAATTGTAAACTCTAAATCTTCACCGATTTCTAGTTCGTTACCGTTCCAGCCGTCTCCATATGTATCAGTCATAACAACTTGATAACACCCTGGCTCTAAACATAGACCGTACTCACTAAAATCATTACTGTCAAATGGAGCACCGCCAGAGATTACTTCAAATCCATCCACTGTTTGGATTGTCCATCCTACTTCTCCTTGCCAAGATCCACCGCCACAAGTAATTGTAAATGCTTGGTAAGAATTATCATCAGCTATCCCATCTCCGTCTGTATCCCCACATACATAGTAGCATGGTTCTTGACCATCATTATCACTGTTTGCTTCTGGGTTATAGTTTGAAGCCCATTCGTCCATACAACCATATACATAAGGGATAGTAAATGATATAGTTTGATAATTATTTTCATAATAAGTTTCACCAAACTCTGGACTAACCCCTAGTGGTTGCTCAGCACCGCCATTAACCCATAAAGTAATACTATGATCACCAGGCCCTAATTCCGCAGCAGATGTTAATTCGGATAAGTCATATGAAAAATCATAACAAGTTCCCCAGTAGTAACCATCAGATGTTACCTCGTCACCTAGAGGATTAATTGCTACCATTTGTGAGGGTGAATCAGAAATTTCAGCAAATCCATCAATTAATATCCATGTTGTTCCTGCAGTTTCTATTCCATCTGAGTTTGTAGTTGTTTCATTACCAAAGTTACATACTTCAGAAGTTAAGATACCATCTTCAAAATTCATATTATTAATACCAATGTCGTAGAAGTCAAAGCCAGCATCAGTAGTGTCAGCTGTACAAGCAGAGCCACTTGTTTCATCAAATGGAGTTGATCCTGTTAGAGCAAAAACAGAAATTTCTGCATTTTGTATTTGCCATGCAATTGCATTTGGATCACCATCATCTACTACAAGATTATAACACCCGTCTAATAAATCATCTGGTGCACAAAAGTTAACAACATAACCAAAATTTCCAACATAATTTTCATTTAAAGGACATTCTAAACAATCATCATGATTAATTAATCCATCAGGTAATTGACCTCCGAAGTTTACATTTGGAGTTACTCCATCATCTAAAAATTCATTATTATCAATTAAACCACAACAGTCCTCTGTAGGTAAAGGAGGTAATTCATACATAATTTCTGCTGTAGGCGAGAAGTAAAATACAGTGTCACCTACATCGTAAATATATGAATCTTCCCATATATTTGTTACAAGCATAGATGAACCTTGCCAACCTACATTGTTTCCACTAATGTCCATAAATGTTCCAACTAACATCAATGTATTATCTGGGTTACCACACCCCCAATATGCACATTCTCCTGGCTGATTAGCCAATGGTTCATAATCATCAGCAGCTATACCTGGGAATGGAGACCAATCTTGAAGACCATCATCCATGCAGCCCACAACATCATAATCGGAGCAACCATCATTAAAATTAGATAAACACCATTCTTCTGGAGACATACATGCTTGACATGCAAGGCATTCAGGTGTTAATGCTTCGCAGCATAAGTCGTTATATAAGCATGAGCCATCTTCAATATTAGCGATGGGATCAAAATTACATGCTGATTCATCCATACATCCAGGGTATTCTCCCTCAGGAGTAACAATAATAGTACCAATCATACCTGAAGCAGCATGTGTGCCTACAGAGCAATCATAATAGTATGTGCCCTCTTCAGTAAATGTCCATGAGCCTATTTCTACTGGACTATCTGATCCTGCTGAGTATACAGCAGCGATAGAAAATGATTCTGGATTACCAAAAGTATCGCCAGTAATAGAATTAGTTTCAAAATTAACATCGTGAAAGCCACCAACATTTATCCATGTTACTGTAGAACCAACTTCAATAGTTAATTCCATTGGTGAATAGTAAAAAGCACCAGCTTCAACTTCATAGAAACCTGGTTGAGCCCAAGAAAATTGAAGGCTAAATACAGAGGCTAAAACAGCCATTAAAAAGTTTAACTTTTTCATAATTTTTTAAATTTTTAATTGATTTAGGGGTATACTTAATATATCTAATTAAGTAAATTTTAACATATAAATATAATGAAATGAATTGAGAAATCAAAACACTTCATATAATAGATTGTAGATAAAGTCTATTTTTTAGTTGATTTTGTCACCATTAACATAATTACCCTCGTTGATTAAAACCCCGTCCTTAGAGAACTCTTGAGTGGGTCCATTTAATTGACCATTTTCGTATGTAAAAACAATATTTTTTTGACCGTTGTCGTAGTACCATATAATTTCCCCATCTTTTTTGTCATTTTTATAATTTCCTGTTTCTTGAATTTTACCATTTTTATAGTAGATGGTATATGAGCCGCTTTTTTTACCATTAATATATGTTATACTCTTGTTAATCTTACCTGTATTATGAATTGTAAGCTGGTTATTATGTAGTTGATTATTTAGATAATTTTCTTGAGCTTGAAGTTTACCTTTTGAATCTAAATACAGAAATTGACCTTCTTTTTTTCCATTTTTAAAATTACCGATTACTGTTATTAATCCATCTTTATTTTTTTCAATGTATTGACCGTCCATTGTTGAAAGTATTTCATTTTGAGCTGTTTGATTACATCCAATAGCTAAAAAATAACATATAAAAATAATTTTTAAATAATTCATTTTCATTTTTTTTTAAATGTTAAAATAAATAAAATATTATAATTAATCTATAATATGATAAATGTATTCATCATTATCATCATTATCATCATTATCATCATCATCCCAATCATATTTTTTTCTTTGAGGTCCTTTTTTTAAAAAAATAATTGACAGAAAAAATCCTACTATAGAACCACTTAAATGTGCTTCCCATGAGATGCCTTTTTTCACAGTTTCAGGAAAAATACCCCATACCATACTTCCATATAAAAATGTTATTAATAGAGAGAATGCTAATAATTGTGTATTTCTTCTCAAGATACCACTAAAAAACATAAATGATGCTAATCCATATACAATACCGCTAGCACCTATATGAAAAACTTCTCTACCAATAAACCATAAAATTAAGCCACTAATTATGTGTATCAAAACATATATGATATAAGCCATTTTATCATAAAAATGAATCATAGCAGATAAAAGAAAAAATAAAGGTATTGAGTTATTAAATAAATGTTTTACAGATCCGTGTATAAAAGGTGATAGTATAATACCCTCTAGTCCACTTATGTTTTTCGGATATACTCCAAAATCTCCAAAAAAAACTTCATATTTTAATTCTATTATTTTCACACTAGTAATAATTATTATTAATAATGCTGGAAAGAAAAAAATATCAATACTTATCTTTTTATTTTCTATATCTTGATTATCCATTTTTCAAAAATACGTATTTTTATCTCAGATTATGAATTTAAATAATAACACAGAATACTGGGGTTTTAATTATACATTATTAATTACATTAATTGTTTTTCTTGTTTTTGGCTTAGTACAATCTTTGACAGTTTTTCTATTGCATAAATTCAATTATGCAATAGATATTGAAACTGTTGCTTTTTCTTACTTAGGATTAATTTCATTATTATCTTCTATAATAGGTTCTATTTGTTTATTTACTTTCATTAAAGTAAAAAGAATGGATATTGTTAAGTATCTTAATCTTACGAAACCAAACAGAACTCAATTATTTTTGTTTATTATTTCGTCTTTATTTTTAATGTTTTTAATGGAATTAATTTCAAATAATTATCCTGAGCTTTTTAACACAGATTTTGTAATTGAAAGTTATAAAAATGCAAATAGCATTTTTTTACTTTATTTGGGGGTTGGTATTTGTGGACCTATCTTTGAGGAGCTTTTGTTTAGAGGATTTTTATTTAAAGGACTTGAAAATTCTTTTTTAGGAGGTAAGGGAGCAGTAATTATTTCATCAATTTTATTTTCTATTGTTCATATGCAATATGGATTGTTAGTTATTATTTTAATGATATTTCCAATGGCAGTTTTACTTGGTTATGCAAGGTTGAAATCAGGTAGTTTATTAATACCAATTATATTACATGTAGTTAATAATATCCTTGCATGTCTAGTTACTCACTTTGAAATTTATTAAATTTTTTACTACCCTTATATAGTTCATATTTAACTAATTTGCATTCAAGGGCACCATTGAATAGTTTTATTTTTTTAGATGGTTTAAGTCCAATTTTTTTTAATTGTTCTAATTCGCTACTTATTATCCAAGCATCTGTATTAATATAATTTTGTTTTAAGGTGTCTCCAAGTTGTTTGTAATAATCTTGTTTTAAAGCTATCCTTTTCCCATAAGGTGGATTAATTAGTATAATTGAATTTTCTTCCCCATTAGATTTGAAAAAGTTTTTTCCTTGAATTTTAATAATATCGTTTAGTTTTATGCTTTCAACAGATTGTCTTGCCATTGCAATTGCAGATGCTGAAATATCAAAACCAACTATATTATTTTGGAATTCAACTTCACGATTTCTAATGTCAATTTTTAAATTATTAAATAATATGTTATCGTAATCGTTCCAATTTTGGAAGCTAAAATTATTTCGAAAGATATTGGGAGCTCTATTTTTTGCAATTAATCCAGCTTCAATTATCAGTGTTCCTGAACCACACATAGGGTTAATTAAATTTTGTTGTTTATTCCAGCCACTTAGAAGAACCATTCCAGCTGCTAGAACTTCATTCATTGGAGCTGTAAATCTATTTGTTCTGTAACCTCTTTTATGTAGCGATTTACCTGAACTATTTAATGATATATTACAATTATTATTAGATATGTGTATGTGAATATTAAAATCAGGATTTTTTAAATCTACAGACGGCCGTTTATTATATTTTTTTCTAAATTGATCAACAATGGCATCTTTGGTAACTAATGAAACATAATTGCTATGGGAAAAGTATTTCGAATTTACAGTTGATGTGACACTAAAAGTTTGGGAGGTTGTCATTATTTTATCCCACTTAATTCTATTTATATTTTTGTATAGTTCGTGTTCATTCTTTGATTTGAATATTGATATTTCTTTTAATATTTTTAATGCAGTCCTTAATTGGATATTAGCTCTATACATTAATTCATTATTGCCAGTGAAATAAACACATCTATTTCCAATTTGGATTTTTTTTGCATTTATCTTTTCTAATTCATCTTTTAATAATGGCTCTAACCCAAACAAGGTAGTTGCTATCATTTTATATTGCTGTTCCAAACCTTATGTATTTTTGTATAAAGATAGATTTTATTTAAATTAAAAAAGGGAATGAGCAAACATTCCCTTTTTTATTACTAAGATAATTATTATGATTAACTAAATATTTTTAGGCATATAAATTAATCCATTTATTGATATCAATTTTTTTCCAATAACCTTCACTCCATACCCATCCTTTCGAATTTTTAGTCCATTGACCATCA